>JBEQCK010000047.1:0-20049 GCA_041639335.1 Novosphingobium sp.
GGAGATGGCGCAGATCGCCGGACGCGCCGGGCGTCACCAGCGCGATGGCACTTTCGGCACGCTGGCAGGAGCAGGCGGCACCAATCCCGAGTTCACCGACGAGGAAATCTACGCGATCGAGGAACACCGCTTCCCGCCCCTCACCCGCCTGTTCTGGCGCGAGGCGGAACCGCGGTTCGACAGCCTGGCCGCGCTGATCGAGGATCTCGAGAGCATTCCCCCCCGCCCCGAACTGGTGACGCCGCCCCAGGCCATCGACCTCGCCGTGATCAAGCGCCTCGCGGAAGATCCCGAAACTGTTGCCAGCGTGCGCGGCAAGCGTGCGGTCGAACGGTTCTGGGAAGTCTGCCGCCTGCCCGACTTTCGCTCGCAGGGCGAGGAGACGCACAGCCGCTTTGTCGCCCGCCTGTGGCAGGACTTGCGCCACGGCTACCTCGGCGCAGACTACGTGGCGCAGGCGATTGCCCAGTTGGACAATCCTTCCGGCGACATCGACACGCTGCAGGCGCGCGTCTCGGCGATCCGTTCCTGGGCTTATATCGCGCAGCGGCCCGACTGGGTGCTGGCCAGGGAGGAAATGTCGGCGCGCGCGCGCGGGGTCGAGGCACGGCTTTCGGACGCGCTGCACGCGCGACTCACCGAACGCTTCGTCAACCGCCGCACTGCGGTGCTGATGCGCAAGGCCGGGGCCGACGCTTCACTGCTGCCGGTGCGCCTGGCGGACGAGGGTGCGGTTCTCGTCGATGACGAGCCGATCGGTCACCTCGAAGGCTTCCGCTTCGTTGTCGATCCCCTCGCCCGCGCCGAGGATCGCCGGCTGCTGTTGGCTGCGGCCGAGCGCCACCTGCCGGGCCTGCTGCGCCATCGCGCCAAGGCTCTGGCTGAAGCGGCGCGTGAATCGAATGGCATCGCGTTCGAGGACACTGCGCTGGTCTGGCAGGACACCGTGGTTGCCAAGCTCGAGCGCGGGCGGGCGATGCTGGCCCCTCGGCTCAAGCCTGATGTCGCGCTGGACCGGCTTGCTCCCAACGACAAGGCTGAGGTGGTCGCGGCGCTGGACGCCTGGTTGCAGGCGCAACATCAACGTCATCTCAAATCCCTGCTCGCGCTCGACGAAGCGAGCCGCGATCCCGCTTCGGGGCCTGAACTGCGCGCGCTGCTGCTCCATCTCGTGGAAGCGGGCGGGGTGCTGGTGCGCGAGGGCTCGGGACTGGACCGGCTCGATGCGGCGCAGCGCCAGCGACTAAAGAAGCTGGGCGTCCGCATTGGTGCGCTTGATCTGTTCCTGCCCAACGCCTTGCGGCCGGGCGCGATGCAGGCCTGGCACCGGCTGGCGCGCATCTGGGGCAAGCCCGCGCCCCTGCCGCCCGAGACGATGCAGCCCGTGGTCCATACCAGGATCGCTCCTGCCGGATACCGCCGTCTTGGCAACGAGGCCTTGCGCGTCGATCTTGCCGAAAAGCTGCTTCACGCCGCGCACGCCACGCGCATGGGGGCGAAGGCAAAGCGGGTGTTCCTCGATCCTGCGGTGGCAAGATCGATGAGCCTTTCGACCGCCGCCTATGCCGCGCTGCTGCGCGCCGGTGGCTTTCGCGTGCACATGGGCCGGAGCCTGCCCGAAAAGGCATACGGCCCGCCGCATCCGCCATTGTGGGATTGGCGGCCATCGCGCCGCGAACCGGCATCCGACCCGGAAAGACCCAAGCCGCCGCCGAGCGGAGCATTTGCCGCTCTGGCCGAACTGGTGGCGCGATAGGACAAGGAGAGAGCCTGCTTGCGGATCGACAAGTTCCTCTGGTTCACCCGTTTCGCCGGCAGTCGCGGCCTTGCCCAGGACTGGGTTTCCGCCGGCCACATCCGCCTCAATGGCCGCCGGATCGAGCGATGTAGCGCCGGCATCAAGCAAGGCGACGTGCTGGTCCTGCCGATGCGCAGCCGGGTGACGGTGATCGAAGTTCTCGCCATCCCAGCCCGGCGCGGTCCGGCAACCGAAGCACAATCCTGCTACCGCGTGCTCGAAATTCCTGACCAATCGTCTGCCAGCCCGGCTCCAGCTTGATGGCCCCGCTTGACGGAGACGCCCAAAGGCCTCTAGCACGACCTCAAACGAAGACCTGAGGGATCAAATCGCCATGACCTACGTCGTCACCGACGCCTGTATCCGTTGCAAGTTCATGGACTGCGTCGAAGTGTGCCCCGTTGACTGCTTCTACGAGGGTGAGAACATGCTGGTGATCAACCCCAGCGAGTGCATCGACTGCGGCGTGTGCGAACCGGAATGCCCGGCAGAAGCGATTCTGCCCGATACCGAATCCGGGCTCGAGCAGTGGCTTGAACTGAACGCCAAGTATTCGGCGGAATGGCCGAACATCACCGCCAAGAAGGATGCGCCCGAAGACGCCGACGAGCACAAGGGCGAAGAAGGCAAGTTCGACAAGTACTTCTCCGCCGAACCCGGCGAAGGCGACTGATTCCAGCAGGTTGCAGGGGTCGGCGGCTGAAGTCGCCCTTGCCCTTCCATCCCTCTGCCGGCGCAGCGTAAGGCGTTTGTTGGCTCCGCAACGGAGACAGCAAACGATTTCCGCTGCGCTGCAGTGCGTTCAGGGGTGGTAATTTTGTTGCCGAGATGTTATATGATGCCCCAAGCGCCGGTGGGCTTATGCCTGTCCGGCGTCTTTTCACCACGAAAACGGCAGGACAAGAACAGCAACCGGATCGCAAGCCTCGCATGACCGTCGATCCGGCGGGTTCATGCCTATTTCCCCCAAGGCTTCGCTAACCTCCGTTTGCCAGTCCTGCCCGCGTCGAAAGGATTACCAATGGCAGGTAAGGCTCTCGCCTTCGATGTTGGGGACTACGTCGTTTATCCGAAGCATGGTGTCGGCCGGGTGGTCGAACTTCAGGACGAAGAAATTGCTGGCATGAAGCTGCAGCTCTACGTGCTGCGCTTCGAAAAGGAACGCATGACTCTGCGCGTTCCGGTCAACAAGGTCGAAGCGATCGGCATGCGCAAGCTGTCGTCTGACAAGACGCTGCGCGAAGCGCTCGATACGCTCAAGGGCAAGCCCAAGGTCAAGCGCACCATGTGGTCGCGCCGCGCCCAGGAATACGAAGCCAAGATCAACTCGGGCGACCTCGTGTCGATCGCCGAAGTGACGCGCGACCTGTTCCGTGCCGACGATCAGCCGGAACAGTCCTACTCGGAACGCCAGATCTTCGAAGCGGCCTCCTCGCGCCTCGCCCGCGAACTCGCGGCGATGGAAAAGACTGATGAGCCTGCCGCGCTCAAGAAGATCCTCGCGATCCTCAACGAACACGCGCCGAAGTACTACGAAACGGCCTGATCCGTTTCACGCACTGGTGCATGAAAGAGGCCTCCGGGAAACCGGGGGCCTTTTTCGCTGCCGGTTTTGCGACCAACTCCTGCCTTGGCTCCACCAACGACTTGGCCGATATCGTATCACCGTGTTATATCGGCAATACAGTCAGGAATGGCGTCAGGAGTGACCTCGTCATGTTTCAGAATCTCGTTCGCGCTTTGGCCGGTGTTGCCGTCATGGGTCTGGCCACTGCGCTGGCCGGCTGTGACGGCGGCAACATCTCGTTCAATGGCAAGAAGGGCGTGCCGCTTGCCGATCTCGACATGAGCGGTGCGGCGCCGACTGGCATCGCGCTTCTGGGCCCGGACAATGTCCGCATCACCCGGGGCGACAAGCTGGCGATCACGGTCGAGGGCGAAGGCGCCGACAAGCTGCGCTTTGCCCTGTCGGAAGGCCAGCTTGGCATCACGCGGGAGGATTGGAAGCTCGGCCAGTCAACCCGCGCGGCCACGGTCAACGTCACGCTTCCTGCGTTGAACGAGGTCGTGTTCGCCGGTTCCGGCAACCTTACCACCGACCAGCTCGGCGGCACCGATGCCAAGATCACCGTCGCCGGATCGGGCGTGGTCGAGGCGCGCGCGATCGACGCGCAGAAGCTCGGCATCGACGTGGTCGGTTCGGGCAAGCTGCGCGCCGCTGGCAAGGCCAGGGAACTGAAGATGACTGTCGCCGGCAGCGGCGATGCCGAAATGGACGGGCTGACTGTCGACGAGGTCAAGGTCGACGTCGCTGGTTCGGGCAATGCCCGCTTCGCCTCCAACGGCCACGTCAACGCCAACATCATGGGTTCGGGCGAAGTGCGCGTGTTCGGCCGCGCCACCTGCAAGGTCAGCGCCATGGGCTCGGGCAAGCTGGTCTGCGAGAACGGTGTCACGCCGAACAGCGATGCCGCGGACATGGCGCCGATCGAGGCGACTGGTGAAGCCGACGAGCAGTGATTTTCTGCAGAACCTGCACCGGATTCGCACCGCAAGGACCAAACCGGTGCAGGTACTGCTTGCCAAGTATCTAGTAGGGTGGGATTTTTCCCTTGAGGGAGAAGTCCATGCGCAGTCGCCTCATAGCACTTTCCGTTCTAGCGTTCGCGCTGTCAGGCTGCGTCGCCAAAAGCGCGTTCGATCTGGCGACGGCACCGGTGCGGGTGGGCGCAAAGGCGATCGACACCACCGCTGGTGTCTACGACCGCATGACCGTCAGCGAGTCCGAGCGGGATCAGAAGCGCGGCCGCGAAATCCGCCGCCGCGAAGAGCGTTACGGCAAGCTGTCACGCGAATATGACAAGGCGCGCCGCGAATGCAGCCGTGGTGACGATGACGCTTGCGAGGACGCCCGCACCATCTATGCCGAGATGGACGCGATGCGCGCCAGCGTGCCTTACGAAGCTCGCAATTAGGCGGCAGCCCGGCGCAAGCGGTCGTTGATCGCCACGCCGATGCCGTGATCGGGGATCGGCGCCACGGCGATAAGCGGCTGCGGCGCTGCCGAGCCCTGATGCAGGCAGGCATAGAGCCGCGCAGCCGCCTCCGCCAGATCGCCCGCAGCAGACAGCGTCACGTCTCCCGCGATGTCGCCGAAGCCGATCAGGAACTCCCCTGCCCGCGCCTCCCCAGCGTTCAGCCGCACCGGCTTGCCTGGGGCGTAGTGGCTGGCCAACTGCCCGGGAGCCTCGATTTTTGCTGACGTCATGGCGGCGCTCTGTCCACCCAGAACGCCGGCAATTTCGGCCTCGGTGATCGGGCCTGGCCGCAGCACGGTCCAGGATCCGTCAGCGCGCAGGCCGACGATGGTAGATTCGATTCCCTGCCGCGTCTCCCCGCCATCGAGAATCAGATCGACGCGGTCCCCCAGCGAGGCGGCGACATGGGCTGCGCTGGTTGGGCTGACCCCGCCCGAGCGGTTGGCCGACGGCGCCGCGAGCGGTAATCCACAGGTTTTCAACAGGGCCTGCATCACCGGATGCGCCGGGCAGCGCAGGGCCACGGTCGGCAATCCGGCGCTGACTGCGGGGGCGAGTCCTGCGTCCTCGCGCAGGGGCAGGACCATGGTCAGCGCGCCGGGCCAGAAGGCTTGTGCCAGACTCTTCGCGCGATCGTCGAACCGGGCCAGAGCTTCGGCTGCCGTAACGTCGGGCACGTGCACGATCAGCGGGTTGAAATCGGGCCGCCCCTTGGCGCGATAGATCCCGGCCACTGCCGCATCGTCGTCGGCACGGGCGGCCAGGCCATAGACCGTCTCGGTCGGCACGGCGACGGTTCCGCCACGCGTTATCACCTGCGCGGCAAGCTCCAGTCCCCGGGCGTCGGACAGATGCACTTTGGAAGGCTTTGTCGGCTCCATCAGGCCCGCTATAGGGAGAGCCAGGCCCCGCGCCAAGCGCACATGCCCTGCGCCTGAGATTGTGCGAGACAGGAGAGGACGATGACTTTCACACCGCCCACCGCCGACCAGCTGCTCGCCATACGCGTGAGCGCCGGGATCGACGAACTGGCCCAGAGCGAACGCTTCGCTGCTGCCACGCCCGATCTGGTCGAGGCGATCGTCGAGGGCATTGGCGCGTTCGCCACGGGTGAATGGGCACCGCTCCATCGCGCGGGCGACCAGATCGGCGCGAAATGGCGCGATGGCGAGGTCACTCTCCCGCCCGGCTATGTTGAAGCCTACAAAGCCTTCGTCGAGCAGGGCTGGAACTCGATTGCCGGGTCTACCGAGTTTGGCGGCCAGGGCCTGCCGTTCACGCTGGCCACCGCCACGCTCGAAACGCTGGGTGCGGCCAACATGGGCTTCACCCTGCTGCCGATGCTCACAGTCGGCGCGATCGAGGCGCTGGAGCATCATGGCAGCGACGCGCAGAAGGCGATGTACCTGCCCAAGCTGATCAGCGGCGAGTGGTCGGGCACCATGAACCTGACCGAGCCGCAGGCGGGTTCCGATGTCGGCGCGCTGCGCACCACCGCCACGCCGATCACCGAAGGGCCGCACGCCGGCAAGTGGCGGATCGTCGGCACCAAGATCTACATTACCTTCGGCGAGCATGACGCGGCCGACAACGTGATCCACCTCGTTCTTGCCCGCACCCCGGGCGCGCCTGAAGGTTCGCGCGGGATTTCGCTGTTCATCGTTCCGAAGTTTCACGTGGAACAGGACGGGTCGATTGGCGCACGCAATGACGTTCGCTGCGTCTCGATCGAGCACAAGCTCGGCATCCACGCCTCGCCCACCTGCGTGATGAGCTATGGCGATGATGGCGAATGCATCGGCGAGATGGTTGGCCACGAGAATGGCGGCCTGCGCGCGATGTTCACGATGATGAACTCGGCCCGCATCAATGTCGGCAGCCAGGGCGTCCAGATCGCCGAGCGTGCTTTCCAGCAGGCGCGGGCTTACGCGCGAGACCGTGTGCAGTCGGCTCGCGCCGGTTCGGCCGAAAAGGCCCCGGTCGCGATCATCGAGCATCCCGACGTGCGCCGCATGCTGATGCGCATGCGCGCGCTGACCGAAGGCAGCCGCGCCCTGCTGTACTACACGGCAGGCCAGGTCGATCGCGGCGCACTCGGCAATGACGCGGCGCAGAAGCGCGCCGAACTGCTCGTGCCGATGCTCAAGGCGTGGGGCACCGATATCGGCTGCGAAGTCGCCAGCCTCGGCATTCAGGTCCACGGCGGCATGGGCTTTATCGAGGAGACCGGCGCTGCCCAGCACCTGCGCGATTCCCGCATCGCCCCGATCTATGAAGGCACCAATGGCATCCAGGCAGCAGATCTCGTCACCCGCAAGCTGGGCTACGAAAACGGCGGCGTGCTGCAGGCGCTGATGGCCGAGATCGCGTCCGAGATGGAGGACGTGCCTGAAGTTGCCGCGCTCGCCAGGGATGCCGCCGCCATCGGCCAGTGGATGAGCACGACCGCCTCGCTGGACGACAAGCTGGCAGGTTCCGTGCCCTTCACCACGATGTGTGCGGTTGCTGTCGCCGGATGGCAGCTGGCCCGCCAATCGCGCGCGTCGGACCTGCACAGCAAGATCGCGGTGACCAAGTTCTTCAACCGCGTGATCGTGCCCGAGGCGCGCGGTCTCGGCTCCTCGGCCATGGCTGGCGCAGCGCTGCTCTACGATCTCGACAGCGAGGCGCTTGCCGGATAACCGCCGGTCCATGACCGACGCCCTGCTTACCCGCATCGCCGAGGCGCTGGAGCGCCTTGCCCCGCCGCGCGAGGCCAGTGCGGACTGGCTCGCCTTCCCCGCCTATGTCTGGGATGGCAAGGCGGCGCGCGGGATCGATCCGCTGGAAGCGCCCGCGCTGGGCCTGATGCAGGGGATCGACAAGCAGAAGACCGCCGTGGTCGAAAACGTCGCGCGGCTTTCGCGCGGTGCGGCGGCGCATGACATGCTGCTGTGGGGCGCGCGCGGCATGGGCAAGTCTGCCCTGCTGCGCGCGGCTACGCTGGCTGCGCAGACCGCGCTGCCCGGTTCCATCGCACTGGTGCAGGCCAGCCCCGACGCTGGCCTGGCTGATCTTTTCGCAATCCTGCGCAAGGTCGATCGCCGCTTCCTCGTTTTCCTCGATGATCTCGGTTTCGACGCGGGTGACAGTGATGGCGCGCGCAAGTTGCGCTCCTGGCTGGAAGGCGGCGTGGAAGCACGCCCCGCAAACGTGCGCCTCGCGGTAACGTCAAACCGCCGCGCGATCGTGGAGCGCCATCTTTCCGAGCAGGACGATCCGATCAACCCGCGCGATGTGGTGGATGACCGCCTCGCCCTTGCCGACCGCTTCGGCCTGAGCCTGGGCTTCCACAACTGCGCCCAGGACGATTACCTCGCGATCATCGCCGGCTACGCCGCGCACTTCGGCCTGGCCTATGAGGAAGGCGACGCGCTGGAGTGGTCAAAACGCCGCGGCGGGCGCTCTGGGCGTGTGGCGTGGCAGTACGTCAACGAACTGGCAGGACGGGCTGGCCGGTCGCTCTGACCTGCGTGACCTTACCCCCCTCCCGCAGGCGGGAGGGGTCGGGGGTGGGCAAAAGCGCTTACTGCTGCGGCTTCATCAGGTCCGAATCTGCGTTCGGCTTCATGATGAACTTGCCCGTGCCCTTGGGCTGCGGCGGTGCCGTGCGCGTCGGGAGTGGCGTGATCGCGGCTGCCGGCTTTGCCCCCGGCGCAACCACGCGCCAGATCACGCCGCCGGTATCGTCGCTGACCAGCAGCGCGCCATCCTTGGCGAAGGTGACCCAGGTCGGGCGTCCATGCGCAGTGTTTTCGTCTGCAAGGAAGCCGGTCAAAACCGGCACCGGCGGATTGGGCAGAACATTGCCGCGCGTGTCGAACTTCACGAAGACGACATCATAGCCCGACAACGGACGGCGGTTCCATGAACCATGGCGCGCAATGAACGCGCCCTGCTGGAACTTGTCGCCCATGAGGTTGCCGCCCTTGGCAAAGGCAAGGCCGAGCGGCGCCACATGCGCGCCAAGGCCGTATTCCGGCTTGCGCACGTAATCGAGCATGTATTCCGGCATCGGCGCCGTCACGCGCTGGTCGATGTTGTTCTTCCAATAGACCCACGGCCAGCCATAGTTCGCGCCGAACGGCACGTTGGTGAGGTAATCGGGCACGAGGTCCGATCCGAGCATGTCGCGCTCGTTGACCACGGTCCACAGTTCTTCGCTGTAGGGATTGAAGTCCAGGCCATTCGGGTTGCGCAGGCCGCCTGCATACTCGAACGACTTCTTCTTGGCGAAATCGTACTGGTGGATCGAAGCGCGGCGATATTCTGCATCGATGCCACCCTCGGCAATATTGGACGCCGAGCCGACCGTGACGTAAAGCTTCGAACCATCGGGCGAAAGCAGCAGGTTGCGCGCCCAGTGGTTGCCGCCGCCGGGCAGGTCCATCAGCTTTTCGGGGCTGCCCGTCAGTGCGGTTTGGCCCAGTTCATAAGGGAACGAGAGCACCGCATTGTGGTTCGCCACCAGCAGGCGCCCTTCGCGGAAGGCCATGCCGAACGGCGAATCCAGCGCCGGGTTCTCCATCACGAAGCGCTGCTCGGCCTTGCCGTCGCCATCGCCATCGCGCAGCAGCACGATCTTGTTGGGCGAAGGGCCGCCCGCGCCGACCTTCTTGAAGAGATAGCCCATCACCGCGCCCGTGATACCTTCGACCTTGCGCGGTGGCGAATTGGTCTCGGCCACCAGAACATCGCCGTTGGGCAGGGTCACCACGGTGCGGGGGTGATCGAGCTTGTCGGCAAAGCGGGTGACCTGCAGGCCCTGGGCTGCGACCGGCGCCTCGCCATCCTTCCAGCCAATCGGGTCGGCCGTCTTGATCGTCGGGATCGTCTGGCCGTCGGGCCGCGCCAGCTTGGGTTTCGGGCCCGAGGTTTCGTTGAGCGTGTACTCGGCCGAGGACCCGTGGATCGACCAGGCAACCCAGGCGGCAACGATGGCGACGATCACGAGCAGCGCGATCAGCAGTTTCTTGAGAAGCTTCATGCCCTGGAATCTAGGCCTGACCATGCCTCAGGGCAATGGCACACCTGTGCGAAGTTGCGCGGCGCGACTTTTCGGTCCGGTTGCGCTAGATACCCTGCCATGTTCACATTCGCACCCACCGACGGCCATAGCCGCGCCGAACTCCACGCCGATCTTCTCGAAGCCGCCAAGGCCCTCACCCACGGTGAGCCAGACGGCATCGCCAACATGGCCAACCTTGCCGCACTGATCTGGCAATATCTGCCGGATCTGAATTGGGCAGGCTTCTATCGCATGGTCGGCGGCGAGCTCGTGCTCGGACCCTTTGTCGGCAAACCCGCCTGCATCCGTATCGCGCTCGGCTCGGGCGTATGCGGCACGGCGGCGGCGACCGCGACGACCCAGCTCGTGCCCGATGTGCACGCCTTTCCGGGCCATATCGCGTGCGATGCGGCCAGCCGTTCCGAACTGGTCGTGCCGGTGATTCGCAATGGCGCGGTGATCGCGGTGATCGATCTCGACAGCCCCTCGCCCGACCGTTTCGACGATGACGATGCGCGCGGGATCGAGACGCTGGCGGCGGCAATCGCCACCCGCATCTGATTCCTGCCCCGATTCGGGACAGGCGGGACTCTCGCCCGCGTGAAACCTTGGTTTTATGCGGGTCGTGATGGTAAGTTTGCGGTTAACGAACCTTTTCAGGGGCAAACCGCATGCTTCGTCGTGTCTTGATCGCAGCCGTAGCGCTGGGTGCAGTGTCATCTCCGGCACTGGCGGGTGAACACCGTCATTCCGGTCCGGTCAGTGGTGGCTGGCAGGGCGGCTACACCGGTGGCCATTACGGTGGTGCGACTGGCCCCGTCTATTATCCGCCCATGATCGGCGCGCCCTATCCCACGGTGGTGATGACCCAGCCGGTGGTCGATGCGCCGCCGCCTCCTCCGCCGCCACAGGGCTACTATCACCAAGCCTACCCGCAGCCAGATCCGCGCTGGGCCGAGATGAACGAGCGTTGCGCCAAGGTCTATGGCGACAAGGGCGTCGGTGGCGCGCTGCTCGGCGGGGTCGTCGGTGGCGTGGCGGGCAACCGCATCGCCGGCAAGGGCAATCGCGTGCTCGGCACGGTCGCCGGTGCTGCCGTCGGTGCAGTGGCCGGCAATGTGATCGACAAGGTCGAGGACAAGGGCCTGCGCCGCGAATGCGACGATTATTTCGCCTCGCTCCCGCCGCAGCCTTATCCTGGCGCGCCCTACCCCGGAGCTTATCCGGGCTATTATCCCGGCTACGCGCCCTATGGCTATGTGATGGTCCCGGTCATGCTGCCCCCGCAGAAGCCCTGCGTTGAAAAGACCGTCGTCACCGAAACCTGGGTCGAGACAAAGCGCGCCCGCGTGATCCCGCGGCGTCCGGTTCGCGACAAGCGGGTCAAGGAAAAGCGCGTCTACACCGGCTGAACCGGCAGAATGTCAGAGTAAAGGGCCCGCCCTCCGACTTGGAGAGCGGGCCCTTTCGTTTGCATCAGCTTGTTTGATCAGAGCTTGCGCCCGATCAGTTCCTTCATGATCTCGTTGGTGCCGCCGAAGATGCGCGTCACGCGCGCACCGCGCCACGCACGGGCAATCGCGTACTCGTTCATGTAGCCTGCGCCGCCGTGGAGCTGGAGGCACTTGTCCATGACCTCCCACTGCAGTTCGGTGTGCCACAGCTTGGCTGCGGCGCCTTCCTCGGCGGTCAGTTCACGCTTGAGATGGCGTGCCAGCGCCCAGTCGAGATGTGCCCAGCCTACCTGCAGCTTCGCCTTGATGTCGGCCAGCGTGAAGCGGGTATTCTGGAAATCGAGGATTGGCTTGCCGAACGCCTTGCGCTCGCGCGTGAATTCGACCGTGTCGTCAAACGCCTTCTGCGCCGAAGCCTGCGCGCTGACGGCAATCGAAAGGCGCTCCTGCGGCAGCTCGCTCATCAGGTAGATGAAGCCCTTGCCTTCTTCGCCCAGGCAGTTGGTGATCGGAACGCGCACGTCTTCGAAGAACAGCTCGGACGTATCGGCTTCGTCCTGGCCGATCTTGTCGAGATTGCGGCCGCGCTTGAAGCCTTCGCGATCAGCTTCGACCAGCACGATCGAAACGCCCTTCCAGGCCGGCTGCACTTCGGTGTCGGTCTTGCAGCACACCAGGATCAGGTCGGCGTTCTGGCCATTGGTGATGTAGGTCTTAGACCCGTTGATCACGTAGTGGTTGCCGTCCTTCTTGGCCGTGGTCTTCATGCCCTGAAGGTCCGAGCCGGTGCCGGGTTCGGTCATGGCGATGGCGGTGATCACCTCGCCCGAGACCATCTTGGGCAGCCACTTCTTCTTCTGCTCTTCCGAGCCGTAGGAGACGATGTAGTTGACCACGATGTCCGACTGCAGCGAGAAGCCGGTGGCCACGCGGCCGTAATAGGCGCTCTCTTCGTCGACGATGGCGTTGTAGCCGAAGTCCAGGCCGAGCCCGCCGTATTCCTCGGGCACTGTCGGGCACAGCAGCCCGAGCTCGCCGGCCTTGGGCCAGATGCTCTTGGGCACGATGCCTGCCTCGGCCCATTCGTTCGAATGGGGCGCTACCTCGTCCTGCAGGAAGCGGCGGACGGTCTGGCGGAAGGCTTCGTGGTCTTCATTGTAGGCTGTGCGCGGGATCAGGTCGAGCGACATGGCCATTCTCTCCGGTTCTGGTTGTTTGCACGCAGCCTATGCGCACAGGCCCGTCCCGGTCAACGAGAATTAATCGACCAATTAATGTCCGATGGTGCAGGCACTGCTGACGCTGTGACGTCAGCAGTGCACCAGTAATTTCAGATACTTAGAACTCGCCGCCGGTCAGGCGCTGGCAAATCAGGTCCAGCTGATCGAGGTTCTTGTAGCGAATCGTCACGGCCCCCGTCGTCGGGTCGGAGTCCGGCTGGATCACGACCTTGAGCCCGAGGAAGTCCTCAAGGTGCTGCTGGATCGCAGCAAGATCGGCCGCGCCCACCGGATCCTTGCCCGCACGTGCCTGGCGGCGCTGGCCTTCGGGGCGTGAAGCCTTGCGCGCCAGCTTCTCGACATCGCGAACCGAAAGGTCCTTGGCCACCACTTCGCGGGCCAGCCCGATCGGGTCGGGCGCGTTGATCAGCGCGCGGGCATGGCCCATCGACAGTTCGCTGCGCACCACCATGTCGAGCACTTCGTCGGGCAGCCCCAGCAAGCGCATCATGTTGGCGACATGGCTGCGCGATTTGTCGACGAACTTGGCGATGTCGTTCTGAGTCAGCCCTTCGCTGTCGGCCAGGCGCTGATACGCCCGCGCTTCTTCAACCGGGTTGAGGTCTTCGCGTTGCAGGTTCTCGATCAGCGCCAGTGCCGCAACATCGCGGTCATCCAGCTTGCGCACGATTGCCGGAATTTCGTGAACCTGCGCCTTCTGCGCCGCACGCCAGCGGCGCTCACCAGCCACGAGCTGATAGCGTCCACCCGACAGCGGCCGCACGACCACCGGCTGGATCACGCCACGCGCCGCGATCGACTGCGCCAGTTCTTCCAGCGCATCCTCATCGAAGTGACGGCGCGGCTGCTCCGGGTGCGGTTCGATCGAGGCGACGGTCAGCAGCGCCAGCCCGCCGTCCCGGCTCTCGGCCACGTCAGCCGGCGAAACCGAGATGCGCGCGATCGGCTCCTCGCGCCGCACTTCGCCCATCAGCGCGCCAAGGCCACGGCCAAGCCCGGTCCTGCGCACTGGTGCCTTCACTGCGTCTTCGCCGCTCATGCCGCTTGTCTCCTCTCGGGCAGGCGACCGATCAGTTCGCGCGCCAGTTTCATGTAGGCCTGCGAACCGGGGCAGGCATGGTCATAGATCAGGGCCGGCAACCCGTGGCTCGGCGCTTCGGAAAGGCGCACGTTGCGCGGAATCACGCTCTCGAACACCAGATCGCGCAGGCACGAACGCACGTCATCTGCCACCTGATCGGTCAGGCGGTTGCGTCGGTCATACATGGTCAGCACGATGCCAAGGATGCCGAGATCGGGATTGAACCGCTCCTGCACCCGCTCCACCGTCTGCAACAGCTGGCTCAGCCCTTCGAGCGCGAAGAACTCGCACTGCAATGGCACCAGGATCGTGTCCGCAGCGGTCAACGCGTTCAGCGTCAGCAGGCCGAGCGACGGCGGGCAATCGATCAGGCAGATGTCATGCCCAGTGTCGCCATTCAATACCTTGCGCAGGCGATGGGTGCGATCCTCGACGCTGACCAGTTCCACTTCCGCACCCGAGAGATCGACCGTCGCGGGCACGATGTCCAACCCCGGGATGCGCGTCTCCATCAGGCAATCGGCGACCGAGGCCTGATCGATCAGCAGGTCATAGGACGAACGCTCACGTTCACCCGCCGCGATGCCGATCCCGGTCGAGCAGTTGCCCTGTGGATCGAGATCGACCAGCAGCGTCTTCCACCCCGTTGCCGCGAGCGCGGTGGCGATGTTGATCGCCGTGGTGGTCTTGCCCACCCCGCCCTTCTGGTTTGCGACCGCGATCGTGATCATTTGCGTTTGCCCTTGGCGTTCGAGGGTCGCGGTGGACTGCCGCCGAGAAGTCGGCCGCAGATCACACCAGCGTTCGCATCCGTCAGGGATTGTTCCACGTGGAACATGTGATTCCATGATTCGGGGAGCATCTGCAATTCTTGCGCTGCCCCTGCCCCTTTCGGCAACAGCCAGACCGTGTCCGGTGTGGAAAAGCGTGCGGAAAGAGTAACCAACTTGTCCAAAGGCGCGAAAGCACGGGCAGAGATGATTGCACGTGGACCCGACGGCAGATCCTCTACCCGAGACAGCACAACGCGTACATTGCCAAGCCTCAGCACATCCGCAGCACGCTGAAGCCATTCGGTGCGAAGGCGTCGGGAATCCACCAGGGTGACCGGGCGGTCCGGCTGCAGGGCAGCAATGGCAAGACCAGGAAATCCCGCACCGGTGCCAAGATCGAGCCACTCACCATCGGGCAGTGTTTCACGTGAAACATGCAGCAGCTGTGCGGAGTCGACGATATGGCGCACCCACACGTGCGGCAGCGTTCCTCGCGCGACGAGATTCTGCCGCTCGTTCTCTTCCAGCAGCAGCGCCACCAGTTGCTTCAGACGCTCCATGCCCGGCGCGTCAACGCCAAGCACGTCGCGCAGCCACGCCTGCGCCTCAGCTTCGGTAACGATCGTCATGCCGCGATCCTCCGCCGGGCGTGAACCAGAAGGCTGGCAAGAGCCGCCGGCGTGATTCCGGCAATGCGACCAGCGGCGGCAAGCGTATCTGGCTGGGCCTTCTCCAGACGCTCGACCATTTCGCGTGAAAGACCGGGCACCTCTGCAAAGGGGAAGCCCTCCCCCAACGGTACATGGTCGGACGCGCGCAAGTCTCGCAATTCGGCATCCTGCCGCGTGAGGTATGGCGCGTAAGCCGCGTCCTCCTCGACCTCCTCGGCCAAGAGCGGCTCGAAGATCTCATTGCCAATCCAGGGCCGCAAAGTTTCGAGCGTCACTTCCGGAAAGCGCAGCCACTCGGCCAGCGAGCGGCGCGCACCATCCGCGCCGACCATCATGCCCGCACGGCTGAGTTCCGTCGAAGTGGCTGCCTGCGCCAGCGCCTCTTCCAATCGCCCCCGCTGCGCCTGCCGAGCCTCGAACCATCTGGCCCGTTCATCGCCAATGCACCCGACCGCAAGGCCGATCGGCGTCAGCCGCGAGCCGGCATTGTTGGCGCGCAGGCGGAGGCGATACTCGGCCCGTGCTGTCAGCATCCGGTAAGGCTCGCTTACGCCGTGCAGTGTCAGGTCATCGACCATTACCGCCATGTAGCTGTTGGCGCGATCAAGCTCGGGCGCTTCACGCTCCAGCACGGCCGCCGCGGCATGCATCCCCGCGACCAGTCCCTGCGCCGCCGCTTCTTCATAGCCGGTCGTGCCGTTGATCTGCCCGGCGCAATAGAGTCCCGGGATGGCCTTGACCTCGAGGCTCCGGCGCAGCGCGCGCGGATCGATGTGGTCATATTCGACGGCGTAGCCGGGCACGGTTATCTCGGCCTGCTCCAGCCCTTCCATCGAGCGGATCATTGCCACCTGCACGTCGGTCGGCAACGAGGTAGAGACTCCGTTGGGATAGACAGTAGGGTCATCCAGCCCCTCCGGTTCAAGGAACACCTGGTGTCCATCGCGGTCGCCGAAGCGGTGGATCTTGTCTTCGATCGACGGGCAATAGCGCGGACCTTGTGCGCCGATGGCGCCGGTGAACAAAGGAGAGCGATCGAGCCCCGCCCGGATGATCTCATGTGTCCGTTCGTTGGTCCGCGCGATCGCGCAGAACACCTGCGGCAGCGGACGGGTCTTGGTCAGCGGTGACATCGTCCAGGGATCGGCGTCGCTTGGTTGTTCGGGCAGGCGTGCCCAGTCGATCGTCCGACCATCGATGCGCGGCGGCGTCCCGGTCTTCAGTCGCGCCATTGGCAAGTCCGCTGCCCGCAACTGCTGGGCCAGGCGATGCGCCGAACTCTCGCCGATCCGGCCGCCGTCCATGCGCTCCTCACCACGGAACAGGCGTCCGCCAAGGAACGTGCCGGTACACAGGACGACCGCCCTGCCCGCCAGCCGCGAACCGTCGGCAAGGTCGATCCCGGCAACACGCCCGTTTTCGAGATGGAGTGCCGCCGCCTCTCCACCAACCAGCGTCAGGTTCGGCTGTGCGGCAATCATCATCTGGATTGCCGCCTTGAAGCGCTTGCGGTCCGCCTGCACGCGCGGCCCCTGAACTGCGCTGCCCTTCGAGCGGTTGAGCATGCGGTAGTGAATCGCCCCGGCGTCTGCTGCACGCGCGATCAGACCGTCGAAGGCATCGACCTCGCGAACGAGGTGGCCCTTGCCAAGGCCGCCGATTGCCGGGTTGCAGCTCATTGCGCCAACCGTTGCGGGATCGAACGAGACCAGCGCGGTGCGCGCACCCATCCGCGCCGCAACGGCGGCCGCCTCGACGCCGGCGTGTCCGCCGCCGACCACGATGATGTCGAATTGCTGCATGACTGGCGCGATACGCGAGTTGTGGATTCGCGTCAAAGTTTCAGGTGCGGTGTTTCACGTGAAACACTACTTGCCGATGCAGAAGCGTCCGAACAGCGCATCGAGCATGTCCTCGGTCCCGGTCCTGCCGACCAGAGCATCCAGCGCGCGCCGGGCAAGGCGAAGGTTCTCCGCCGCCAGCAATCCGTCACGCTCCACCGCCGCAAGGCGCAGGGCTTCAGCGACCTCGCTGAGCCGGTCATGCTGCCGCTGATTGAGTGCCGCCTGACCCGGCGCTGGCAAGGATCGTCGGGCATGGTCGACCAGTGCGGCGCGCAAGGTTCCAAGTCCATCCCCTGTCCGGGCCGATACCGTCAGCACCCTGTCCGACTTCCGTGGTGCTGTCGGATCGTCCGACCGGGCCGCAACTTCCCACAGCGTCCTTCCTTCTGGCCCCTCTCCTTCAGGTCCCAGCCACAGGACCAGGTCTGCCTTCTCTGCGGCCGCCCTCGCCCGCGCAATGCCGATTCGCTCGATCTCGCCAGCGCCTTCATCACGCAGTCCTGCCGTGTCAACGAATGTGAAAGGCACGCCATCGAGCGAGGCGGCGAAGGTCAGAACATCGCGGGTCGTGCCGGGTTCCGCCGCCGTGATTGCCGCTTCCTGTTCGACAAGCGCGTTGAACAGCGTCGACTTGCCGGCGTTGGGAGGCCCGGCAAGTACGACGCGGAAGCCCTCCTTCAGCGGTTCGGCGCGCGGGCGGGAAAGCCATGCGTCGATCTGCTCGGCCAGTGCAAGGCACTCACCCGCGAAACCTGCGGGAAGCGTGGCTTCCCCCTCACCCACATCGTCCTCGTCCGAAAAGTCGAGCGCTGCCTCAAGCCTCGCCGATATGCGCAGGAGCTCCGCCCGCCAGCCATCGACATCGCGCGAAAGCGCGCCCTCGGCCATGGCCAGCGCAACGCGCCGCTGCAGTTCAGTCTCAGCCGACAGCAGGTCGGCCAGGCCTTCCGCCTCGGCCAGATCAATGCGGCCATTGGCAAAAGCCCGGCGGGTAAACTCGCCTGCCTGTGCGCGCCGCAATCCCGGCAGCCGCTCAAGTGCTGCTTCGACAGCGGCCACGACAGCGCGACCGCCATGGAGATGCAGTTCGGCACTGTCCTCACCGGTCGCGGTACCGGGGCCGGGCAGCCAGAGAACCATTGTCCGGTCGAGATGCGTACCGTCCGTCGGGTCTGCGAGAGTCGCCAAGCTCGCGCGGCGTGGCGCAGGCAGCTTGCCGCAGAGTGCGCTAAGGGCAGGACCGGCCTGCGGTCCACTGATGCGGATGACGGCGATGCCCGCGGGTGGCGGGCCGGAGGAAAGGGCGAAGATGGTATCGGTCACCGCCCCGCCCTACACTGTTCCACGTGAAACGTCAGTCCTTCGACTTCTTGGAACTCGCCCCCGTCATCGCACCAAGACCGCCCTGCTCCATGAAGTTCTGGAAGAGCTTCAGCCCGATCTCGCCCATCGGCGCCACCTGCTTGGCGAAGCTCTGCAACTGGTCGAGGCTGCCCGCCCCCTGCATCGCCTTGGCGACGCTTTCGATGTAGACGTCGTTCGCTTTCGAAACATCGGGCAGGCCGAGGAAACGACGGGCCTCTTCGGGCGTGCAATCGACTTCGACGGTGACTTTCATGTGCGCCCTTTCCGGCATCCGCTGGTCGGCGGAGATTGTCATGCACGCTTGGCAAAGTCCACCGCCGGGGCCAACATGGCTATCGACCAACCCCTTTGAATCGCAGGATGAACAACCATGGGCGAGAAGATCACGTTTGCAGCACTCGACGGCGAAGGCGATATCCCCGGCTATCTAGCCACGCCCGATGGCCCGATCCGTGCCGCCATCATCGTCATCCCCGAGATCTTCGGCGTGAATCCCGGCATTCGTCACAAGTGCGAAGCCTGGGCCGATCAGGGCTACATGGCACTGGCACCCGATATCTTCTGGCGCTTCGCGGCAGGCGTCGAACTTGATGCCGATGTGCCCGAGCAGTTCCAGGAAGCCTTGGGCTATTTCGGCCAGTACGATGCCGACAAGGGCGTGAAGGACATCGAGGCGGCGATTCGCTTCCTGCGCGGCTACGAAGGCATCGACAAGGTCGGCCTCGTCGGGTTCTGCTTGGGCGGACGCATGGCCTATATGGCCGCGGCGCGCACCGATATCGATGCCTCGGTTGGCTACTACGGCGTGATGATCGACCAGATGCTGAACGAATCGCACGCCATCGCCAATCCGCTCATGTTGCACATTCCCACGGCTGACCACTTCGTCGGCCCCGAGGCGCAGAAGGCGATTCACGACGCGCTAGACCCACATTCGAAGGTCACGCTGCACGACTATGAGGGCCTTGACCACGGCTTCGCTGCGGAAATGGGCAGCCGCCGTGACGAGGAAGGTGCGGCCCTCGCCGATCGCCGCACTCGCGATTTCTTTGCGCAGCACCTCGGTTGAAGAACAGGGGCTGAAGCTCTCGGAGTTGCGCCGGATCAATGCCGGCGCAACGCCCCTGCCCTAACCAGAACCAGAACAACGGGAGAAGCACATGAAACTCGGCCTTGCAGCCTGGCACCGGTACATGGTCAGCGGCGATACCGCGCTGCTTGAGGAACTCGTGGCAGACGATGCCGTGTTCCACTCCCCCGTCGTCCACACCCCGCAAGAGGGCCGCGAGAAGGTGCTGATGTACCTCACCGCGGCGGGCCAGGTCTTCGGCAATGGCACCTTCCGCTACGTGCGCGAACTGGTCGACGGCCCGGAAGCCTGCCTCGAGTTCGAATGCGAGATGGACGGGATCAAGGTCAACGGCATCGATCTGATCCGCTTCGACCTTCAGGGCCGCGTCGTCGACTTCAAGGTCATGGTCCGTCCACTGAAGGCGATCAACAAGGTCTGGCAGCTCATGGCCGAGCGGCTTGAGAACACCTGATAAGCGTGAACACACGAAAAAAGCCCGCAGCGCGAACTGCGGGCTTTTTTCTAAGGCATTGATTTCAAACCAAAATCAACCGTCGTAGTCAGCACCCAGCGAGGTGTTGCGCACCGGCGCCGCGGCGGTGATGCGCAGCGCTTCGGCCGACTGTGACAGCGAGCCGATTTCATCGACTTCATCATCGTCGTCA
>JBEQCK010000048.1:0-19886 GCA_041639335.1 Novosphingobium sp.
ACGCGCTTGCTCGCCGTCCGCGCGACATCGACGTCGCCTGCCTGCTGCCGCACAGCCCCTTGCGCGTGTGGGTCATGGGCGAGCGGGCCATCGCGCGCGAAGCTGCAACCGAAGACGACCTTGCCCGGATGCGCGCCATCGCACGCGAGGCGATGGACGCCGGAGCCATCGGCTTTGCCACTTCGCGGCTCAATATCCACCGCACCAAGGCCGGGGACCTGATCCCGACTTTCGGCGCCGATACGCACGAACTTATCGCGATCACCGAGGCGCTGGCCGATGCCGGGACCGGCGTGTTCCAGGCCGTGCTCGATGCTCCGTTCGAAACGTGGGAGAGCGAAATGGCGCGGCTCATCGCCGTCACCCGCGCCTCGGGCCGCCCGTCCACCTTCACGCTCGGCCTCGTCAACCATGGCCGGCCCAACTGGGAAGACGCTCTGCATCAGGTTGATCAGGCGCGGGCCGAAGGGCTTGAGATCTGGCCGCAGGTCCTGCCGCGTCCGATCGGCATGGTCTCGGGCTGGGCGCTTTCGACCCATCCGTTCTGCCTGTGCCCCTCCTACCAGCCACTCGCCAACCTGCCGCTCGACCAGCAGCTGCCACGCCTGCGCGATCCCGCCTTCCGGGCGCAGCTGATCGCCGAGATGCCGCAGGAGGGCCACCCGCTGGCCATGCTCACCCGCATCTGGGACTGGATGTTCCCGTTCGGCGATCCCCCGCAGTACGAACCTTCGACCGAAAACAGCATCGGCGCCTTGGCTCGCGCGCAAGGGCGCACGCCCGAGGAAGTTGCCTATGACGTGCTGATGGAGCGCGAGGGGACGGGCATGATCCTCAACACGCTGGGCAACTTCCACGAAGGCAGGCTCGATGCCTTGCTTGGCCTGATGCGGCGCGAGGATACCGTGACCGGCCTTGGCGATGGCGGTGCGCACTATTCGGCGATCTGCGATGCCAGTTACCCGACCTTCATGCTGACCTGGTGGGTGCGCGATCGTGACGGCGAGCGCATGAGCCTGGCCGAAGCAGTGAAGATGCTGTCGTCGCGCCCGGCTCGCGTCGTCGGCCTCGAAGACCGCGGCCTGCTGCGCACCGGCTACAAGGCCGATCTCAACGTGATCGACATCGACCGGCTGACGCTGCACGCGCCGGTGGTGCGCCACGATCTGCCGGGCGGCGGTCGCAGGCTGGACCAGACGGCGACCGGCTACCGCGCCACCGTGGTCAGCGGACAAGTCATCCGCCGCGACGACCAGCCGACCGCGCTGCGGCCCGGCCAAGTGGTTCGCGGCATGCAGAAGGCACGGGCGGGTGAAGTGCTGGGCGCATGAGCGCCTCCCTGATCCACATCGACGACATGGCGGATCCGCTGGTCACGCCCGAGCTTGCCGCGTGGCGCGAGGGCCCGCCCGACTTCCCCTGTCCGATGAGTGCCGACGACGTGCTGGCAAGGGCCTGCGCCGAAGCCGGGCTTGACGATTTCGGCGAGGACACCGGCTTTCGCGATCGGCTCGGGTTGATCCTCGATGCGCTCTACGCCGACGCCGGCCTTACCCGCGGCGGACAGGTGTTCGTGCTTGGCCAGGCCGTGCGGGCCATGGCCAACCGGCTGCGGATCGAGGATCTGGTCAAGCGTCATCCCGAGATCCTCGAGGTGCCGGTGGAGCGCCCGATCTTCATTGCCGGCTTGCCGCGTTCGGGCACCACGCATCTGGTCAACTGGCTGTCGCGCGATGACCGGCTCAATTCGCTGACGCTGTGGGAATCGGAAGAGCCGGTACCGTCGGCACTGCTTGCGCCCGGCGAGGAAGACCCGCGCATCGCGCGTTCGGCCGCGTACTGGGGCGCATTCGGCGCGCTGGTGCCGCACATGGCCGCAATGCACGAGATGGCGCCGCACGACATTCACGAAGACAACGAACTGCTGTTCATGGACATGAACTGCTACAACTGGGAATTTTCCGCCCGCCTGCCCGGCTGGACCGAACACTACCTTGCGCATAACCGCACCGTGTCCTACGCCTACGAGAAGAAGGTGCTGCAGGTTCTCGCCTGGCAAAGGGGAGAGCAGGGCAAGCGGCGCTGGCTGCTGAAATCGCCACAGCACATGGAAAACCTTGCCGCGATCAAGGCGGTGTTTCCCGATGCGACGATGGTGATTACCCACCGCGACCCGGTCGATGTGCTGCGCTCGCTGACCACCATGCTCGGCTATTCGGACCGCACCCGCCGGAGCCGAATCGATCCCCCTGCATTGGCCGCACTCTGGGCCGGCCGGATCGAAAAGCTGCTGCGCGAGTGCGTGGCCCAGCGTGACGCCTTCGGCCCGGAGCAGGCGCTCGACGTGCTGTTCCATGAATACATGGCCGATCAGGAAGGCACCGCACGGCGCATCTACCGCCTCGCCGGGCTGGACCTCTCGCCCGAGACCGAGGCCCGGCTGCTGGGCTATCTCGCCGAGAACCCGCGCCATGCCCACGGCAAGGTCGTCTACGATCTGGAGGGGGTGTTCGGCGTGGACACGGCCGCGCTGCGAGAGCGCTTTTCCTTTTACTATCAGCGCTTTGCAGTAATTCGAGAGAACTGACATGGACCCTGTCGAAACCGCGCGACAGCGCCTGATCTCCGGCCAGGCCTGGGACGACTTCTGCGATACGCTCAAGGTCGCCGGCCGCCATATCGAAAGCTTCGTCAGCCCGCTATCCGATCTCGACCGCGCCGAATGGTACCGCTTCATGAGCCGGCTTGCGCGTTCCAGCATGGAGCGCCTGATCGAGAATGCGGAGCCGACCCGCCCCCGCCTGCGCGACATGGTGTGGCGGCAATCGATCAACGTGCAGACCGTCGATCAGGACCACCTGATGTGCCAGTTCGACGAGGCGCGCGACTACGTGATCACCGGCACGCGCGGCACGATCCCCTACTTCGTGATGGCGCTGTGCACCTGCCCCGCGCCGGACATGCCGGGCGCCGAGGACTGGGCGGCGCAGGGCATCGCCGGTCTCGAACGGTTCGATCCGTCCAACCTCAAGACCACCGGCTTTCTCCATTCGCGCCAGATCCGGTTCGAGGACGACGGCTCCTTCGAGGTCGTGCTTTCGCAGAACGATCCGGGGGATGGTCGCAACTGGCTGCGGCTCGCGCCCGAAACCAACTGCATCCTGATCCGCCTGGTGTGGTCGGACCGCAGCAGCGAGCGCGCCCCGGTGATGACCATTGCCCGCACCGACAATGCCCCGCCCGAGCCAGTCAGCCCTGCGCTGATCGCCGACAATCTCGCCTGGACCGCGCAGGCGGTGCTTGGCTACGCCGAGCTGGTGCGCAACTGGTGGGAGGGCACGCAGGGCAATTTCTCGGCCAGGCTCAACCGCCTCGATTACAGCCGCGCGCAGTACCTCTCCAATGGTGGTGTGCCCGACAGGCACGTGGCGTTCGGCGGGTGGGAGAAGGGGCTGGACGAGGCGCTGGTCCTCGAATTCACGCCGCCGCCGTGCGAATACTGGAACTTCCAGTTGTGCAACGTGTGGCAGGAGAATCTCGACACGTTCGAGGACGGCAACGGCTGGATCAGCAACTATCGCCACAGGGCCGAGGCCGATGGCCGCGTGCGCGTGGTGATCGCAGAACGTGACCCCGGCCTGGGCGGCAACTGGATCGACAGCTATGGCCACGAACGCGGCATCTGGGGCCTGCGCTTCGTGCTGACCGAGGCGACCGCGCCGGTCGCGCTGTGGCGCCTGCCGCTGGCGGTGCTGGAGGCCGGGGGACCGGGCGCGCTCGATCCGCAGGCAGCGGTTGCCACCGGACAGTTCGTGGACTGAAGCCGATGACGCGCGCGCTGACCACCGCAGACCTCGTGCTGTCTTCGCCGCCGGTCTCGCGCTTTCCCCTGCTCGAACGACTGATCCCCTTCGCCGCGGCAGGATTTCGCGGCATTTCCATCCAGCCGGACGACGTCTGGGCGCTCGAAGCGCAGGGCATGAGCGCGGGTGAAATCGCTGGCCGGATTTCCGATGCAGGGCTGATCGTGACCGAAATGGACTGCACGGCCTGCTGGATGGAGCACCAGACGCGGACCGAACAGGTCGGCGGCCTGACCGAATTCCTGCGCCAGCTGACGCCTGAGCCGATCATCGCCACGGCGGCGCGGGTGGGGGCGCAGTCGGTCTCGGCCATCGACCTATCCGTCGAGCCCGCTTCGCTGGATGAGGCGGCCGAAGGTTTCGCCCGGCTATGCACGATGGCGGCAGACCACGGCTTAAAGGCCCAGATCGAGTTCCTCCCCGTCGGCGGCATCCGTTCGCTGGGCGAGGCCCTGCGCGTGGTCGAGGCGGCAGGCTGCGGCAACGGCGGAATCACGCTCGACGCGTGGCATTTCTTCCGCAGCGGATCGACGCTCGAGGAACTGGCCGAGGTCCCCGGCGAGCGCATTCACGCGGTGCAGTTGTGCGATGCTCTGGCACATGCTTCGGCCGACCTCTGGTCCGAACTGATGACCGCCCGGCTTCTCCCCGGCGAGGGCGAACTCGACGTCATCGGCCTTGTCCGCACGCTCGATGCCATCGGCTGCGCCGCACCGGCCGGAGTCGAAGTGTTCCACACCCGGCAAGACACGATGCCCCTGGCCGAGATCGCCCGCGACTGGGCGCGATCGACCAATGCCCTTCTGACCACAGCGAGGACTGCAGCATGAGCGAGACATCCCTTGGCGCCGTGGTGGTCGGCACCGGTTTTGGCCTTTTCACCCATGTCCGCGCCCTGCGCGATGCGGGATTCGAGGTGCGCGCCATCGTCGGCCGCAATCTCGAGAGGACCCGCACCCGCGCCGCGCCGCTTGGTATTCCGCTGGTTGCCAACGATTTGGCGAAAGTGCTTGCGGACGATCCGGCCATCCGCCTCGTCACCGTCGCCACGCCGCCGCATGCGCATTACACCCCGGTGATGCAGGCCATCACGGCAGGACGCGCGGTAATGTGCGAGAAGCCCTTCGCCCGTGATCTGGCGCAGGCGCGCGAGATGCTGGCAGCGGCAGAGGCAGCAGGCGTCGTCCACGCGCTCGGCGCGGAGTTCCGCTTCGATTCCGCGCAGGCGCTGCTGACCCGCGTGGTGCAATCGGGTGCGATCGGTGAGCCGCTGATGTTCCATCGCATCTACCAGCAGCCCGGCAGTGACCCCAGCGAACCGCTTGCCGAGTGGTGGCTCGACGTGGAACAGGGCGGCGGCTTCCTCGGTGCGTTCGGCACGCACATGATCGATCAGGCGCGTGTCACCGTGGGCGAGATCGTGGCGGTGAGCGCGGTGCTGCGCAAGCTCTCGCCGGGCCGCCCGACGCAAACTTCGGACGATTACTATACGCTGCAGTTCCGTACCGCATCGGGCTGCATGGGGCTGCTTGAAGCGGCGCTGTGCTTTCCCGGGCCGTTCGTGATGTCGACCAAGGTTGCGGGTAGCACTGGCGCGGCGTGGATCCAATCAGGCGCGGCGTTCGGCGATCCCGAGCAGGTCTGGTTGCAGGACGCGGCCGGCGCGCGCATGATCGAGATGCCACCGGAACTTGCCAACCCTGCGCCTGAGCCTTTCCCGATCAGCGATCTCGTCCAGACCGAGATGGACCGCTGGCACAGCCAGGGCTTTGACGTCGCGCCTTATGCCAAGCTGTTCGCCCAGATCGGCGCGAAGATGACCGGTGCCGAGCCGCCGTTGCCCGACCGGGCCGGCGATTTCCGCGACGCCGCGGCCAATCAGGCGATCCTTGACGCCGCGCGGCTATCTCACGCCGAACGGCGCTGGGTTGACGTGGAGGCTTTGTGATGATGGGTCCGAAGCATGATTTCTCCGGCGCACATGTGCTGGTGACCGGCGGCACCAGCGGGATCGGCGCGGCCGCTGCCGCACTGTTCCGCGATGCCGGAGCGCAAGTGACGATCACCGGCACGCGCGGCAGCGCCAGCGAGTATGACGCCGACCTTTCCGGCTATCGCTATCTCTTGCTCGATATCGAAGACAAGACGCAGATCGACGCCGTCGCAGCGGCCCTGCCTCGGCTCGACGTGCTGGTGAACAACGCCGGGATCGCCCTGCCCTCGCTCGGCCTCGACGAATGGGAGCCAGATGTGTTCGACCGCGCGGTGGCCATGCTGCTCAACGGTGCGTTCCGCATGGCGCGGCGGACGGTGGACCTGCTGGCGCAAAGTGCGATCCCGGGCGGTGGATCGGTCATCGGCATAGCTTCGATGAGCAGCTTCTTCGGCATCCCGATCGTGCCGGGATATGGCGCTGCCAAGACCGGGCTTGTGGGTCTGACCCGCACGATGGCCGCGCACTGGGGCCCGCGCGGCGTGCGTGCCAATGCGGTGGCGGCGGGCCTCACCCGCAGCGGCATGACGGCGGGCACTTTCGCACAGGAAGCATGGACCGCGCCGACGCTGGCGCGCACGCCGCTCGGCCGACTTGGCGAGCCGGACGACATTGCCGGGGCCATCGCCTTTCTCGCCAGTCCGGCAGCCAGCTGGATCACCGGGCAGACCCTGGCGGTGGACGGCGGTTATACCATATCGGGGTGAAGCGGGCCGATCAGGCCTTGGGCGGCGTCGACTGCGCGCCGGAGAATCCGGCGATGAATCCGCGCAGCAGGTCCTTCTGGATCGCCATGGCCGGAGCGTCGGTTGCCTTCATGCCCGACAGGCTTTCGATCAGCGGCGATGCCCAGAAGAAGCCGAACAGCATGTTGAAGATCGCCACGATCTGCACCGCCAGACTGTCGTCCGATGAAGGCAGGCCCGCCTTCTCGTTCATCTTTCGGCCATAGCTGACCATTCGCGCCAGCCAGTCCAGTCCGATGGTATCGGGTTCGCTGTCCGACGAGATCGCCGCGCGGATCAGCAGCCGGGCGATATTGGGATGCTGCGCCATGAGTTCGGTCATGCGGTCGGTAAGGTCGGTAAAGTCCGCATCCGGGCGCGCCAGCACTTCGTCCATCAGATCGGTCATCGGCTTGAGCGCGCGCTCGTAGACCCGGCGGTAGAGATCGTCCTTGCCGGCGAAGTGCTTGTAGAGGGCGGGCTGCTGGAGGCCAACCTTGGCGGCAATGTCGCGCAGGGACGTGGCGCCATGGCCGTTCTGCGCAAACAGCTCTTCCGCCGCGTCGAGAATGCGGCTTGCGGTGCGCCGGCCCTTGGTCATCGCGCCGCTTTCTGCGCGCGCCTGAAGATCAGATTTTCCGTCCATCGCCTCTCCAT
Organism: Novosphingobium sp.; assembly: GCA_041639335.1. Lineage (GTDB taxonomy): Bacteria > Pseudomonadota > Alphaproteobacteria > Sphingomonadales > Sphingomonadaceae > Novosphingobium. Next base: position 7,239 of record JBEQCK010000048.1, read on the forward strand.
AGCGGAGTTCGCCCGAAGTCGCTTGCCAAAAAAGTTATCGATCTATAACTTCCTGCAGGAAAGCCGTGAAGGCGCGAATCCCAGACAGGAGACAGCGATGCTCGACGAAGCCCGCAGGCAGTATCTTTCCAACATCCTCAAGCCCGCCTCGCCCCCGCGCGAGATCAGCAATCCATTCACGGAGGAGCAGAAGCGCCTGATGCTCGACGTGGTGCACGATCAGGGGCCATGGAAGCTGATCATCGCCCAGCACTTCCCTACCGTGGAGTCGCTGATCGCCACGTTTGCCGGCGGCTTTCCCGAAGGCTTCACCCCCACGCTCGACATGTTCCTGACGCCGACGTTCCGGGGCTTCTTTGCCAACTATTCCACCCCGCTTTACCCGGAACTGCACGATGTCTTCTACAACGAGGCGTTCCTCAACCAGGCCAAGTCATACTGGGGGGCGCAGTATGCCAAGCCCCAGATGATGCTGTTCAACGTCAACGGGCCTTGCGGCAACACCGATCCCGGCCACCTCGATTCCCCGAGCTTCCGTGGCGTGAGGCACGAAAATTCGCCCACCTGGCTGTGTTCGATCATGGGGCGGTCGGGCTTGTTCCAGGACTACCTGATCAAGATGGCGCAGGTCATCACGTGGTTCAGCCACGATCCGGCGAGTGGCTTTACCTATTGGCCGAACGGCCCGCTGAACAAGCCGGCGCGGGTGCAATCGCCAATCTACAACCGCGCCGTCGTCGTACAGAACGAAATGCTGGTGCATCGCGGCGAGGCAAATGGTCCGGTCGAGCGGCGGCGGCCTGAAGGCTTGGGCTTCGACAGCTTGTTTACCGGCGATCCGGCTGACCGCGATGGCTGGCTGGTCAAGACCGGCGATCAGGTGATCGAACGCTACCATACCGACGACCTGCGCTTCCTCGTCCACTGGTCGGCCGAGGTGTTCAGCGATTATGCCGAACTCAAGAAGAACATGGATGGCAGCGACAACCTGACCCACGAACAGGCGATCGACATGCTGATCAAGGACGTCCGTTCGCGTGGGATCGAGATCGCGACGCCGAGCGATCCGCTGAACGATCCGGTGTTCATCGCCGCGCTGAACGCCGCCTACGACTATGGCGGTCCTGCGGAATATCCCGCTGAAGCGCCGGTCGATGCACCTTATGGCATGGCCGCCTGAAGCTGCTCAGGAAAACGCAGGAAAGGGCCGCGATCGGGGTGATCGCGGCCCTTTTTCTCGACTTGTGAAAGTGAGCGAGAGGTTTACTTCAGCTTGGCAAGATCGGCATCGATCTGCGCGAGGCGCGCGTCGGTCACATCGTCGGGTGCATAGGTCTGGATCGCCTTGAGCGTCATCGAGCGGGCCATTTCGATCTGCTCATTGCTGGTCATGCCGGGGATGTACTTGTCGATGATCGCCTTGGCGGCAGGGTCATCCAGCAAGGTGCCGATGTCGGTTTCGGCGGTGGTGTACTTGGGTTTGGCCGCAGGAGCAGTGGCTTCCGGCTTGGCCGGTTCTGCAGCGATGGCCGAAGCGGGGAGCGCGGCAGCCGCCAACGCGACGATAAGGGCAGTGCGGATCATGGGCATCCTTTCAGATTACGACATTAGAGTCGTTTGCCCGAGTATTAATGCACACCTGTGTTCGAATATCAAGGCTTACCAGGCGCTCGTGCCCCACAGGATCAGATCGACCGCCCGTTGTGCAAAGCCTTGCAGGTCTTCGTCATTCTCGTTCGTCGTGCCGCGCTGCATCTGCGCTCCGCTGATCGCGGCGACCAGCAATCGGGCTACTGCATGGGCATCGCGCAAATTGCGTCGGTCCCGCGCGGCGGCTTCCTCGATATCCCGGGCGATCAGGCCGACGATGTAATCGTTTCCTCGGCGCTGCATGACTTCGGAGAGCTCGGGAAAGCGTTCCTGCACCGACAACAGCAGACGCTGGAGGGCAAGAACATCCGGCCTGCCCAACCACGTGGCAATGATCGTGGCGTGGTGGCGCAGGCGCTGTTCGATATTGTCGGTAAGCGCGGCATCCTGCAGCGAGGCTTCGGCCGACCAGTCCGCGATAGACTGCTCGATCACCGCCTTGAACAGCGCCTCCTTCGAGGGATAGCGCGCATAGAGCGTGCCTTTCGAAACCCGTGCGGCCTCGGCCACCTGCTTCATGCCGACAGCATCAAAGCCATCGGCAAGGAACATCGTGCGCGCGGTTTCGACAATGGAGCGGTCAATCGAGTTGGCCTGGTCAGCCGTGGGCCGGCCGCGCACCGGCTGGTGCGGTTGGGGTGCAGCTTTCCTTGTTGCGGAACTGCGGACTTTCTTGGGGCTGGCGTCCATCGCGCTGCCTTGTTCCACAGGGGCAAGATACGCGCAAGTCGCCTCGCATAATCGAACTCACGTGATCTATTACTTGACTCGAGGGCAGGCTTGGTGAAGTTTGCCGACCTGAAATCACGCGGCGGACCAAGCCGTGCCGGATCATCTGAGGACCCTGGAATGAAGCATGCCGCGCGCGTTTTCTGCTCTGCCGCGATGGTCGCGCTTGCTTGCGCCGGGGCCAAGGCCGAACCGGAGCGGACACAGCGGGATGCTGCCGAGGTTCGCGCCGAACAGACCTTGGCGCAGATGACGCAGGATGAGAAGATCCAGCTGCTGCATGGCACGATGCCTCTTTTCATTCCCGCAGCCAAGCGCGCGCCCGGCATGCCGGTGGGGGCAGGCGTCATCGCCGGCATAGAACGCCTCGGTATCCCGCCCCAGTATGCAACCGATGCAAGCCTCGGCGTTTCCAATATCATGGACATGCGCAAGGGCGACGTTGCCACCGCGCTTCCTTCAGGCCTGTCACTGGCGTCGAGCTGGAACCCGGCCTTGGTCCGTGAGGGCGGGCGGATGATCGGTTCGGAAGCCGTGGCCAAGGGCTTCAACGTGATGCTTGCAGGCGGCGTCAACCTTGTGCGGGACCCGCGTGCCGGGCGCAATTTCGAGTACCTCGGTGAAGACCCGCTGCTGGGCGGCGTGCTCGTCGGCGCGCAGATCGCGGGCGTCCAGTCCAACGGCATCATCGCCACGATCAAGCACTTCGCACTCAACGACCAGGAGACCGGCCGATCCTCGGCCTCGGTCGAGATGGACGAGGCGGCCATGCGCGAGAGCGACCTGCTGGCCTTCCAGATCGGCATCGAGCGCGGCAATCCCGGCTCGGTCATGTGCTCGTACAACAAGGTGGGCGGGACATACGCCTGCGAGAACAGGTTCCTGCTGACCGACGTTTTGCGCCGCGACTGGGGCTTCAAGGGTTATGTCATGTCCGACTGGGGCGCGGTTCATTCCACCGAGGCCCTGCTGGCCGGGCTGGACCAGCAATCGGGCGAAATGCTTGATCGCAAGCGCTGGTTCTCGGCCGAACTCAAGCCGAAGCTGGCCGATGGCAGCATCCCGATGTCAGCCGTCGACACGGCGGCAAAGCGCATTCTCTGGGCGATCTATGCCAATGGGGTGGACAAGACTGCAATCGCGGCAAAGCCGATCGGTTATCCGCGCAATGGCGAAGTGGCGCTGCAGGCGGCGCGCGAGGGCACGGTGCTGCTGCGCAATGAAGGCGGACTGCTGCCGCTGGCCGGTTCGGTGCGATCGATCGTGGTGGTCGGTGGCAAGGCCGATCTTGGCGTGCCATCGGGCGGCGGGTCGAGCCAGGTCGTGCCTGTCGGCGGCTTTCGCGCCGTGGAGAAAATCGAGAGCGGACCGGCCGCCACCTTTGCCCGCCGCGCCTGGGGCGGAACGCCACCGCTCGATGCGCTGCGCCGCACTTTCGGCAATGCGCAGGTGACGTTCGTTGACGGCAGTGACCTGGCAGCTGCGGCAGCTGCGGCGAAAGCGGCCGACGTCGCCGTGGTCTTCGCCACGAAGTTCGCGACCGAGGCCGAGGATCAGCCCGACCTTTCGCTCGACGGGCAGCAGGATGCGCTGATCGATGCGGTTGCCAGCGCCAATCCACGCACGGTGGTGGTGTTGGAGACAGGCAATGCGGTGGCGATGCCATGGCTTTCCAAGGTCCCTGCAGTACTGGCTGCGTGGTTTCCCGGACAACGTGGTGGTGATGCGATTGCCGAGGTCCTTGCCGGCAAGACCAACCCATCGGGCCGCCTGCCGGTGACCTTTCCGGCAAGCGTAAACCAGCTGCCCAATCCGGTCCTGCTCGGATCGGACCTGCCGCCGCCCTCAAAGGAGGACAAGGCCACCTATGGGCTGCAGACGAACAGCCCGCCGTTCTCGATCACATATCCCGAGGGTTCAGATGCTGGTTATCGCTGGTTCCACCGCAAGGGCGAGAAGCCGCTGTTCGCATTCGGCCATGGCCTGTCCTACACCACGTTCCGCTATTCGGCGCTGAGGGCCAGGGGCGGGCGCACGATCAGCGCCAGCTTCACCGTGACCAACTCCGGTACGCGCGAAGGGGCCGACGTACCTCAGGTCTATGTCACCCTGGCCGGCAAGGCGCGGCGCCTGATCGGGTGGGACAAGCCAGTGCTCAAGCCGGGCGAGAGCAGGACCGTGACCATCAAGGCCGACCCGCGCCTGCTTGCCAGCTTTGACGTGTCGCGCCAGCGCTGGGTGGTGCAGCCGGGAACGGTCAGGATCGAGGTGGCACGCTCAGCCGGCGAGCCGGTGTTGACGGCGCAGGTTTCGCTGGCGCCGCAGACGATCAAGCCTTGATGGCAACAATAACGATTGCGGGAGAGAGTCGATGAATTTCAACCGGCGCGAAGCCATCGCCATGGGCATTGCCGGCACCGGCGCAGCAGCGGTCCCGCTGCGCGTAATGGCTGCTACGCCGAAGGCTGCGGTTGACTCCTTGCGCGTGTGCGGTCTCGAAAACCCGCTGGCGTTGGGCGATGCAACGCCGCGCTTTTCGTGGAAGCTGGGCGCTGCGGACCGGGTCGGACAGGTGGCGTATCGCGTCAGCGTTGCCCGCAGTCCCGAAGACCTCGCCGCTGGCCGGGACCTGATCTGGGACAGCGGGCGCGTTGCCGGCACTTCGGCGGTCGACATCGCCTATGGCGGACCAGCCCTCCCCTCGAGGAGCCGGGTGTGGTGGCAGGTCGAAAGCTGGACCAGGGGCAGCCGCACACCGCTGCGCAGCACGCCAGCGATGTGGGAAACAGGCCTTGCCCCGGCCGACTGGCAGGAAGAATGGATCGCCAGCGAAACGCTCGTCGCCAAGGCTGACCGCGAGGCCGGGCTGCACTGGATTTCGGGGCCAGACAGGCAGAACGTCGGCCAGTCCCGCGCCTTCCGCTGGACCTTCGACCACCCCGGCGGTGCAGCCGAGTTCTGCGGCACTTTGCACGAACTGACCGGCGTATGGATCAACGGCGAGCCTGCGCCGACCCCTCGCGATGGCCCGGCGCGCCACACTGAGATGGCCGTCTGGCCGATCATGCTGAAGAAGGGTCGCAATGTCATCGCCATGGAAGGGCGGCGCGTCGGCAGTTTCGGCCAGCCACCTTGCGTGGCTGCTGCACTGGTGCGCCATGGCGACGGCATGCGGCAGCGCATGACTTCGGCCAGCCCCGGTTGGAAAACCTTGGTGGCAGCGCCCGTCGGGTGGCATCTGCCTGAGTTTGATGACGCCTCATGGCCTTCCGCCGAGCGCGCCAAGGGCAGCCTGCCCATCGGCGAGCCATGGCCGCTCACGCCAGCCAGCCGCCTGCGTCAGGGTTTCAGCATAGACAAGCCGATCCGGGCCGCGCGGCTTCACGCCACGGCGCTGGGCATCTACCAACCGTGGATCAATGGCGCGGCTCTAGTGGATCGCAAGCTTGCCCCGGAGTTCACCGATCCTTCCAAGCGCGTGATCTACCAGACCTATGACGTGACCGCGCTGCTCAAGCCCGGTGCCAACGTGCTGGGCATGGTCGTCGGCGATGGCTGGTACGGTTCGCGCTTCAGCACCTCGGGCCGCTTTGCCTTCGGGCCTGCGCCGTGCCGCATGCTGTGCCAGCTCGAGATCGAGCATGACGACGGTTCACGCACCGTGATTGCCAGCGGCAAGGGCTGGGAAATCGCGGATTCCGCGGTACTCGAACATTCGCTTTACGATGGCGAGATCCACGATGCGAAGGGTGAACAGCCCGGGTGGGCCGCGGCGAACGGTCCTACTGCAGGCTGGCGCCCGGCCAGTGTGGTGGCCGGCCCGGCCATCCCAGTCGAACCGCAGCGCTGTCCGCCGATCCGCGTGCGCGAAACGCTCATGCCGAAGAGCGTCAGGCGCCTCGGCGCCGGCCATTATCAGCTCGACTACGGCCAGAACTTCGCGGGCTTTCCACGCCTGACCGTGAACGCCCCTGCCGGCACGCGCATCGAGATGCGCTTTGCCGAAGTACTCAAGGCCGATGGCACGATCGATCAGGCCAACCTGCGCACCGCCAAGGCGCGGGACATCTACATTGCCGCCGGGCGCGGGCGCGAGGTCTATGAGCCGCGGTTCACCTATCACGGTTACCGCTATGTCGAGATCACCGGTGTGCCTGATGATCAGGCGGCGTGGAGTGTCGAAGGTCTGGTGGCGCATCAGGACCTGCCGCTTACCGCCGAGCTGCGCGTCGGCGATCCGGTGATCCAGCAGTTCTGGCGCAATTCGGTGTGGAGCCAGAAGGCCAACTTCTATGGCCTGCCGACGGACTGCCCGCAGCGCGACGAGCGGCTTGGCTGGATGGGCGACGCCGCCGTGTTCTGGCCCGCTGCGGCGTGGAACATGGACGTTACCGCCTTCACCGCCCGCGTCATGGAGGACGCCCGCGTATCGCAAAGCGCAAAGGGTGCCTTCCCCGATTGCATCCCGCCTTTCGTGCCAACGATGAAGCTGTCCTCTCCGGGCTGGGCCGATGCCGGGGTGATCCTGCCGCACACATCGTGGATGCAGAACGGCGATACCGGGGTGATCCGCGCCAACTGGCAGGCGATGGAAGCCTACATGGCGTGGATCGAGGCTGCCAATCCCGACCATGTCTGGCGCAAGCAGCGCGGCGCGGACTATGCCGACTGGCTTTCGGTCGATGCGCCAACTGCCAACCCGGGCGCGGCGACCACCCCCAAGGACCTGCTCTCTACCGCCTATTGGGCGCAGGATGCCACAATGATGGCTGCGATGGCCTCGGCAATCGGCAACACCGAGGCTGCCGCCAGGTATCGCAGCCTGTTCGAGGCGATCCGCACTGCGTTCAACGCCGCCTTCGTCGTTGATGGAAAGGTTGGCAACGGCAGCCAGACAGGCAACGTCGTGGCGATCCGCTTCGGCCTGCTCTCGCCAGAAGCTATGCGCGCGGCAGGCGCGGCGCTGGCGGCGGATATCGCCAGGCGTGGCAATCACCTTTCCACCGGCTTCCTTGGCACCCCCCACATCCTCGATGCGCTGGTCATGGCCGGGCAAGAAGCGACGGCGATCACCCTGCTCACCCAGCGCAGCTACCCATCATGGGGCTACATGGTCGAGCAGGGCGCGACGACCATGTGGGAACGCTGGAACAGCGATCAGGGCGATGCCAGCATGAACAGCCGCAACCACTATGCCTTCGGCGCAATCGGCGATTTCCTGTTCCGCCGCATCGCCGGCATCGCACCGTCGACACCGGGCTTCGGGCGGGTACGCATCGCGCCGATCATGAGCCCGGCCCTTGGCAGCGGCGGTGCGACCTACCACAGCGTGCGCGGCACGATCCGCACCGACTGGACGGCAAAGGACGGAAAGTTCCGGCTCGATGTCGAGCTTCCCGGCGGGGTCGAAGGCGAGGTCATCCTGCCAGGCAGGCGCAAGACCCGCGCAGTGGCGGGGCCGAACCGCTTCTCAGCAAACCTCTGACAGCGGGTCAGGCGAACACGGCTTGCCTGACCCAGTCCACGCTGGTCGCATCGGAGCCGAGGCGCTGCTGACCCAGTACTTGCGACCAGTACCCTTCCGAACCATCGGCCATGCGCCATTCGTGAAGACGGCGGGTCAACAATTGCAGGTCGTATTCCTCGCTGATGCCGATCGCGCCGTGCACCGCATGGGCGGTGGCGGCGATGCGCGGCGCGGCGGCTGAGGCGGTGCTCTTGGCCGTCGCCGCGGTGGCAATGGGGACGTCAAGGCCGCGCGACGCGCCCATCTGTGCAGCGATGCGGCAGGCGATCATGTCTTCGGCCATCAGCGCCAGCATCTGCTGCAACGACTGCTGCCGCCCGATCGGCTTGCCAAACTGCACGCGCTCCGAGGCATAGGCGGTGGTCACGTCGCACAGTTGCGCGGCGGCACCGGCGATAAGGGCGGCACGCAGTACGGCGCCGATGGCGCGCAGGCCCGATGCCGGGCGTGGCAGGCGAATGCCATCGGGCGTGCCGGAGAGACGTGCGGCCAGCGCGTTGGTGACCCCGGTCGGCTGGGGGACAAGCGCCGCCATCTCGCACAGCATCAGTGCATCGCCGCAATCGACCAGCGCGGCGTGGGCCACCAGTCCGCATGGCACGGGCTGCGCAAGCGAAGTGACCAGCACGATCGGCCCCTCCGGCGCGGCCACCCCTGCCGACGCCAGCAAGGCGCGCGCCACCATCGTTTCGGCCACTGGCAGCGGCACGGCGCGCGCGCCCAGCGCCTCGATCAGCGGTTCGATATCAGCAAGGCTCAGGCCGGCACCGCCGTGCTCCTCGGCCACGAGCGCATCGAGGAAGCCGGATTCCGCGATCTCCTGCCAAAGCGCATCGACAGAACCGCCATGTTCGATGGCGCGCACCACTGCCGGGGTCGCCGCGGCATCGAGCATGCGGACGAAGGGTTCGAGCAGTTCGTTGATGTCCATGTCTTCCTCTCCCCTTACCGCCAAATGCTATCTCAGGCCCATGCCGCGCGCGATGATCCCGCGCAGGATCTCGCGCGTGCCGCCGCGCAGGCTGAAGCTTGGCGCAATGTGCGTGACGTAGAGCAGCGTGCGGTAAAGCTCTTCGCTCACCGCCTCATCCGGGTGCGCCGCCAGATCGTCGCCGATCACCACGGGGAGTTCCTGTTCGAAGCCGGTGCCGCGATCCTTGACGATGCTGGCTTCGACAACCGGGCTCTCGCCAGCCACCAGCCGCGCGGTGCAGGCAATCGACATGGCGCGCAGCGTGGCGAGTTCGGCGGTGAGGCGCCCGACCAGCGCGGCGCAATCGCTGCGGCCCACGGCCTGCAAATGGCGTATCCACGCGTCAAGCAGCACTACGCTCGAATAGATCCGCTCAGGCCCGGAGCGTTCGAAGGCCAGTTCGGCTACGACCTGCTTCCAGCCCTCGCCCTCTGCGCCTACCAGCGTGTCTTGGTCCAGTTCCACGTTTTCGAAGAACACTTCGGCGAAGTGCGCGTCGCCCGTCAGGTCAACGATGGGCCGCACGGTGACGCCGGGGGCCTTCAGGTCGATGATCAGCTGCGACAGGCCCGCCTGGCGGTCCGCCGAAGTGCCAGAGGTGCGGACCAGCGCGATCATGTAGTCGGAATGCATGGCGTTGGTGGTCCAGATCTTCTGGCCGTTGACCACCCAGCCCCTCCCGGTGCGATCCGCGCGGGTGCGCACGCTGGCGAGATCGGACCCCGAGCCCGGCTCGCTCATGCCAATGCAGAACAGCTGTTCGCCCCGGCAGATTGCGGGAATGTGCTTGCTGCGCTGCGCCTCGGTGCCGAAGTTCAGGAGCAGGGGCGCGCTTTGCCGGTCAGCGATCCAGTGAGCGGCCACCGGCGCCCCTGCACAAAGCAGTTCCTCGACCACCACGAAACGCGCGAACGGACCTTTGCCGTGTCCGCCATATTCCTTCGGCAGCGTCAGCCCGAGGAACCCTGCCGCGCCGAGCGCGCGGCTGAATTCCGCGCTGAAGCCCTGCCACGAGCGCGCCCGTCGATCCATCGGAATGGCGGCAATGTGCTGCTCGATGAAAGCGCGGATGGCGGGGCGCAGCGCCTCGTCTTCTGGCGGCAACTGGGCAAGCGTCAGGGTATCGAACACGGAAAGGCGGCTCCTGTCCCGGGCGGCGCGTCATGTCGCCGCTCTGCACCGCCAAGCGATGCGCTTGCCGCCGCATTGCAGCAAATATTTATTTTGCCGGTTTCGATAGTGATTGCATATCACTGGGCGCAACTTCGCAACGCGGTCGCCACGAAATTGCGGGACAGCATAGAGGCTTCACCGGCGCGGGCTATGCCCATGGCGATGGGCAGGGCTTCTGCCAGCGTAACGATGCGCACGCCCGTACCGGCAAAACGGGCACTCCGCCCTGGAATCAGCGCAACGCCAAGTCCGGCTTCGACAAGGCTGAGGATCGTCTGCACCTGCACGGCTTCCTGTGCGACGCGGGGAGTGAAGCCGGCGCGGTGACAGGCCAGCCGGATCGTCGCGTGAAGTACGCTGACCGGGCTGTAGATGATGAAAGAGCGGTCGGCGAGCGCGCCAAGCTCCAGCGTCTTGCGATGGGCCAGAACATCTCCAACCGGCAGGGCGGCGACCAGTTCGTCCGTCTCGACGACGTCGATCTCGACCGGAGCGGAGTCCATGACCGGTAGCCGCACCAAGCCAATATCCAGGCGACGCGCGGCGATGGCGCGCACGATCTCGACACTGTTCATCTCTTCCAGCGCCAGTTCGACCTCCGGGTAGGCCTTGCGGAAGGGCGGGACGATGCGGGGCAGCAGATCGCCGATGGCCGAGCCGATGAAGCCGACCGAAAGTCGCCCGCGAGAGCCCGCCGCGCCTTGCCGCGCGGCCTCGCGCACTTTCTCGGCCGCCGCCAACGCCTCCCGCGCTGGAGCAATCGCGGCAAGGCCGGCGGTAGTGAGCCGCACGCCGCGGGGATCGCGCTCGAACAGCGTAACGCCCAGCTCGTCCTCCAGCTTGCGAATGGCCACAGTCAGCGGCGGTTGCGAGATGTGCAGGCGCTCGGCCGCACGATGGAAGTTCAGCGTCTCGGCTAGGGCGTTGAAATAGCGCAGCTGGCGCAGGTCCACGATATACACTCACTATCGAAGGCGGAAAATTCAATATTAGCCCGAAAGGGCATGGTGGCCTAGCTGTTTCAGCCAACAAAAGCCCATGGAGAGCGCTCGATGTCCGATACCCCTTTCCTGCTGATCGAACGCGATGGCCCGGTGGTCATTGCCACGCTCAACCGCCCGGATACGCGCAACGCAATTTCCGAAACCGCGCACAGCGAGGAAATCGCGCAGTTCTGTGCTGACGTGACGCGCGATCCCTCGGTGCGCGCTGTCGCGCTGACCGGTGCCGGCAAGGCCTTTTGCGCCGGGGGCAACGTCAAGCACATGGCAGAGAAGACCGGCATGTTCGGTGGCTCGCCCTTCTCGATCCGCAACCAGTATCGCACCGGCATCCAGCTGATTCCGACTGCGCTCTATGATCTCGAGGTGCCGGTCGTGGCGGCGGTCAATGGCTCAGCCATCGGCGCCGGCCTTGATCTTGCCTGCATGGCCGACATCCGCATCGCATCGGACAAGGCGCTGTTTGCCGAAAGCTTCGTCAAGCTCGGCATCGTGCCGGGCGATGGCGGGGCGTGGTTGCTGCCGCGCGTGATCGGCATGGCCCGCGCCAGTCTGATGACGCTGACCGGCGATACCATCGATGCCGCCAAGGCATTGGAATACGGCCTCGTCAGCGAGGTCGTCCCGCCCGATCAACTCCTTCCGCGCGCTCTGGAAGTCGCCCATTCCATCGCCGCCAATCCCGGCCACGCCACCCGCATGGCCAAGCGGCTGCTGCGTGAAGGGCAGGACATGAAGCTCGCGCCCCTGCTCGAACTTTCGGCGGCCTACCAAGCGCTTGCCCATCACACCTACGACCATCACGAGGCCGTCAGCGCCTTCCTCGAAAAGCGTGCGCCGGAGTTGAAGGGCGAGTGAGCGAGCCAGAAACCTCGGGTCCTCTAAAAGGCATAACCGTCCTCGATCTGTCGCGCGTGCTGGCGGGTCCGTGGTGCTCCCAGGTACTGGGCGATCTTGGCGCTGACGTGATCAAGGTGGAGCAACCGGGCCAGGGCGACGACACGCGCAAATGGGGGCCGCCTTTCCTTGACGATGGCAGCCGCGATGCCGCCTATTACCTCTGCGCCAACCGCAACAAGCGCTCGGTTGCGATCAATATTGCCGATCCCGCAGGCGCCGACCTGATCCGGCAGTTCGCCGCGCAGGCCGACGTGGTGATCGAGAACTTTCGCGTCGGCGGCCTTGCCAAGTATGGGCTCGATTATGACTCGCTGCGTGAAATCAAGCCGGACCTGATCTACCTTTCGATCACCGGTTTCGGCCAGACCGGCCCCTTGCGCAACAATGGCGGTTACGACTTCCTTGTGCAGGGCATGAGCGGATTGATGAGCGTTACCGGCCTGCCCGATGGCGAGCCGGGCGGCGGGCCGATGAAGGTCGGCATCCCGATCAGCGACCTGACGACAGGCCTTTATGCTGCGATTTCGGTGCTGGCAGCGTTGAACTACCGCCATGCCACCGGCAAAGGTCAGCGGATCGACCTTGCCCTGCTTGATACGCAAGTGGCGCTGCTGGCCAATCAGGCATCGAACTGGATGAACGGCGGCATGGTGCCACGCCGCATGGGTAACCAGCACCCGAATACCGTTCCGTAT
>JBEQCK010000049.1:0-19568 GCA_041639335.1 Novosphingobium sp.
GACCCATGAGGACGGTTTCTGGCGGTTCTCGGCAAGGAGCCTCCGAAGAGCCGATGTGGTTCATCGTCTCAAGGAGGCGACGCTGTCCGAGGGCCGCCAGAAATCGCCTCTGGTTGCCATATCCCGCCCGCTGGACTTCGTCGCGACCTCGCTACGATGAACCACATCGCAGCTTCGCCCGCTCCTCGCCAGCAGACAGGATATGGCAATCCTCACGGGTCAGGATCAGTGCAGGTTGGTATTACCGGAACGGCGGTTCGTTAAACGCGCGCAGCTTGCGGCTGTGGAGACGGGGGCCTTCCTGACGCAGCAGGTCGCACGCGGTCGTGCCGATGGCGAGGTGGGCGGCGATGGCTTCCTCGTAGAAGCGGTTGGCCTGGCCCGGAAGCTTGATCTCGCCGTGGAGCGGCTTGTCCGAAACGCACAGCAGGGTGCCGTAGGGCACGCGGAAGCGGTAGCCTTGCGCGGCGATGGTGGCGCTTTCCATATCGATGCCGACCGCGCGGCTTAGCGACAGGCGACGGGCGGAATGGGTGTAGCGCAGCTCCCAGTTGCGATCGTCGGTGGTAACGATCGTGCCAGTGCGCATGCGCTTCTTGAGGTCGGTGCCGCCTTCGCCGGAGACAAGTTCCGCGGCCTTCTGCAAGGCCACCTGGACTTCGGCGATGGCAGGGATGGGAATCTCGGGCGGCAGGACCGGATCCAGCACGTGATCGTCGCGCAGATAGGCGTGGGCGAGCACGTAATCACCGATCTTCTGGGTCGGCCTCAGGCCGCCGCAGTGGCCGATCATCAGCCAAGCCTCGGGGCGCAAGACGGCGAGGTGGTCGCAGATCGTCTTCGCGTTCGATGGGCCTACGCCGATATTGACCAGCGTGATGCCCGACTTGTCGGGGGCGACAAGGTGATAGGCGGGCATCTGATGACGGCGCCATGCCGTGTCCGACAGGCGAGCGCGGGCATTTTCGGTGCGCGCATCGAGCGAAAGGCCGCCCGCGCCGGTGAGGGCGACGAACTTCTCGCCATCGATCTGCTGCGCGGCCCAATCGACGAACTCGTCGACGTAGCGGTGATAGTTGGTGAACAGGATGTAGCGCTGGAAATCGTCGATCTGGGTGCCGGTGTAGTGCGCCAGGCGAGCAAGGCTGAAATCGGTGCGCAAGCCGTCGAACAGCGACAGAGGCATCGGGCCATCGCCGACGGCGTAATCGGCATCCGCAATTTCGTCACCAATGTGGGCAAGGTCGGTGGCGGGGAAGTGCTGGGCAAGTTCCTGCGGGTTTATGCGGCCGATCTGGGCGCCGTAGGCACCGTCGAGCACGTAGGGGAAGGGAATTTCCTGCCGCGAGGGCTGGACCGCGATCTCGACCTCGAAGCCTTCGCGGATCAGGTCGATCTGCTCTTTCAGGTAATCATCGAACAACGCGGGCCGCGTGACCGTGCAGGAATAGTCACCACGCTGGGTGAGGCGCCCGAATGCCCTGCCGGTCGATTCATGGCTGGGCTCCGCGTTGAGGCGGACGTGCAGTTCCGGGTAGCAGTAGCTGCCGTCGGTCCGCCGCTCGGCAGGCGGCAGGGTGCCGTGATTGGCGTAATCCGCTATATCGGCCCGGAGGGTGGCGACGGCCTTGTCGTAGATGCGGGAAAGTTCGGCGACGATCGTTTCAGTTGTTTCCATCGCCACATGTCTAGCGCGGCTGCGTGTCCCTGCAAAGACATCGCCATGCTTCCTGGATTGCCACACCAAACAGCTCTTGCGCGTTGACGGGGTTCGACTGATAACGCTGTCATACATAGCTGGGAGAGCCACGAAGATGCGCCTTGGACTGAGTTCGCTTGCGATAATCGCGCTGATGGGAGCTGGCTCTGCCTCGGCCCAGAACACCACTGCTGCCGTGGCACCGGTCATCGACGTTCATATGCATGCCATGGCTGACGCGCCATGGGCCACGCCCGTGTGCCCGAACCAGGCCCGCTTCGAAGCTTCCGATCCGAAGAATGGGCCGGAAGCACCGTTCGGCTGGTCCAGCGAGGAGTGCTCGCCCAAGCTCTATCCAGCGCCGAAGGGCGAATACATGAAGGCGGTGCTGGCCGAGATGGAACGGCTGAACGTGCGCGGCGTGGTGTTCGGCGATGTCGAGGCGGTGAAGAAGTGGCAGTCGGCGGCGCCGTCGCGCGTCATCCCGGGCACAGCGTTCGGGCGGATTGAAGGCAGCGATGCGGCCAAACAGCTCAAGATGCTGGAAGTTGCCTTCACCAAGGAGGGCTTCAAGGTCATGGGAGAGATCGGCCTGCAGTATGAGGGAATTTCGCCGTCAGACATGCGCGTCGATCAATATTTCGCGCTGGCCGAGAAGCTGGACATTCCGGTAGCGATCCACATGGGGACGGGCGGTTCGGGCCGGGCCAACATTGCCATGCCGGCATATCGCGGGTCGATGGGCAACCCGCTGTTGCTGGAAGAGCTGCTGGCGCGACATCCCAAGCTGCGGGTGCAGGTGATGCATGCGGGTTATCCGATGATCGACAACATGTTGACCCTGCTGCAGGCCAACAGCCACGTCTATGTCGATATCGCCGGCCTGATCTGGAGCTATCCGCGCAAGGACGTGAACCGCTATATCGAGCGGCTGGTCGATGCCGGCTTTGGCGACCGCGTGATGTACGGCACCGATCAGCTCGCCTGGCCGGGGCTGATGGCCTACTCGATCGGGCTGATCCAGAACGCGGACTATCTCAGCCCCGAGCAGAAGCGCGACATTCTCTACAACAACGCCGCGCGTTTTCTGCGGCTCGAACCTGTGACGTAAGGTCAAAGAAAAAGGGGCGCCCCAAAGGACGCCCCCAATTCTGTTGCAAAAGCGATGAAGCCTCAGGCTTCGGTCGCTTCCTCGCCGCCTTCCAGCAGCTCGGCCGGGATTTCGCCCGGTTCTGCATTCGGATCGTAGGCTTCGGTGAAGCCGCCGCTCTCGTTGTCGAACATTGCGTCGATGACGTTGACGCCCTTCGACTGCAGTTCGGCTTCGTCGGGCGAACGCGCAACGTTGACCTTGACGTTCACCGAGACTTCCGGGTGCAGCGAGACCTTGACGTCGTAGACGCCGAGGGTCTTGATCGGGCGTTCGAGCACGATCATGGCCTTGCTGACCTTGGCGCCCTGTTCGACCAGAGCGTCGGCGATGTCGCGAACCGAGACCGAGCCGTAAAGCTGGCCAGCGTTCGAGGCGGCGCGGATGAGCACGACTTCCTTGCCTTCGACGTTGCCCGATTCATTGCGGGCATCTTCGCGGCGGGCGGCGTTTTCGGCTTCGATGCGGGCGCGGTTGGCTTCGAAGACCTTGCGGTTGGCTTCGTTGGCGCGCAGAGCCTTCTTGTTGGGAAGAAGGAAGTTGCGGGCGTAGCCGTCCTTCACGGTGACTTCGTCACCGATCGAACCCAGCTTCTCGATGCGCTCGAGCAGGATGATCTGCATGTTGGGCGCTCCTTACTTCACGATGTAGGGCAGGAGGCCGATGTGCCGGGCGCGCTTGATCGCCTGGCTCAGCTCACGCTGCTTCTTCGCCGAAACGGCGGTGATGCGCGACGGAACGATCTTGCCACGCTCGGACATGAAGCCCTGCAGCAGGCGCACGTCCTTGTAGTCGATCTTCGGCGCGTTCTTGCCCGAGAACGGGCAGCTCTTGCGGCGACGGAAAAACGGACGAGCCATGTCTTATTCCCCTTCGCGTTCGCGGCGACGGCTGCGCTCGCGATCGTTCTTGCGCATCATGACCGACGGGCCGGCTTCATGCTCGTCAACGCGGACGGTCATGTAGCGGATCACGTCTTCGTTGATCTGCGTCTGACGCTCGAGCTCGGCGATCACGTCGCCCGAAGCTTCGATGTTCAGCAGCACGAAGTGCGCCTTGCGGTTCTTCTGGATCTTGTATGCCAGCGAACGGAGGCCCCAGGTCTCGGTCTTGGTGACCTTGCCGTTGTTGCTCTCGACGATTTCGGTGGCGGCGGCCGCGAGCGTATCGACCTGAGCCTGGCTCAGATCCTGGCGCGCGAGAAAGACATGCTCGTAAAGCGGCATGCTTTGTGCTTCCTTATCTAACTAACCGATCGCTGGCTTGTCCGCGGGATTGCGGGGCCCCTCCGGCTTTCTTCGGTTTCACGGGACATCCCGCGAAGGGGCGGCGCATAGCGATTCTGGCGTGGAAAGCAAGCCTGAACTTGGGTTGCAGTGGCTTGCCAAGGGCCGATGACTTGCCTTTAATCGATCCCTTAAGGGAGATGCAGGATGCTGGTCAAAGTCGATCGCCACGATGCCGTGGCCGTGGTCACGCTCAACCGCCCGGAAGCGATGAACGCATTGTCTTCAGTTCTGCGCGCCGAACTGGCGCAAGTGATGCGCGATGTCGATGCCGACGATGGCATCCGCGCGGTCGTGCTGACGGGAGCGGGGGAGCGCGCATTCACGGCCGGGCTCGATCTCAAGGAACTGGGGGCCGACACTTCAAAGCTGGGCGATGCCAACGCCGGGGAGGCCGAGCGCAATCCGGTCAAGGCGGTGGAGCAGTGCCGCAAGCCGGTGATCTGCGCGATCAACGGCGTGGCCATCACCGGCGGCTTCGAACTGGCGCTGGCTTGTGACGTGCTGATTGCCAGCGAGAACGCGCGCTTTGCCGATACCCATGCGCGCGTCGGCATCATGCCGGGGTGGGGGCTGTCGCAGAAGCTGTCGCGGATGATCGGCATATCGCGAGCGAAGGAGGTTTCGCTGACGGGCAACTTCATCGGTGCAGAGCAGGCCTGCGCATGGGGGTTGGTCAACCGCGTGGTTCCGGCGGCAGACCTTCTGGCAACCTGCATTGCGCTGGCGCAGGACATGGCGAGCATCGAGCCGCGCATGGCCATGGCTTACAAGACGCTGATCGACGACGGCTATGCCTTGCCCTTCGGTGAGGCGCTGGCACTTGAAGGCCAGGTCTCCCGCGCGATGAACGGCAAGGTCCAGGCGGGCGAAGTCGAGGCTCGCCGCCGTGCCGTGATGGAGCGGGGCCGCACCCACGGCTAAAGCGTGTCTGCGATGCTCGTCAGGAGCGCGAAGGCGCAACCGGCACGACAGCAGATGCGGCTTGCTTCAACGGGGCGCCGCAGAACATGATCGAGGTCAGGTTGGTGGTGCGGACGGCGAGGTAGCTCAACACCGCCAGCAGCAGGACGGCGCCGGCGCTGATCAGCCATTGCGCTTCGGCGGGCAGAGGCAATGCTCGTGCCTGCGGCAGGACGATCATCGCCCAGACAAGGTGGAAGAGATAGATCGCCAGCGCGCCGTCGACAAAGAAGGTCACGACCTTGCTCGGTCCTCTTACCGCCCAGGCCAGCAGGCGGAACAGTGCCAGCGACATGAGATAGGCCAGCGGCAGTTCGAGCGCGCGCAGGGTCAGCGTCCCGGCGAGATCAGGGTAGATTTCCTTGCCCAGCGCAGGCCGGATAAGTGGATCGAGCGGGACGTAGGGCACCAGCAGGACCACGATGCCGGGGATGATCCAAGGCTTGCGCAGCGCAAAGATCCTCTCGCCAAGCTGGCCGTGCCATGCCAGCACGCCAAGCGCGAACCCCGCAGCGTGGAACACGTATTGCTGCCAGAGCAGCGTTTCGCTCGGCGCGTTCGGGATGGGCGGGACCTGTTCGATTGCGTAACGCAACAGGCCCCACAGCGCGAGGGAAGCCAGCAGTATCAGCCCTCCCGGGCCTTCGAGCAGCATGGCGCGCTGGACGCCGGAGCCGAGCCGCAAGCGCTGAACTGGCGCGGCGGCGTATGTGACGCAGAACCCCAGCAGCACGACCAGAAACCACAGGTGATCGAGCGCCAGAGGCAGGCCGAGAAATGTCGGTGATGCCTTGTGTAGCAGCAGGTCTTGCAGGTGGAACTGCAAAGCGCCCAGGGTGAGAAGGCTCGCCGCGAATGGCAGGCCAAGCCGCCGGGTCCGCTCCGCCAGCCACGCCTTCGTGCCTTTTCGCTCGCGGATCATGCCGGCAAAGTACCCGGCCAGCATGAAGAACGCGAACATGCGGAACACGTGGGTCAGAGACGCCCAACCACCGATCAGCAGTGACTGCTGAAAGTCCACCGCGGGTGGCGTGCTCTCGAAGATGGCCTTGGTGGCAACGTGAAACGGCAGGCCCAGCAGCAGCAGCAAGGCGCGGGCGGCATCGAGATGGTGCAGGCGTTTCGCGGGCGAGGACATTGTCGCGCTTTAGCGGCTCATGCCCGTCTAAGCGAGATAGGCATTCCCATCCGTGGCATCGTGGAGGGACGGCGGGCGTTAGGGTGAAAGTAACCACCGCCATTTAGTCTGACCCGCTGAAAATCCTGCAACTTTTGCTTGAACGAAACTGTCTGATGGTCAGAGGCATATTCAGGGGGCTGGTAAAGCCGGGGGCTGCTGCAAGTGCAGACAGCTCTTCCGCGAAGCCCCCTGTCAGTTCGCCAGCTTCCGACCACGTCGATTCAGCGGTCCGCCTTGCGGTTCTGGACGGGTTCGAAGAAGGTGGTCTCGGCTGGCTCTGGGCCACGGATGGCGAAGGCCGGTTGCGTTATATCACGCAGACGATTCTCGACCACGCCCAGTCGTATATCGGGCGCCCGTTCACGAGCGTGGTCGAAACCGACAACAGCGCCGCCGCAGGTCAGCCGTCACGTTCCCTGGCTTTCCAGTTCTCTGCCCACAGCCGGATATCCGACGTCATCGTGCGCTTTGCCGTCCGCCGGGATGACCAGCGCTGGTGGTCCTTGTCGGGACAGCCAAGGTACACGCCGGAGGGCACGTTCACCGGTTACGTGGGCTTTGCCCGTGACGTGACGCGGGAATACGCGCGACAGCGTGAGGATGAACGCGCCGCCGAGTTCGACTCGCTGACCGGCCTCTTCAATCGGCATCGCATGACGCGCAGGCTGGATGCCATTCTGGCGGCCTACCGCGCCTCCGGCCGTTGCTGCAGCTTGCTGATGCTCGATCTCGACAAGTTCAAGCACGTCAACGATACGATGGGCCATCCTGCCGGGGACGAACTGCTGCGTCAGGTGGCCGAACGCCTGCGCAAGGTCGTTGGGGATCGTGGTGATATCGG
The DNA here is from genome assembly GCA_041639335.1 of Novosphingobium sp. Taxonomy (GTDB): domain Bacteria; phylum Pseudomonadota; class Alphaproteobacteria; order Sphingomonadales; family Sphingomonadaceae; genus Novosphingobium. Next base: position 7,120 of record JBEQCK010000049.1, read on the forward strand.
CCGTCTGGGCGGGGACGAGTTCCAGGTCATCCTGCCGGATATCGAAGATCGTGGCCGCCTGGGCGAGATGGCGTCCAAGCTGATCCAGATGATTTCGCAGCCCTATGCCATTGATGGCAAGCGAGCGGTCATCGGCACTTCGGTTGGCGTTGCCGTGGCGCCTTACGATGGCGAGGACCGCGAGACGCTGGTGGCATCGGCCGACCTTGCCCTCTATGCCGCCAAGAACGGCGGTCGCGGGCAATTCCGCTTCTTTTCGGCCGAGCTCAAGGACGAGGCGCAGGAGCGCACGATCCTTACCGAAGATCTGCGGGAAGCGCTGGGGCGCGGCGAACTGGAATTGCATTACCAGCCTGTCGTCCGGATTGCCGACAACTACGTGGTCGGGTTCGAGGCGCTGATGCGCTGGAATCATCCCGAGCGGGGAGCGATCGCGCCATCGGTATTCATTCCGATTGCCGAAGAGAGCAACCTGATCGTACCCTTGGGCGAATGGGCCTTGCGGCAGGCCTGCTCCGATGCGGCGAAATGGCCTGACAACGTGCGCTTGTCGGTCAACGTCTCGGCCGTGCAGTTTGCCGTGTCGGGCTTCGTCAATGCAGTGGCATCTGCAGTGGCGACAAGCGGGATCGATCCGGAACGGCTGGAGCTCGAACTGACCGAGACCGTGTTCATGCGGGACAGCGAAGCGGTCGACGAAGTTTTCGCTTCACTGAAAGGGCTGGGCGTGCGTCTGGCGCTGGACGATTTCGGCACGGGGTACTCCTCGCTCAGCTATCTGCGCTCGGCTCCGTTCGACAAGCTCAAGATCGACCGCAGCTTTGTCGAGACCTGCGCGGCCAAGGACAACAACAGCGCCAAGATCATCTCGGCGATCATCGGTCTGGCCGAGGCGCTTGGCATGGAGACTACGGTTGAAGGCGTCGAGGCGTTCGACCAGCTCGACGTAGTGAAGAAACGCGGGGCCAAGCTCGTGCAGGGGCATCTCTTTGCCCGCGCCATGCCTCTGGCCGAGGTGGAGGGCAAGCTCGAGAGCGGCGACCTTAAGCTCGAGCCGAACGGCCCCAGGCGGCATCGCCCGGAGAGAAGGTCGGTATTCCGCCGTGTGACGGTGATCCATGAGGACCACCGCTACGAGGCTGTCATGCGCGACCTTTCCCGTACCGGTGCACGGATCGACGGGTTGCTGGGCGTGCCTGTGGGGACCAGCCTTGTCGTCGACCTGGGCGGCGGGCAGCTGGTCGTCTCGATGGTGGTGCGTTCGGAGGAGGCGGTGATCGGCGTCGAATTCGAACAGCCCTTGACCAGCGATGGTGCAGGGGGCCTGTGCACGCGTCACCGGGTGCCGCCGTCTACGCTACAGGCCGCTGGCGCTGCTACCGAACCGAAAGGCAAGCCGCGCTTCATCCAGGTCGCCGTGCCCGGCTCGCGCGAGAGAACCTGACAAAATTGCGCTGAACGGGACCCTTGCGCTCGTCTCGTCGTTCCCGCACATCGAACTTTCGATTTCCCGCCTCTGCAAGGATCCCAGCCAGAATGCCTACCGGCCTTGTCGCCCTGCTTGACGACGTGTCCGTCATCGCCCGTGCCGCTGCTGCCTCGCTCGACGATGTGAGTGCTGCAGCCGCAAAAGCGGGCACAAAGGCTGCGGGGGTGGTGATCGACGATGCAGCCGTCACGCCTTCGTACGTGACCGAGTTCACCCCGGATCGCGAACTGCCGGTCATCGCGCGGATTGCCAAGGGCAGCCTGTTCAACAAGCTGGTGATCCTGTTGCCCGCAGCATTGCTGTTGAGCGCGTTCCTGCCAGTGGCAATCACGCCCTTGCTGATGGCCGGGGGTCTGTTCCTCTGCTTCGAGGGCGCCGAGAAGCTCCTGGAGAAGCTGGGCGGCGAGAAGCATGGCGAAACCCTTGAGGATCAACCGACCGACGCCGCATCATTCGAGAACGAGCGCGTGTCCGGTGCGGTGCGGACCGACCTGATCCTGTCGGCCGAGATCATGGCGATTGCCTTGGCCGAAGTGGCCGATCAGGGCATCGTCCAGCAGGCGCTGATCCTGGCGCTCGTCGGCGTGGTCATTACCATCGCGGTTTACGGCACGGTCGGGTTCATCGTGAAGATGGACGATATCGGACTGCATCTTGTGAAGCGGACCTCGGCCACGGCCAAGGCCATCGGCGGGTTTCTCCTGCGGGCGATGCCAGTGTTGCTGGCAGTGCTGGCCACGGTCGGCACGGCGGCCATGCTCTGGGTTGGCGGCGGCATCATCCTCCACGGGCTGGAGGTGCTTGGCGTTCCGGGGCCGGCACACTTGGCGCATAAGGCGCAGCACTGGGTTGAGCATGCAACGGGCGCACTGGGCGGTGTGCTGGGTTGGCTTACCTACGCCGTGCTTTCTGCCCTTGTCGGCGTGGTGCTTGGTGCGATCGTCGCCTTTGTCGTGCATGCCATTGGCAAGGCGCGCGGCAAGCACTGATCCCACTTGGCATCAGGCGGCAAAGCGTATCGGCGCCGGCTTGGGCGGATGACCCTCGCGGTAGTGACGAATGGCAAATTCGCTGACGAGCCGTTCGAACACGGCGTCGTGAAGCCGATGCTCGAATTCGAGACCTGACACGCGGTCCCGGCTCCACACCACGAACGCGAGCTTGGGCTGCAGTCCGGGCAGCATGAGGTAGATCGGCTCATCGATCCGCAGCTTGTCCAGTCCCTCGATGCGCGCACCGTATGGATTGAGGTCCTTAAGCATAACCGTTGACCGTTTTGTCCCGTGCTTGCACCGCACGGGAAGCTCTATGCCGACGCGCGATGCACGGCGCTGGGCGTAATACTCGTCAGAACCAGTTTCCAGCCACATGAGCGAACCTCCTCTTGCGTTAACCACATGCAGAAGGACGGCTGGAAGCCGCCGGGATTCAGGTCTCTAGGTGTTTGCCCGCAGGAGGTGCGCAGCAGCGCAAGTGGCTCTGCGTTCTTTGCAAGCGGCAAGCCTGGCCGCGTTGCGCTGAATCAAGGTTGGCGCGACCAGCGATGGTAATCCCTGGCCCAACGCACTGGCACACCCAAGGAGATCATCCCATGACCGCCACGACCCTTGCCGACCTCGCTCCGGTTCGCCCGTATGAGACCCGCGACGGCACGCGGCTCGACGTGCGAGCAGCCTTCGCCGAGGATGAGCACGCGCTTGAGGCGTTTTTCGCCGCAGTCAGCGACGACGATCGGCGGTTCCGCTTTCTGGCGGCAAGCCGGCATGTGGGGCACGAGCAACTCGCTCCGCTGACTCATTGCGACCATTGGCGTACGGAAAGCTTTCTGGCTTTCGAGCACGAAACCGGGGTGCTGGTCGCATCTGCCATGCTTGCCTGCGATGCCGCGATGGAAACCGGCGAGATCGCCGTTTCGATCCGCAGCGATTTCCGCGGCCGGGGCATCGGTTGGGCGATGCTTGATCTGCTAGGTCAGGAGGCGCGCAAGCGCGGGCTCAAGCGCGTGATCTCGATCGAGGACCGCGACAACCATGCAGCAATCGAGCTGGAACGCGAACGGGGCTTCCGGCCCCTTGGCATCGATGGTGACCCGCACCTCGTGCTGCTGGAAAAGCGCTTCGACTGAATTTGCCCTCGGGTCGTATCGAGGGGGCGGACGTGGTGCTGCAGCCACGTCCGCCACGTCCGGGTCAGGTCAATCGCATCAGGATTTCGTGGGCAAAGCTGGAAAGCGTGTCGTCGCGCGCTCCCATGATCACGACGCGGTCACCGGGACGGGCGAGGGTGATGATCCGTGCCGCGCAGTCGTCGCGCGAGGGAATGTATTCGGCCTGGCCGCCATGCTCGCGGATCAGGGTGACGATCCGTTCGGAGCCGACCGAACGGTCGACCGTACCGCCGAAATAGACAGGATCGCACAGGATCGAAACGTCGCTGGACGACAGGCGCGTGGCAAGAACCTCTGCGAGTTCATGCCCCATCTGGCGCAAGGGGCCATATCCGTGCGGCTGGAAGAACGCGATCACCCGGCCGGGATGGGCTTTCAACGTGGCAAGCGTCGCCGCAACTTTCTCGGGGTTATGACCGAAGTCGTCGATTACGGTAATCCCGGAAGGTGAGGTGCCGACAATATCGAAACGGCGGGCGAGGCCGGAGAAGGTGGCAAGGTGGCCCACCGCTTCTCCAAGCGGGACGCCCGCAGCCTTGGCTGCTGCCAGTGAGGCCAAGGCATTGGCAAGATTGTGCCGCCCGGGAATTCGCAGCGCGATCGGCCATGTCTCGCCGGTGGCGCGATCGTGGATGCTGGCGGCAATGGAAGTGGGCTGCTCGATGATGGAGCCATCCACAACCGAGATGTCCGCACTGGTTGAAAAGCCGAAGGTCAAAGTCTGGCGACCGCGATCCAGCAGGGCGAGACTTTCGGGATCATCGGCGTTGACCACCGATATGGCTGCGCGTGTCAGGAAGGCGCCAAACAGCTCGCGCAGTTCCTCCAGGCTCTTGTGATCGAGGCTGACGTTGTTGAGCGCTGCGATCGTGGGGTTGTAGAGTGCGATTGAGCCATCGCTCTCGTCTACTTCCGAAACGAAGACGCCACCTGTGCCCACCCGCGCCGAAGCAAACGGCGCGTGCGGAGCAACGAAGTTCTTCATCACGGCGCCGTTCATGATCGTGGGGTCGCGTCCGGCTGCAGTCATGATCCAGCCAATCATGCCCGTGACGGTTGACTTTCCGCTCGTCCCGCCCACGGCGATGCTTTGCGGTGCCGCGTTGAACAGCTCCGAAAGAAGTTGCGCGCGTGACATCCGCTCACATCCCAGCTCTTTCGCGCGGACCACTTCGGGCACAGTGTCCTCGACCGCTGCCGAGGCGACCAGTACCTGCCGTGCCGACACCATGCCCGAGCCGTCCTGCGCAAACAGGTCGATGCCAAGGCTTTCCAGCCAGGCGAATTTTTCAGGCGTGCGTCCTTGGTCGCGGCTGCGGTCCGACCCGGCGACGCGCGCGCCCATGCCTCGCAGGATCAGCGCGAGTGGCAGCATCCCTGAGCCGCCAATTCCGCAGAAGAACCAGTCGCGCGCAGTCAGGTTGGTGGAGGCATCGGAGGCGATCGTCATGCTGCTGCGGTATGCGTCTGCAGCGCCGGTGACAACCGTTCGATTGCCGCTTTTACCGCAGCCGTGAAACCGGCTAGGGATGGGACGTGACCAGACGCATCGCCATCTGCGCCCCATCCACGCCGTTCACGCGCGAAGACGCGGCACGGGTCATGGCCTTGGCGCAAGCCGAGTTTCCGGGGCTGGATCTGGTGTTTCACGATCAGTGTTTTGCCAGCGAAGGGCATTTTGCCGGCCCTGACCGGGTGCGCCTTGAGGCCTTCGTGGCCTGTGCCAACGACCCTGCTTTCGACGCGGTGTGGTTTGTGCGTGGGGGATACGGCGCCAATCGGATCGCCATGGATGCCCTGCCGCTGCTGGAAGCTCCGGCTTACGACAAGCAATACCTCGGCTATTCCGACGGCGGGACTTTGCTGGCGTCGCTCTTCCGTGCCGGGATCGGCCAGAGCGTCCATGCGCCGATGCCGGTCGATCTGCGGCGTGACGGCGGCGATGTCGCGGTGCGCAGGACGCTGTCCTGGCTGCAGGGCGATCCGGCAGGGCTTGAGCCATCGCTGGCGGATGGCCAACCTGCCGTCGCGTTCAACCTGATGACGCTTGCCATGCTGTGCGGGACGCCGCTTCTGCCGGACCTGCGCAATCATGTCGTGATGGTGGAAGAGGTGGCGGAATACCACTACGCGGTCGACCGGCTGCTCTTTCACGTGACGAATTGCCTCGCCCTGGCAGGAATCGCCGGCCTCCGCCTTGGCCGGGTCAGCCAGGTGCCGGAGAATGACCGGCCTTTCGGATGGGCGGTAGAAGAGATGGTCCACCATTGGTGCGCGAAGACCGGCATAGCTTATCTGGGTGCGGCGGATATCGGGCACGACGTTGACAACAAGATCGTGCCCTTCGGGCTTGCCTGATACAGATCGCGGCAATAGGGCGCGCCACCACGAAAAGGCTGCAAGGCAGACCGGCAGGACTTAGGAGACTTCGATGCGATCATTCGTTTTTCCGGGGCAGGGCAGTCAGAAGGTCGGCATGGGCCTTGAGCTTGCCGAGGCCAGCGCTGCGGCCCGCGAGGTGTTCGAGGAAGTCGATGACGCGCTTGGGCAGAAGCTCTTCCAGATCATGAAGGAAGGGCCGGAGGATGTCCTCACCCTCACCGAGAATGCGCAGCCTGCGATCATGGCCAATGCCATGGCCGTGCTGCGCGTGCTGGAGCGGGAAGGCGGCATCACCCTGGCCGAGAAGGCCGATTTCGTGGCCGGGCACAGCCTTGGCGAATATACTGCGCTTTGCGCGGCAGGCGCGTTCAGCCTTGCAGACACCGCGCGTCTGCTGAAGCTGCGCGGCCAGTCGATGCAGGCTGCGGTGCCTGTCGGGCAGGGCGCGATGTGCGCGCTGCTAGGTGCCGACATTGAAAAGGCCACCGCGCTTGCCGAAGCTGCGGCCGAGGGCGAAGTTTGCACCGTCGCCAACGACAACGACCCGACGCAAGTCGTGCTTTCCGGCCACAAGGGCGCGATCGAGCGCGCGGTGGCGATGGTCAAGGACCATGGCATCAAGCGCGGCGTGCTGCTGCCGGTCTCGGCGCCATTCCACTGCCCGCTGATGCAGCCCGCTGCCGATGCCATGGCCGAAGCGTTTGAAAAGACGCCGCCATCCGCGCTGCGCATTGCCCTGTTCGCCAACGTCACCGCCGCAGTCGTGACCGACCCCGCCGAAGTAAAGCGCCTGCTGGTCGAGCAGGTCACCGGCCGTGTCCGCTGGCGCGAAAGCGCGATTGCCATGAAGGATGCCGGCGTCGAGCAGTTCGTCGAACTCGGCGGCAAGGTCCTTGGGCCCATGATCAACCGCTCGGTCGCCGACGTCTCTGTCACCAGCGTCATCGGCATGGCCGACATCGAAGTCATCCTCAAGGAGCTCTGAGCCCATGGAAAACCGTCTTTTCGATCTCAGCGGCATGACCGCGCTGGTCACCGGCGCTGCCGGGGGCATTGGCTCATCGATCTGCCATGCGCTGGCCAAGCAGGGCGCCCGCATCGCTCTGTCGGGCACTAACCCCGCCAAGCTGCGCGCCTTCCGCGAGGAACTGAACGACACATACGGTCACGATCACGTCGAGATCACGTGCGACCTGTCGAACACCGAGCAGGTCGAGCATCTCGTTCCGGCTGCGATGGACACGCTGGGCAAGCTTGACATCCTCGTGAACAACGCTGGCATCACGCGCGACAACCTGGCCATGCGGATGAAGGACGAGGAATGGGATGCGGTGATCCGCGTCAACCTCGAAGCCGCGTTCCGCCTGATGCGCGCGGCGACCAAACCTATGATGAAGGCGCGCTTCGGCCGCATCGTCACCATCACCAGCGTTGTCGGCGCGACGGGCAATCCCGGCCAGGTCAACTATGCAGCGGCCAAGGCCGGTCTTGTCGGCATGTCGAAGTCCTTGGGCCAGGAACTGGCGAGCCGCGGCGTCACCGTGAACTGCGTCGCGCCCGGTTTCATCCGCACGGCGATGACCGAGGTGCTGCCCGATGGCCAGAAGGACGCGCTCAACGCGCGCATTCCGATGGGCCGGATGGGCGAAGGTTCGGACATCGGCGCCGCCGTCGCCTATCTTGCCTCGAAGGAGGCGGGCTACGTCACCGGTCAGACGCTGCATGTCAACGGCGGCATGGCGATGATGTCGTAATGCTCTCCTGAGCCCCGCCACAGGCTGATTCTGGCGGTTTTATCCCCAACTTAGGGGACAAGGGCGGGACCGGTGCTTGCCGAGTCCCGCCTCTGCGTTAAGACAGATAGTCCGAACCAAACGCCGGGGAGCGTGATTCCCCGGTTCAGCCATATTCACGGGGCAGGGCCGTCCGGCCGCTCCCGGGGGGATCGAGACGAGAATGAAGGCGACGATCGAACGCGCGACGCTCCTGCGCTGCCTGTCCCACGTCCAGTCGGTGGTCGAGCGCCGGAACACGATTCCGATCCTGTCCAACGTGCTGATCGAGGCCGCGCCCGACAGCACGGTCCGTCTCATGGCGACCGACCTCGATCTCCAGATCGTCGAGACCATGGCTGCGGTTTCGGTCGAAAGTCCGGGCGCGATCACCGTTTCGGCGCACCTGCTGTTCGATATTGCGCGCAAGCTTCAGGACGGGTCGCAGGTCAGCCTCGAAACGTCCGAAAACCGCATGATCGTCAAGGCCGGCCGCAGCCGGTTCCAGTTGCCGACGCTGCCGCGCGATGATTTCCCGGTGATCGTCGAGGGTGACCTGCCCACCAGTTTCGAGGTTCCGGCGCGCACGCTGGCCGAATTGATCGACCGCACCCGCTTCGCGATCTCAACCGAAGAGACGCGCTACTACCTCAACGGCATCTTCCTGCACGTTTCGGACGATGCGCAGCCGCTGCTGAAGGCTGCTGCCACCGATGGCCACCGCCTTGCCCGCTTCACCATCGCGCGCCCCGAAGGCGCCGAAGGCATGCCCGACGTGATCGTGCCGCGCAAATGTGTGGGCGAACTGCGCAAGCTGCTGGAAGAAGTGCTGGATTCCGCCGTGCTTATCGACCTTTCCGCCAGCAAGGTGCGCTTCACCCTCGGCGGCGAAAACGGCGTTGTGCTCACCAGCAAGCTGATCGACGGTACCTTCCCGGATTACAGCCGCGTGATCCCCACGGGCAACGACAAGCTGCTCAAGCTCGACCCGCGCTCGTTCTTCGAAGGCGTGGACCGCGTGGCGACCATCGCCACCGAAAAGACCCGTGCCGTGAAGATGGCGCTGGAGAATGATCGCGTGACGCTCTCGGTCACCAGTCCGGACAACGGCACTGCCGCCGAAGAGCTTCCGGCAAGCTACGCCGCCACCGGCTTCGAGATCGGCTTCAACGCCAACTACCTCAAGGATATCCTCAGCCAGATCGACGGCGACACGGTCGAACTGCACCTCGCTGATGCTGGTGCGCCGACGCTCATCCGCCGCGACGAGAAGTCACCAGCACTTTACGTGCTGATGCCGATGCGCGTCTGATGCCGACCCGGTCCGTGCCAGGCGCGGACCGGCCATCGGCTCGGCCGAAGAGTGCTGATCGCGGGATATTGCTGGGTTAACAACGCGGCGCTTTTGCTTTCGTAGAGTTACTGCGGTCCAAATTACCGTATTTGAAGCGCCGTCGGGTACTGTCTGCTCGAACAGGAGTGTCGAGCATGCAGAGTTCCTACGATCCGCAGGCAGCGGCCAAGAAGCTGGCCTTTTTCAATATCGGCAGCGATGATCTGGCGCGCTTTCCAGAGATCGCATCGGCGCTGCGCAAGCATGCCCCGCCTGCTCTGGACAATCTTTACGACCAGATTTCGGCGACCCCGGAAACGTCCCGCTTCTTCGGTTCGCGCGCTGCCATGAACCACGCTCGCGACAAGCAGATCGAGCATTGGGGCGGGATGTTTGGCGGCTCTGTCGACAAGACCTACTTCGACAGCGCCGAGCGCATCGGCAACGTGCATGCCCGGATCGGACTTGAGCCGGGTTGGTACATCGGCGCCTATGCCTCCGTACTTGAGAACATCGTCAACAAGATGTTCGCAGGCTTCACGGCAATCTTCCGCCGTCGGCAGTTGGCCAAGTCTGTCGGTTCCATGATCAAGATGGCGCTGCTGGACATGGAGGTGGCGCTCTCGACATACTTCAAGGCTGAGGAAGCAGCGCGTGTTGCCGTTATCGACGAGGTAAGTGCCACCCTGCGCGCCATGGCCGAAGGTGATTTTGCCACCCCGGTGCCGGATCTGCCGACCGCTTTTGCGGAACTGCAGAAGCATCTCGACGGCATGCGCGTTCAGGTTTCGGGGGTTTTGCGCAACGTGGCCGATACATCCGGCTCGGTCGACGTGGGGGCCAAGCAGATCCGCCAGGCTTCCGACGATCTGGCGCGCCGTACCGAGCAGCAGGCGGCAAGCCTGGAAGAAGCGTCTGCAGCGGTTACCGCGCTGGCTTCGACCGTCAATACCACGGCAGGCGATGCGGCGCACATGCACGATTCGGTGCAGCAGGCGCATGGCGAGGCGATGCGCGGCGGCGAAGTCGTCAGCGAAGCGGTCCAGGCCATGAACGATATTCACAATTCGGCGCAGGAAATCGGAAAGATCATCTCGGTCATCGATGGCATCGCGTTCCAGACAAACCTGCTTGCGTTGAATGCGGGCGTAGAGGCAGCCCGTGCCGGAGATGCCGGGCGAGGATTTGCAGTGGTGGCCACCGAGGTCCGGGCGCTGGCGCAGCGGACTGCGGACGCCGCGCGCGATATCAAGCACCTGATCACGGCCAGTTCGACACAGGTGGAACGAGGGGTATGCCTCGTCGGGCAGACCGGCGATACATTCGCCCTGATTGTCGAGCAGGTCGGCCATGTCGCCCAGCTTGCCAGCAGCATCGCTGCGATGGCGCAGGACCAGGCGGGCAGCATTGGCCAGGTTCGCGAAACCGTGCGGGAAATGGACACCATGACCCAGCAGAACGCGGCGATGGTTGAGGAAGCCACGGCAGCGGCGCGAAGCCTGGCAGGCGAGGCCAACCGCCTGTCTTCCCTCGTTTCGCAATTCAGGCTTGAGGGCAACTTCGGCCATTCTGGCAATGCAACGTTCCGCAACGCTGCCTGAATACGCATGAAATCCGGCTGGCCCGCCCCCGAACCAGGGGGCGGGCCAGCCTGCATCATTCTGCCGCTTCGAGGAGGTCGGCGCGCTGAGGGCCGCGGATGAGCACGCCCGGCGTCGCCCCGGTCCATTCTCCCTTGCGGAAGGTCACCTTGCCGCCCTTGATGGTATAGTCATACCCTTCCGCCTTCTGGAGCAGGCGCTTGCCCCCTGCAGGCAGGTCGAACGCCAGCCATGGCTTGAGCAGCTTCACGTTGTCGAAGTCGATGATGTTGATGTCGGCCAGGTATCCCGGAGCGAGAATGCCACGGTCATCAAGGCCATACAGGCGGGCCGTATCATGGCACTGGCGCTTCACCGCGTGCTCAAGGCTGATCTTGCCCCCGCGCTTTCGATCGCGAACCCAGTGCTCGAGCATGAAAGTGGGGCTGGCAGCGTCGCAGATCGTGCCGCAATGCGCACCACCGTCTGACAGCGAGTTTACGGTGTCTTCAGAAGCCTGCAGCGCTTCGAGGAAATCGAGATTGCCATCGGCATAGTTGAGGATCGGCAGGTAGATGAAGCCGGTCCCGTCGCTCTCCATAAGCCGGTCGTAAGCATAGGCAGCAGGCTCGACACCGGCCTGCCTTGCCCTGTGCAGGATGCTGGCCTCGGCTTGAGGCTCGTAGTCGAAGCCGTCGTCCATGATGAACTGGTTGTGCCAGCCTTCGGAAATCATCATCAACAGCCCGATGATGTCGCTTTCCGGGTACTCGTTTGCCTCTGACAGGACCTTTTCGCGGAAAGCCGGGTCCTTGAGTTGGGCGAGTTGCTGGTCCCATGGCAGATCGGCGATTGCGGCGTAGCTGGGGCGGAAGCGGAAGGGATGAATCGTGCCCTGCCAGGCCATGATCACGCCATTCCCGCGCAGGGCAATCTGGGCGACGATGTTCGCCCCTTGCGCATTCTCCCGACGCATTTCCGCAATCTGTTCCTCGAGCGGCATTTCCTTGGCGATGGACTGCAGCGCCGCATAAGTGACCGGAAGGCCCGTTTCACGGCTCAGGGCACCCATCCAGCCAAACTCGTTCCATTCGCGGCGCATGTCGGATGCCATTTCGAACACGCCATGGCCGACGCGGCCCATCGCGCGGCCGATCTCGATCAGTTCCTCGGCTGTCGCTGTGGTGCCGGGGACCACTTCACCGTCGACCGACTTGTGGATCACCGTGCGGCTCGTCGAAAAGCCAAGGGCACCGGCACGAACGCCTTCCTCGACGATCTCGGCCATCTTGCGGATGTCGTCCGCGGTCGGGATCGCACCTGGCTTCTCGCGGTCACCCAGCACGTAGGCGCGTACCGCCCCGTGCGGTACGTGGGTGCCGATATCGACCGCGCGCGGCATCTTTTCCAGCGCGTCGAGGTACTCGGGGAAAGTCTCCCAGTCCCACGTCATGCCTTCGGCAAGTGCGGTGCCGGGAATGTCCTCTACGCCTTCCATCAGGCCGATCAGCCAGTCGTGCCGGTCAGGCGCTGCCGGCGCGAAGCCGACGCCGCAGTTGCCCATCACGACAGTCGTCACGCCGTGCCACGAGGAAGGCGCCATTTCCGCGTCCCACGTTGCCTGGCCGTCGTAGTGCGTGTGCACGTCCACCCAGCCCGGTGCCACCACGCGACCGCTGGCGTCGATCTCCTCGGTGGCATCGCCGCGCACAGTGCCGACGGCAGC
>JBEQCK010000050.1:0-19575 GCA_041639335.1 Novosphingobium sp.
GTCGGCGAGGTCTTCCAGTTCGGTCGGGCAGACGAAGGTGAAGTCGGCCGGGTAGAAGAAGAACACGCCCCACTTGCCGAGCACGTCCGCATCGCTGACGTCGACGAACTTGCCCTGGTGGAAAGCAGTTGCCTGGAACGGCTTCAGCTTGGTTCCGACGATCGACATAGACTCAAATCCTTCTCGTTGTGGATTGATGAACCGGGATACGATTGGCGAGGTAGGACATGGTTCGGGATTTTTCCAATGAGCAAATTCGCCCTGTTTGATTTATTGCGTCGATCAATGACCGGGCTTTGACGGCGGTTTCGAGATCTCTCGGCGATATCTGACCTAAAGTGCAAGGTTGGCCAAAAGCCTAGGAACGCTTGAGTCTCGGCGGCGTTGCCGCAGCCGGATGCAGTTTTTGCACCAGGTGCCGCAATTTCCGCACTTGAAATCCCTTCGCGCCTGAACCAAGTGGCAATTCGCAACGGAACGATTTCGTTCAATTTCCGGATGGATTACTCATGGCCGCCTCGACCGACACCAGCCCTGCCGCTTCAACGACCGAAAGCAGCTCTGGCCGCAAGAAATTCATCGGGCGATTCGCTGTCGGCGCGCTGATTGCCGGGGCACTCTATGGGGCCTACGCGCTCTACGATTACGAGACTGTCGGCAAGTTCATGCAGGATACGGAAGACGCCTATGTGAAAGCCGACGGCGTCACGATCAGCTCCAAGCTCGGCGGTTATGTGCGCCGCGTTGCAGTGAGCGACAATCAGGCGGTCGAACAGGGTACGTTGCTGGTCCAGATCGATCCGACCGATTACAACACGCGTCTTGCACAGAGCAGCGCGCAGGTAGACGTCGCCCGTGCTACCGAAACGGCCTCTGTCGCGGCCATCCAGGAAGCACAGTCTGCGGTAGGCCAGGCCCGCGCCTCTCTGCAGGCTTCCAAGCGCGAACTCGCTTACCTGAACGGCGAAGTTGCCCGGATGCGGCCGCTTGTTACAAGCGGCGCAGAACCAAAGCAGGCGTTCGACCAGCTCGTCGCCAATCGCGACAAGGCGGCTGCAGACGTTGCAGCAAAACAGGCCGGGCTATCGGCCGCGAATGATCGCGTGACGAGCGCGCGCGCGCAGGCTGGGCAGAGCGCAGCGCAAATCAAGGCAGCGCAAGCCCAGCGCGAGGCTGCCAGCACTGATCTGGCGACGACCCGCATTGTCGCCCCGATCGGTGGCAAGATCGGCAACTCCACCGTGCGCATCGGCCAGTTCGTGCAACCTGGCCAGCGCCTGATGACGATCGTGCCGACCGAGGCGATCTACGTCGAAGCCAATTTCAAGGAAACGCAGATCGGCCTGATGCGTCCGGGACAGCCCGTGACGGTGCACGTCGATGCCCTTCCCGACGTCGATTTCCATGGCACGGTCGAGAGCATCACGCCCGGCACCGGCGCCAATTTCTCGCTTATCCCGCCGCAGAACGCGACGGGCAACTTCACCAAGATCGTCCAGCGCGTGCCAGTGCGCATCCGGATCAATGCCGGTCCTGAATCACGCAAGGTGCTGGTCCCAGGCCTTTCGCTCTCGGTTGAAGTCGACACCCGTTCGGCAAAGTCGGCAATCGAGACGATCCGCAACGAACAGGATCGGGTCGCATCGAAGTGAGCCAGGCGGCAACCATGGATGAGGCAACAGTGCCGCCACCCGCCGCGAGCGGCGAAAAGGCCGACATCACGGCCTGGTTGGCCGTGGCCGCAGGCGCCATCGGCTCGCTGATGGCAACGCTCGATATCTCCATCGTCAACGCCTCCCTGCCCACGATCCAGGGTGAGATCGGTGCATCTTCGAGCGAAGGCACCTGGATCGCCACCGCTTATCTCGTGGCCGAAATCATTATCATTCCACTTACGGGTTGGCTTGAACGTGTATTCGGCCTGCGCCGCTTCCTGCTGATCGCGGCGATCCTGTTCACCGGCTTTTCGGTGATGTGCGGACTTTCATCTTCGCTCACCATGATGATCCTCGGTCGTGTCGGACAAGGCTTCACTGCGGGTGCAATGATCCCGACCGCCCTGACCATCATTGCCACGCGCCTGCCACCCAACCAGCAACCGGTGGGCACGGCCCTGTTCGGCCTGACCGTCATCATGGGGCCAGTCCTGGGACCATTGGTGGGCGGCTGGCTGACCGAGACGTTCAGCTGGCACTATGCCTTCTTCGTCAACGTGCCGATCAGCCTGATCCTGATCACCCTGCTTCTGGTTGGTCTGCCGAAGGGCAAGATGCAACTGGGCGAACTCGTCAACGCCGACTGGTTCGGCGTGATCGGCCTGATCCTTGGTCTGGGCGGCATCACGGTGGTGCTCGAGGAAGGCCATCGCGAGCAGTGGTTCGAATCCGCCCTGATCTGGAAACTGAGCGCAGTCACGCTGCTCGGCTTCATCTTCATCGCCATCGGCCAGTTCAAGGCAAAGCGCCCGGTCATCAAGCTGGCCCTGCTGCGCAAGCGATCATTCGCCGCGGTATTCGTCCTCGCTTTCGTCCTGGGCGCGGTGATGTTCGGCACTGCCTATGTCATCCCCCAGTTCCTGGCCGCGATCGCCGACTACAACGCCATGCAGGCAGGACGCATCGTCTTCATATCCGGCATCCCGGCGATGCTCATGATGCCGCTGTTTCCGATCCTGATTTCCCGCGTCGATCTGCGAGTGATCGTCGGAACCGGGGTCGCCCTGTTGGCGATGTCCTGCTACCTCGACGTGACACTTACTGCGCAATCGCGCGGCGGCGATTTCGTCGAGACGCAGCTGATGCGTGGCCTTGGCACCGTATTCTGCATGATGTTCCTCAATCAGGCGGCGATCAGTTCCGTGGCACGCGAAGATGCGGGTGACGCGGCGGGCCTTTTCAACGCAGCGCGCAACCTCGGTGGTTCGGTCGGGCTCGCCCTCCTCGCCACGCTGCAGGATCAGCGCTGGGAGTTTCATCGCTGGACGCTGCACAGTGCGCTCGGCGCGAACAACCTCAACGTCCAGGACTGGGTCAGCCAGCAGGCGACGAGCTACGGCGGCGGCTCCGACGGACTGGCAGCGGCGCTCCGTTCGCTCGACGGCATGATCCTGCGCGATGCACTGGTCATGGCCTTCAACGATGACTTCATGGCGCTGACGCTGGGTATCCTGCTCGTTTCCCCGCTCGTTCTTCTTCTGCGCCCGCTTCCCAAGGGCTACCACGCAAAGGCCGGACACTGATGACTGCCTCGCTTTCCTATCGCCGCATCGGCAGCGCCACGATCCTTGCGGCGTTGCTCGCCGGCTGTGCGACCGTCGGTCCGGACTACAAAGGTGCTCCAAAGGCCGCTCCCGCAGCTGCATCGCGCGGCACCTTCGTCCGCGCCGGAGAGGCAATGCAGCAGGCCACGCCTTCGTCGCGGTGGTGGGAGAGCCTGGGCGACCCGGTCCTGAACCAACTGGTCACCTCGGCTCTCGAAGACAGCCCCGGCATCGCCGCAGCGAATGCCCGCATCGCCCAATCGCGCGCAGCTCTTGCTGCCAACCGCACAGCTGCGCTGCCGACGGTCAACACGTCCTTTGCCGCTCCCTACCTCAACGTTCCGGGCAACATTGCCGGAAACGGCGGCGGGCGCGATGAGATCAACGCCTACAACCTCGGCTTCGACGCCTCGTGGGAGATCGACCTGTTCGGCGGCACCCGGCGCAAGGTGGAGGCCGCCTCGGCCCGTGCAGAAGCCGCTGAAGCAGTTGCTGCCGATGCGCGTGTAACCCTTTCGGCCGAAATTGCGCGTGTCTATGTCGGCTTGCGCGCGCGGCAGGCGATGTTGGCGCTGCAAGACCGGCAGGTGGCGATAGACCGGGAACTGGTCTCGCTGGCGCAACAGCGCTTTGCCGCCGGGACGATCCCGCAACAGCCAGTCAACGCTACAGAAGCGCAGGCTTTCGCCAGCGAGGCCGACGTTGCCAAGTCCCGCGCCGAAATTGCCGTGCTGATGGATCAGATTGCAGTGCTTACGGGCAAGGAGCCGGGTGCGCTCGACAACCTGCTGGGAAATCCGGCCCCGGTGCCGCTGCCTCCTGCCGAAGTGGCCATCGGTGACCCCGCCAACCTGTTGCGCAGCCGCCCCGACATCCGCATGGCAGAGCGCCAGCTGGCGGCGGCCAATGCCGATGTTGGCGTGAAGGTTGCCGACAAGTTCCCCAAGATCTCGTTCCTCGGGCTGCTGGGTCTTGGCGGCCAGAACATCGGCGACATCTTCGACCCCGCGAACATCGTCGGCATTGCCCTGCCCCAGATCAAGTGGAACCTGTTCGATGGCGGGCGGGCCAACCGCCAGGTTGAAGCCGCAACGGGCGCATATGCCGAAGCCGAAGCGAATTACCGCAGGACAGTGCTGACCGCGCTGCAGGATGCCGAAGGCTCGCTTGCGCGCTTTGGCGCACAGCGCGTCGCGTTCGGCAAGGCGCTTGATGCGCAGGGACGGGCCCGCAAGAACGTTGAACTGCAGCAGCAACGCTTGCAGGCCGGGACCATTGGCAAGACCGACCGCCTCGATGCAGAACGGCAGGCGCTGCAGTTGGCGATGTCCGCCGCCGCCGCTCGCGCGGAACTCACGACCGGATTTATCGCGGTAGAAAAGGCACTTGGGCTTGGATGGACCGCCGGTTCAGCAGGGTCAGGGGCTGATAAATGAAACGAAATCGCCCATTTTATAGTATATTGACTCCAGCCATGGCTGAGGCACTTTATCCACCAGATACGCCACGAAGGCGAGAAAGTGGGAAAGATGCGCTGGATTACCGATGCGGGCCTCCGCTTCTGGCAGGCCTATCGCGAAGGACTGGAGATGTCCTGCCCGGTTCACAACCGGATCGCCGAAGCAATGGCCGAACGGCTGTGCGAGCGGGATCAGCCGCATGACACTGCCGTCCTCGCCGCATTCGCAGAACAGCAACTCACCGTCCACTGATCTTTCGGGTAGTAGGACCGCCACGAAGCGCGGTCGTCCTTCGCTGGAGGAAGCGCAACGTCTTCCCGCGCGAATTCTTGAAGCCGGTTGGGAGGTCCTGCGGGACCATGGCTTCGAAGCTTTCACTTTTGATCGCGTCGCGCGTCATGCGCATATCGGCAAGGCCACGATTTACACTCGCTTTGCCGGCAAACGCGAATTTCTCGAAGCGCTGCTGGCTCACAAGACCATCGAGCGTCGGCTCGAGATCATGAAGCTTGGCGCCGAATTGCCCATCGTTGAAGCTTTCTGCATTCGCGCCGCCGCAGTCATACGTGTACTTCATTCGGCGGAGGGCCGGATGATGGAGCGGCTGGTCGACTGGTGCGATCAGGAATTCGGCAACGGTGACATGAACTATCGCCACGCCATGTATGTCGATGCGCTGACAAACATTACCGACGAACTTCGCGAGGTCGCCAAGGGCCTGAATATGAGCCTTGCCGACCCGGAACTTGCAGCCAGATTTTGGCTGGAGGGCCTACTTGGCCATGCCCGGCTAGAGGGTTCGCTCAACGATATCGATCACGAAGCAAACCATCGCTGGGCGCGCGCCTATTCCGAGTTCTTCTTCGCCGGTCTGCGCCACACTGGTGCCATCACGGGGCCTGCCGCGTTGCCTTGATGTTGAAGCTGACGCCGACCGAATCCTTCAACTGATCGGTCGCGGACCATTCGGATTCACCGACCCCAAATGACAGCCGCTGCAAGGTTGCACTGCCGGTGGCGGTTGCTTGGTCGCCGCTGATCTTGAGGGAAAATCGCAGCGCCAGCGGCTTGCGCTGTCCATGCAGCGAAAGCGTTCCGTTGGCAACATAGCGGCCTTCGCCTGTCTCCCGAATGCTCGTGGAAACGAACTGCGCCGTGGGGTGTGCGCCGACGCCGAAGAAGCTGTCGCTGCGCAGCATATCGTCGCGCTGGCTGTCACCGCTGTCGACCGAGGCGAGGTCGATCGTCGCCCGGATAGACGACGCCGGCAGGTCCGCGGGATCGAAGACGATCGTCGCATCCCAGCGCGAAAACGATCCGTTGATCGCTTCACCGCTGTATTCTGCGGCAAAGCCAAGGCGCCCGCCCTTCTCCAGTTTCCACGGACTGGCCTTGGCAGCTGTCGCTGCCGCGCTCTCCGCAACGGCTGGTTCTGAACTCGCAGCCGCCGATGGATATTCGGCCGGAGCCTCTGCAGCAGTCTCAGAAGCAATTTCGCTCGGCGAAGCAGCAGCCGGAGCCTTGTTACCCGAAAACGAAAGGAACAGGCCGCAGATCAGCGCCCCGGCACCGAGCGCGATTGCCGCAAATCCGGCGACATCTATCGCACCGTGCGATCGGATTGCCGCCGGCAACATCCGGCCAATCACATCCTCGCGCTTGAAGTGGTGGTACAACGCGCCAGCTACGTGCAGCACGATCAGCGCCATGCCGACCGTGCCCAAGGCACCGTGCAGCACTTCGGCAGGTTCATGCCAGGCCTGGCCGACGGGCAGGTCCGGCCAAGGCACCTTGCCGAACAGCATCGTCTGCAACCGCACCTTGGCCGTCGAAACGATGATCCACCCGGTCAGCGGCCCGACGATCATCACCGCATAAAGCAGGAAGTGCACGGCCGACGCGACCAACATCTGCGCCTTGCCATCCTGCACCGGCGCAGGACGCGCCTTGAACAGTCGCACCATCAGCCGCGCAAGGCTCAACAGCAGAATCGCGATGCCGACCGACTTGTGGAACTGGTATCCCGAAAACTGCACCGCGCCCTTGGGCAAATCCTCCAGCGCCCAGCCAAGCCCGATCTGGAACAGCAGCAACAGGGCGATCGCCCAATGCAGGATGATGGCAAGCGCAGAATACCGTTCGGGCCGCAGCGTCGTCATAGTCAAAATACCCCTCGATCCGACAAGCGTCATAACAGCGACGACGAAGACATGATATGCCCCCTCGTATCGGCGCAGTGGATTGCTACATCTGCGCACATCAATCCTTGGGAGACCTCAATGTCCAATAGTCCGTGGGCCCATCACCGCAGCGCAAGCATTGCCGACGACATCGACTTCGAGATCAAGGGCCAGGAACTGCAGTTCCTCGAGATCGAACTCGATCCCGGTGAGAGCGCTGTTGCCGAAGCGGGTGCCCTCGTCTGGAAAGACGGCTCCGTCGGAATGACCACCGTGTTCGGCGATGGCAGCGCCGATCAGCAGGGTGGCTTCATGGGCAAGCTGCTCGGTGCAGGCAAGCGACTGGTTACCGGCGAGAGCCTGTTCACGACGGTGTTCACCCACAACGGCCACGGCAAGGCCCGGGTCGCCTTCGCCTCGCCAACGCCTGGCGCAATCCTGCCGATCAAGCTGTCGGACGTCGGCGGCACCCTGATCTGCCAGAAGGACAGCTTCCTTGCCGCCGCGCGCGGGGTGTCCATCGGCATCGCCTTCCAGCGCCGGGTGATGACCGGCCTGTTCGGCGGCGAAGGCTTCATCATGCAAAAGCTTGATGGCGACGGCTGGGTCTTCGTCCAGATGGGCGGCACGCTTGTGGAAAAGGAACTGCGCCCCGGCGAGGAACTCCACGTCGATACCGGCTGCCTTGCCGCGTATACGCCGGGCATTGACTTCGACCTGGTTACCGCAGGCGGCGTGAAGTCCGTCCTGTTCGGCGGCGAAGGGCTGTTCTTCGCGCGCCTGCGCGGTCCCGGCAAGGTCTGGATCCAGTCCCTGCCCTTCTCCCGTCTCGCTGGTCGAATGCTTGCAGCAGCCGGCTCGCGCGGCGGCCAGAACCGCGGCGAGGGTTCGATCCTCGGCGAGCTGGGCGACTTCATCGGTGGCAACAACTGAGGATACGAAAAGAGGCCGGTGGATCGCTCCACCGGCCCTTGAGTGCCGCATGCGCTGCGGGGTGGTTTGGCCTTAGAAGCTCTTGCGCAAGGTGACGCCCCAGGTGCGCGGATCGCCTGGAAGGCCCGCGATCAGGCCGGTATTGCCAGGGCCCACGAAGAGCTGGTCGATGTAGTTCTGATCGAACGCGTTTCGCACCCAGCCATAAATGTCGAAGCCGCTGTCGGTGCGGAAACCGGCGCGGAAGTTCGACAGCGAATAGCCATCGACCCAAGTGTAGATCGAAGGCGTCGGGTTCGACGAGAAGTTCGACCGGTAGCTACCGTCATAGCCGAAGTAGACCTGCCCATCCTGATCGAGGAAGGTGACCGGTGCATTGGCTTCTAGCCCGAAAGACAGCGACCACTTCGACACGCCGGGCAGGCGCTGACCGGAGATATCGCAATTGGCCGGGCTGCTGGCACCGCCCGAAAGCTCCGGCGGGCACGGTGCGTCTACGAACTTGCGATAGGTCGCGTCGGTGTATGCCCCGTTCACGTAGACATTGAAACGCTCGCTCGGCCGGACCGAGAAATCAGCCTCGATGCCCTGCGAACGCACCGCCTCGGCATTGGCGAGATAACCGCGCAGCACGCCAAACTGGCCATTGTTGACGTTGGCCTGATAGTCCTTGATGTCCGTGCGGTAGGCCGAAAGGTTGAGGATTGCACGCCGGTCCCAGAACTCGGTCTTGAGACCTGCTTCATAATGCTGCACCGATTCCGGCTTGACCGTGGCCGCGCCCAGGATCGGGTTGTTTGCCGCATCGGTCGGCACGCCGTTCTGGTTGATCCCGCCCGATTTGAAGGTCTTGGCGTACGTCGCATAGAACAGGATGCCGGGCGCCACCTTGTAGCTGGCAGTGAAATCGTAGCTGAAGTTCCAGTCGCTGAACTTGGGCGAAATCGTCTGCGGCGTGAAGATGCCAAGCTGCGCCGTCTTCACCGGGGTGGTCGTACCGTCGATCAGGATTTCGCTGCCCGAGGCCGTGAACACGCGCCGCTGGTAGAAGCCATCCTTCTTGTCGTAATTCACGCGCACGCCCGGCTGCAGTGTCAGCTCGGGCGTCACTTTCCAGCTCGCCTGCCCGTAAACCGCCACGCTGGTGTTCTTGAGAAACTGCGTGTTGAGCGCCGTCAGCCCGTTCAGCACGTCCGAGTTGTAAAGGGCGTTGCTCGGCGCAAGGTTCCATTTCGTCGATGCGCTGCCGTGCTGTTCAGTGCCCTGCGTGTCGATACGCTGATAGAACCCGAAGGCACCCAGCACGAAATCAAGGCGGTCGGAGCTGTAGTTATAGCGCAGTTCCTGCGTGTACTGGTCCTGCTGCGACGGATTCTGAGACTTGGTGACAATCGGCAGACCAGTAAAGTCACGGTCGTTCTGCGGCTTCCAGTCCCAGAACCGCCATGCCGTGACCGACGTCAATGAGCCCGGCCCGATGTCCCATTTGGCCTTGAGCGACACGCCGCCGATCTTGTTGCCAGCCTGCAGCGTAGCGTCAAGGTCGGTCAGCCGGTCATAGGGATTGGTGCTCGGCACGGTGTAGCCCTGCGCCGCTGCAAGTGCTGCAAACTGGCGATTGGCAGCGCGCTGCGTCGCTCCGGTCCTGACATAGACCGAACCGCAGCAGGCGGCGTCCTGTTCGCTGTAATCACCGGCAAGCGTGATGCTCAGAGCTTCGGATGGCTTGAACAGCAACTGGCCCCGAACACCAAGGTTGTCCTGCCCCTGAACCCATTGCTTGGAAGTCACATTATAGATCGTGCCGCGGCGGTTGGTCGACGACACCGCCAGGCGCGCCGCCAGCGTATCCGTGATCGGCCCAGACACCGCCGCTTTCGCCTGCACGAAGTTCAGGTTGCCGATGCTGACTTCAGCCTTGCCTTCGAAGTCGAAGGTCGGCTGGTTGGTGGTGATGTTGATCGCACCGGCCGTCGTGTTCTTGCCGTAGAGCGTGCCCTGTGGGCCGCGCAGGACCTCGATCTGTTTCACGTCGAGAAAGTCGAACGTGGCAGAGGCGACGCGCGCGTTGTAGACGTCGTCGATGTAGATGCCGACGCCCTGCTCGATGCCGTCGTTGGTCAGGCCGAACGGCGCGCCAAGGCCGCGAATGTTCACCGCAGTGTTGCGCGGGTTCGATGAGTAGAATTGCAGCGTTGGCGTCAACTGCTGCAAACGGCCGACGTTGAAGGCGCCGGTATTATCGATGTGCTCGCCGCCGACGACGGAGATCGCCAACGGTACATCCTGCGCCGTCTCCTGGCGCCGGCGCGCGGTGACGACGATCTCGCCGCTGTCACTGGCTCCCGTTCCGACGGAAGTCGTCTGGGCATCCTCGGGCACGGGCACTGCAGCGGTGGTGGTGGTGGCAGGCGCTTCGGCAGCGTAGACGCCATGCGAAGCCAGGGCGAGCGGCGCAACGCCACCCGCAAGAAGGACGCGGAAATTCATCGTAGGACCTCATGTGTTCCCGAACGATGCTTCCGGTGGTCCGGTCAGCGGCGCGGTAGTTCTGTGTGTTTTTGGTATTGGATGCGTGGAACGATCAGTTCGGCTTGAGCCGTCGCTTCTCGGTCACGTCGATCTGGACGACACGTCCTTCGTGGACGGTCAGTTGCACAGCTCCGTAACGCAGCCCGGTCAGGGCTTCGCGCACGCTGGCAATGCTTTCCTCGAGATGACTTTCGGACTCACCCTGATTGCCAGCTCCTGATTTGGTCGGTTCGGTCATTGCCCGTTCGATCCTGTTGGCGCGAAGGGTGCCCGTCGATTGTGCTCGCATGATTGCAATACCCCTTTCTTGCGCAGTGTCCGGCGACTCGCCGCCGTTGCCCAGCTTCTATACTCAAGTTTTTTAGTAGACATTAAACTTCGTCTGTTGCGGCGCAAAGCTTTCCTTTTGCCGATGCGGGAGACTGTTGCGCACTTGGCGCCGTCAGGACCGATTAACTCTATCACAAAGATAGACAATGCGCTTGCGACGAATTGGCGCGAGCGCGCGACAGTTCGCGCCAAGGTTCAACCGTCGTTCGACAGCGCGACCTTGGTGGCTCAGTCGTTCTTGATGAGGCGAAGAACAGGTCGAGGCTTCAGCGGAGCCTGCAGAACGTCGTCCTCCAGCCTGTGAGCGAGGCATTCAACTGCCATGGCAAGATGGAGGGCGGCCATTGCCTCACCGTGCGTGTCGAGTTCGTCGAGCGCAGTCGACAAGGCTTCGAAGACTTCGGCTAGTGGCTTGGCTGCTACCTGCATGGCGTAGACTGTTCCTGTTGCCCCGCACAACCTGACGGACCCTGTTCTCTGCCAACTCCTACCTGCGAATTCGCCGACAGAAAGGGAAGATTGCACCGGAAATGAACAACCGGAAACGAGGGTTGAGACAGATGAAGACGCTTGCCGCGGAGATTTACTTACCTCTCTGACAGTTAGTCAGGCAGCGCCTTCGCGCTGCAGCATGCCAGCGCACTAGCGCCGCCAGAATCAATCGCATCCACTTTGGCAGTATCGACAAACCCAGCGCCTGCGCGCTTTTGGGCCTGCCTTGCGGTATCTCACGGGCCACCGAATCAGCGGCAAGTTCGCTCGCCCACCCGACGAAGCAAGCGTGTGTTCGGCAGCCGTTGGCAACGGCACAGCCTGCAAATTACCAAGAACTGTTAAGGTTCGAAATCGAACCAATCACTTACTGGCAGCGCGCCATGGCCTCCCTCGCCAACCGCGCAAGCACGGGGAATGCCTCTGCCCGGTCCTTCGCATGCGCCGAGGCGGCAGTACCCCGAAGGTAGCGTCCCTTGATGCCATGGAAGATCGCGGCGAGCCGGAAATAGTTGAAGGCCACGTAGAAATCCCACGAGGCAATCGAGTCTCGCCCTGTCCGACGGCAATAGGCAGCGACATACTCGGCCTCGCTGGGGATATTCAGCGCAGTCAGATCCGCCCCTTCCAGCCCGGCCACGATGTTTGGCGGCATGTGGTACATCATCGCGTGATAGGCAAAGTCCGCAAGCGGATGCCCCAACGTCGAAAGCTCCCAGTCGAGCACGGCGATCACACGGGGCTTGGTGGGATGAAAGATCATGTTGTCGCAGCGGAAGTCGCCGTGAACGACACTTGTCTCGTCCCCTTCGGGAATGGCTGTCGGCAACCACTCGACCAGCGCATGCATATTCGGATCGCGGCCGGCGAGGCCGTCCTCGAGGTACTGCTTCGACCAACGGCCGACCTGCCGCGCAAAGTAGTTGCCGGGTTTGCCGTAGTCACCCAGCCCCACCGCTTCGTGGTCGATGGAGTGCAACTGCGCGATCGTTGCGTTCATCGCGTCGAAATAGGCCGGACGCTCCTCGCGGGAAACGTGGGGGAAGGTCGCATCCCAGAAGATGCGGCCCTCGACCATCTCCATCACGTAGAACCAGCTGCCGATGACGCTTTCATCGGTGCACAACCCATGGACGTGCGCGACCGGGAAGCCGACAGACCCGAGCGCCGAAAGCACCTTCGCCTCCCGCTCAACCGCGTGCGCCCCCTTCAACACTGGCCCAGGTGGCTTGCGGCGCAGGACATAGGCACGGCCGGGCGTAATCAGCTTGTAGGTCGGGTTCGATTGCCCACCCTTGAACTGCTCCACCTCAAGAGGCCCCGAGAACCCCTCGACATTGGCTTCCATCCACTTCGCAAGCGCCGCCTCGTCGAAGCGATAGCCCTCACGTACCGGGGTGGTGCCCGCGTTTGCCTCCTGCGCCGTGCCGCTCATCAGTGCGCCGCTCCTGCTTGTGCATGACGCCAGTCGCGGCGGATCTTCTTGGCGAGGCTCCACTTGTGGACCTCTGTCGGACCGTCATAGATGCGGAACGCGCGCACTTCGCGGAACATCTGTTCGACGATCGTGTCGGAGGTGACGCCGGTTCCGCCCATCACCTGCACGCACTTGTCCGCCACACGCATCAGCGCCTCGGACACCGCAACCTTGGCTATCGAGCTTTCGACCGTACCGAGCGAGCCGGTATCGAGCACGCCCGCGCACCAGTCGATCATCAGCTCCGCCTGCTTAAGGTCGATCATGTTCTCGGCCAGCATGAAGCCGACGCCTTCGTGATCGATCAGTTGCTTGCCAAAGGCCATGCGGCGGTTGGCATAGTCCGAGGCGATCTCCTGCGCGCGGATGCAGCCACCCAGCCAGCGCATGCAGTGCGAAAGGCGAGCGGGCGAGAGGCGCACCTGCGCATACTTGAAGCCCTCACCCGGCTCGCCCAGCATCTGGTCCGCCGCAACGCGAAGGTCCTTGATGTCGATCACCGCATGGCCGCCCGGCATGTTGCTGTCGATGGTGTTGGGCACGCGGACGATCTCGATCGCCGGATCGGGCAGGTCGACGAGGAACATGCATGCCCCGCCCTCCTCGTCCTTGGCCATGACGATGCCGACCTTGGCACCCTTGGCCCCGGTGATGAACGCCTTGCGCCCGTTGATCACCCAGTGGTTGCCATCGCGGCGGCAGGTCGTCTGCATCATCGATGGGTCGGAACCCGCACCGCCGGTCTCAGCAGGCTCGGTCATGAAGAACGCCGAACGCGCCTCGCCCGATACCAGCGGCTTGAGGAAGCGCTCTTTCAGTTCAGGGCTGCCGACCTTGCCGAGCAGGTACATGTTGCCTTCGTCCGGCGCCTGCGTGTTCACCGCCAGCATGCCCAGCGGCGAGAGCCCTGAGCGGATCAGCACTACCGCCGTCTCACGCTGGCTGAGGTGGCGGCCATCGGCCAGGATGTGCGGCGTGAGAACGCCCGCCGCGTGCGCCTTCTCGCGCATTTCCATGACCATCTCGTCAAGCGGCGCGCCATGATCGTCACGGCGCGGATCGCTTTCATACGGGATCACTTCCTCGCGAACGAACCGCTCCACCCGATCCGCGATTTCCAATGCGGCGTCCATGCCGATGCCAATTGCCATTCTGCTTTGCTCCTCAATCGCGGGATCGGTTGACAGTTCTCAGCGCGGCGCCATGCGGATCGCGCCGTCAAGGCGGATAACCTCGGCGTTGAGCATCGGGTTGGTCACGATGCTCTCGACCATGTGCGCGTATTCTTCTGGCTTGCCGAGACGGCTCGGGAACGGGACTTGGCTTCCCAGCGAGTCCTGCGCCTCCTGCGGCAGCGACTGCAGCAGCGGCGTCAGGAACAGGCCGGGGGCGATAGTGTTCACGCGGATGCCATAGCGGGCGAATTCGCGCGCGATTGGCAGCGCCATGCCGACGACGCCACCCTTGGAGGCCGAATAGGCGGCCTGTCCGATCTGGCCTTCGAACGCGGCGACGCTGGCTGTGTTGATGATCACGCCGCGCTCCTCGCCGACCTGCTCGGAATCGAAAATGCGGGCCGCGAACTTCGACAGGACGTTGAACGTGCCGATCAGGTTGATCTGGATAATCTTCGAAAAGTCCTTGAGCGGGATCGCCTTGCCATCGCGCCCGATGACCTTGGCCGGCGGGCCGATCCCTGCGCAGTTGACGAGAATCCGCGCCTTGCCATTCATCGCCTCGGCTTCGAGGATGGCATTGTCGACCGCATCCTCGTCGGTCACGTCAACCTTGAAGAAGGTCCCGCCGATTGCAGCCGCATGTGCCCGGCCCAGATCTTCGTTCAGGTCAAAGATTGAAACTTTCGCGCCCAGTTCGGCGAGTCGCGCCGCGGTCGCACCGCCCAGACCCGAAGCACCACCGGTAACGATCGCAGCCAGCCCATTGATTTCCATAGCCAATCCATTCCTCTCAGCAGCCGATCTGGAGCTTTGCCCCGACCGACCGGAACACTATCTACTCGTGAGTAGGTATTGTTCTAAAGGGTATGGTGTCAATCGCAATACTGCCCTACCCTGCGCATGACAAAGCGCCGCTCGCGCCGAGTTTCCAACTGGCAGAACACGCAGGTAACCGTCCTTGGCCGCACGATCGCCCTTCAAGACCGCCGCCGAACGCACCGAGGAGCGCGCAGCAAAACGCATGGCCGTGCTGACTGCTGCAGTGCGCATGTTCAACGCACGCGGCTACCACCAGACCTCCCTCGACGACGTGGCGGCAAGCCTCGGCATCTCGAAGCCGACGATCTACCACTACCTCGGCAACAAGGAGCAGGTGCTGGTCGAATGCCTCACCATCGGCATGAACCAGTTGCTGGCCGCCGCCGACCAGGCGCGCTTGACGCACGGCCTCGGACTTGATCGCCTGCGCGCCTTCCTTGTCGATTACGCCGAGATCAACATGAACGATTTCGGTCGCTGCAACATTCTGACCGCCAACGAGGCCCTGTCTCCTGACGCGCGCGAGACGATCCGCCTCCGCAAGCGTCGGATCGACACTGCCTTGCGCGAACTCGTGACAGAAGGAATCGCCGATGGTTCGGTCGCACCATGCGACCCAAAACTCGCCGCCCTCACCCTGGCGAGCGCGCTTAACGGCCCCTCCCGCTGGCACCGGCCCGACGGGGATCTGCCCGAGCGTGAGATTGCCCTGAAACTGGTCGACTTGCTGACGACGGGCCTCGCCCCGCGCTGATCAATTACCGTTGTAGAAGTTGCGGAACGATGCCGGTGCGCCGCACTTGCCGATGGCCGTTTCCACATGCCGCTTGCGTTCGCGCACCAGCGAGGCCGAGGTCAGCGCGAACTGGCGCTCATAGCCGACTTCGGCAGCAGTAAACGGCTTGGTGCCCGGCAAGACGCTCGTGCCGCCAAGGCCGAAGACCATGAAGTTGAGCATGTCCGCCAGTTGCTGATTGTCGCTGATCCGGCTCTTGGCGATATTGGGCAGCCGCAGCAGATAGGCGCGCGTGTCAGCCGTGCACATCATGTAGCCGACGCGCCCGCGCAATTCCGGCAGCTTGGCTGGCGCAGAAAGGCCCTGCACCCCGTGGCAGCCCGCACAGTGTTCCACGTAATCCGCCTTGGCCAGTTCCGGATCGCCAATTGCCGCCAGGCCGATCGCAACGGTCTCTGCGCGTGGATCGCCTGCCGACGCAGCGGGCAGCGCAATCGCCAGCGCTGCCAAGACACCCGCCAAGGTCAACACGCGCATCGCCCGATCCTCAGGCCGCGCCGATCATCATTGCGGTAGAGCAGTGATACTCCATGCTGCTCGTACCGAAGCACCAAATGATATTGTTGTTGAGCTGCGGCAGATACAGCTGCGTCTCGCGGTCAGTGTTGTCGCAGTTGCACTGGCCGCAGGCCGGCTTTCCGCAGCAATCGCGGTAGGCGATCATATAGGCCTTGCCGTCATCGGGATTGATGCAAGATCCCACCCACGAAACCGGCGATGGTTCTGCTCCCGCCGGGCAAGTGTGAATGCCCCCGCCGCAGCAGGTGCAGAGCGCGCCATCGATCGCGCAATACCGCCAGTAATTGCACTTGGTCTGGTC
Source organism: Novosphingobium sp. (assembly GCA_041639335.1). Lineage (GTDB taxonomy): Bacteria > Pseudomonadota > Alphaproteobacteria > Sphingomonadales > Sphingomonadaceae > Novosphingobium. Next base: position 16,277 of record JBEQCK010000050.1, read on the forward strand.
GGTGGTCTGCGCGGTGCGTGCGAACGCCGTCTTGGCTTCGGGCGAACGGTCAGGCTTGGCGGCCTCGGCGCGGCTGACCGGCAACAGCGGGAAGACCGGCGCCGCCACCAGTGCCGCCCCCATCCGCGCAAGAATGCCGCGTCGCGAAGTGCCACCAGCAAAGCGCCGCAACAGCTTCTCGCCCATCGCATCGGGATTGAAACGCTTCATCGAATGCCCCCTATGATCCTTGATGCGCCTACGCCGTCAAGCTGCGGCAACAGTCTTCAGCTTGCCGATGTAATCCTGCACTGTGGCGATCCCCATTTCGTGCGCCACCACCAGGCTCTCGAGATGCTCGCGGCTGTTGACCAGGCCCTTGGAAAGGATCGTCCCTTCTGCATCCAGCAGCACCGCGTAAGGCAGCTTGCCCACTTCGAACGCTTGCCCAACCTCGGGACCGTTGATGAAGCGGTAGCTTTCCAGCCCCTGCGCCGCGATCAGCCCGCGCTGTACCTGCGCGTCGTCGTCGCCGACGAAGGTCAGTTCCACCCGCTCGTCCTTGGCAAAGGAGCGCGCGGCCGGGATCAGGCCCTTGCACAGCGGGCACGTTGCCGAAACGAACATCAGCAGCCGAAGCGGCACATTCTTGGCAGGTCCACCGACGATCACTTCGTTGCCATCCAGTGTGTGCGCCGGGACCGCCGGAGCCTTGCCGCCAACAGCAGGCCCGCCGCTCGTCTGCAAGGCGCCCGCCGGGGCCACCCGCATGTGCAACACGCCAACCTGCCGCGCCAGCGCCAGCAGCGCCACCACCAAGGCGATGATCACCAGCCATGACAGGACCTGCCCAACGATCAGTGCCGTCATCATCGCGAATTCCTTTCCATGGCGAGAGGCCCTTGCGCCAGCGCCGCCAGTGCGTTGGCCAGAAGGGTCAGAAGATAAAGCGCTGCACCGGCCGCGGCCCCGATCAGCCATTGCGCCGAAGCGAAGGGCGGCTGCGGCAGCAGTGCAGGCACCAGCAGCAAAGCCAGCACGATGTTCCGCATAACGAGCGCACGGCTAAGGGGCTGGCGAAGTTCAGACCGGCCGCAACCGCAATCGATGTGGGAACGGCCCCTGCCGATGTTGATCGCCATGGCCGTCGCAAAGACCAGCAGCAACAGACCGGCCGGCACTGCGGCAAAGCGAATGCCGCAGATCAGCGCAAGCCCAACCGCCACTTCGGCAACCGGCAGCATCGCCGCGACCGCGGGGACCAATGCCTCAGGCAGCAAGCGGTAATTGGCGACAACGCCGGGAAAGACCCGCCGGCTCCGCAACTTCGCAATCCCCGCGCCGACGAACACCGCGCCAACGCCGATCGCGCCTGCCGTGCCCGCGATCCCCATTGCCGCAGTCATGCTCAAGGCTTCGCCCGTGATCACATCGGCTCCACAACGGTGATCAAGCCGCCACCGGCGTTCTCGATCTCGTGCTTCACCTCGCCTGTCTTGGAATCGATGACCAGCGCCTTGCCCTTGTAGCCGTTGACCATGATCATCGCCGCATCGTCCTGCGTGATCTGGATATTGCCCGGCTCGCCTTCCACCGGGATGCGCTTGACCAGCTTCTTCGTCGCCAGATCCACACCCCAGATTTCCTCGGCGCCCTCCTTGTGGCTCCAGTATTCGCCCTTGTGCATCAGCACCCACAGCGTACCGCTCGGTCTGTGCAGTGCGACCGGCTGCATCCCGCCGGGATACCAGGCAATGTCGAGCGGCTTGACGTCAGCCGGCTTCATCCCGCCCGCTTCCTGGATCGAGAACGGCGCGCTTACCCCAACCTTGGCACCGATCGACGCCGTGCGGATCAGGCCGGTGTAGCTGACCATCACCACCTGCTTCTTCTTGCGATCATAGACCGTGTTCGAAAAGATCGGGTCGGCCGCAGCGTCGAAGAACGGCTCGGTCCGCGTGATGTCCTGCGTTGCGCCCTTGATCGCCACCGTGGCGATCGTGCCGTCGGCGCAGAGCGAGGAGAACCCCACGCCCGGATTGGGGATCATCCCTGCGCACCCCGGAAGTTCCACCGCACGCACGAACTTGCGCTTCACCATGTCGATGATGTTCACCGACGAGGCCGGATCGAAGTTATAGTCATAGGCGGTCTTGCCGTCGTCGGTCAGGACGAAATTTGTCGTGAACCCGCCGACGATCAGGCGCCCGGGCGTCGGGATTTCGCCGATCAGCTTCAGCGTCTTGCTGTCGTAGATCGAAACCAGATCCTGGCGCGTGCCACGGTTGACCTTGGACCACATCGTCTCGGCGACATAATAGAACTTGCCCGCTGGATCGATCGCCATATCGGAATCGCGGCTGGTGTTGACCATGCCGACCATCTTGCCGGTCCCGGCATCGAAGATGCTCGAACCTGCCGATCCCCAGCCCCCGCGGACATAGAACCAGCTTGCCTTGGGCGGCTCCAGGGTCATCACACCGGGCTCTTCGGCCTCCGGCACAACGGTTTCGGCGAATGCCGGCATGGCATGAACGCTTGCCAGCGCTCCGGCCAGCATTGACCCCAGAACAACTCGCGCCACTTTGCGTTCAAGCGTCATCTCGGCCCCCTTTGCCAGTCCGCAGGGCAGAGACTTGACGCATGTCCAGATTCGGTCAACGCCTTTTTTGCGTGTGCGAAAGGATGCGCTACCTACGGTCGGCCAAGCCCGCAATTTCTGCCGAAGTTATAGACTTGGCAAGCGATACCAGCGCGTGTGTCGCAATTGCGGTATAAGCGCTCATCCGCGAGGCCCACGGCTTGTCGTAACCGAGGAACGGCGTCGCCCCTTCCATCGAAGCGCTGATGTACAGCGCCACGTCCCGCACTTCCTGCAGGCTTAGCGCGGGGTTCAGCTCGGCAACGTATTCCGAAATGAACTCATGCACCCGCTGGTAGAACAGGCGCACGCGATCGGCCACGAACTCGTTGTGGTTGGCCAGCGCCCACAGCTCGGTGAACAGGCGCGTGGTCCGCTTGCCGGCAATGTCATCAAGGCACATCACCACGATCAGTCGCAACCGCTCCTCGGCATCCAGCCCCGGCTGGCGCACCGTGCGCTCCAGCAACTTGTCGTAATTGCCGATGATGTCATCCAGCAACGTCTGGATCAGCAGTTCCTTCTTCGGGAAATGATAGCTGACGTTCCCCACCTTCATCCCGCACTGCGCGGCGATGCGGCGGATCGTGAAGGCTCCGGCGCCCTCTTCGATCAGGACGCTGAGCGCCGCCTTGATGATCGCGTCGACCGTTTCCGTCCCGCGCACGTAAGTTCCCGG
>JBEQCK010000051.1:0-19564 GCA_041639335.1 Novosphingobium sp.
CAACGCCACGCGCGGCGCCGGCATCAACTTGCGCGGCATTTCCACCAACGCCACGCTGTTGCTCTATGATGGCCGCCGCTTTCCGCCGCAGGGCACGCAAGGGCAGTACACCGATCCTTCGGTCCTCCCGGCCATTGCGCTCGAGCGGGTCGAAGTCGTCGCCGATGGTGCGTCCGCGGTCTATGGTTCCGATGCGATCGCCGGCGTCGTCAACTTCATCCTGCGCCGCAATTTCGATGGCGTAGAGGTGCGTGCCCGCGCCGGGATCGCCGAAGGTGGCTACACCGAAAAGCAGTTCGCCGGAATCTTCGGCAAGAAGTGGGATGGTGGCTCTGCGATGATCGCTGCCGAATACACCCATAACGAACACCTGCGCGGCTATGACCTCGACTTCTATCGCGACGACAACCGCGACCGGGGCGGGCGTGACTTGCGCGTGCAGAATTGCAACCCCGGCACGATCAGCCTGGGCGGCACGACTTACGCCATTCCGCAGGGCGGGGTAACCGCGGCCAATGTCGGTTCGCTCGTTGCCGGGACGGCCAACCGCTGCTTCTACAACGCGTTCGACACGGTGATCCCCGAACAGAAGCGCTACAACGTTACCGCCGCCGTCTCGCAGGACGTGGGCGAGAGCGTGCGCCTGTTTGCCGACGGGTTCTATTCCTATCGCAACGGCACCATCGCCGGCATCAACAACATCAGCGCCACGGTGCGCAACACCAACCCGTTCTTCGTCACCCCCGTGCCGGGCACCACGCAGCAGACGGTGCTGTGGTCGATGGTCCCGACGCTGGGGCCCGACTTCAACCCTTACCACGGTGAATCCTGGAACGTCGTCGGCGGGATCGAGGCCAAGCTGGTCGGCGATTTCAAGGCGACCGCCTATTACGCCCACGGTGAATCCGAGGACGTCGCCGATCGCCGTCTCGGTGTGAACACCGCCGCGCTCAACGCCGCGCTGGCCGACACCAACCCCGCCACCGCGCTCAACGTCTTCGGCGGGCCGAACAATCCGGCGACGCTGGCGAAGATTCGCGACAACCTGTTCATCATCACTGGCCGGACCAAGCTCGACGTCGCCAACGTCCAGCTCGACGGTTCGTTGTTCGACCTTCCCGGCGGCGCCGTACGCGTCGCGCTGGGCGGCGAATATCGCGAGGAATACACCTACACCGATCTCAAGACCGGCCAGGCCGCAACCCCGCGCAGCACCGCCGATTCCGGCACGCGCAACGTCAAGGCGGTGTTCGGTGAACTGTTCGTGCCGATTGTCGGCAGTGGCAACGCCATGCCGGGGATCGAACAGCTCTCGCTGTCGATCGCAGGACGTTACGAAAAGTACAGCGACTTTGGCAGCACCACCAACCCCAAGATCGGCCTCACCTGGAAGCCGGTTGAATCGCTCACCCTGCGCGGCAGCTACGGCACCTCGTTTCGCGCGCCGACTTTCACCGAAGTCTCGACCATCGCGGGCGGGGCCGGGCTTTATTACGATACGCTGCCGGGTGCCTCGGGCAATCTCACCGGCATCGGCATCGCTGGCGGCAATCCCGGCCTGAAGCCCGAGACGGCAACGACCTGGTCGGTGGGCGCCGAGTTCCGTCCGATCAGCGCGGTGCGCCTGTCGCTGACGTACTTCGATATTGACTACAAGGATCAGATCCAGGCTCTGCGCGGCACGCCGGGCATCCTCACCAACCCGCTCTACGCCTCGTTCGTCAAGCTGAACCCGACGCAGACGGAAGTGAATGCGCTGATCGCTTCGGGCCTGCCGATCAACCAGCCGATCAATGCCAATGCGGTGCAGTTCATCGTCGATGGCCGCCGCCAGAACCTTGGCCGTTCGCGCGTGCGCGGGATCGATTTTGCCGCTTATGCCAATTGGGAAGTGGGCGCGGTGAAGTTCGATGCCGGTGTTTCCGGCACATACTATACCAAGTACCTGTTCCAGCCGCTGCCGGGCGCTGCGGTCTCCAACGTCGTCGGCCTGATCAACTTCCCGCAGAAGTTCCGTTCGCAGGCGGATATCGGCGCGAAGTTGGGCATCTTCTCGGGCCGTCTGACCTGGAACCACCTCGCGTCCTATACCAACACCACGGTTACGCCGGTGCAGAAGGTCTCCAACTACGATACCTTCGATCTGGGCCTGAACGTGGAGGTCAACGAACGCCTGCGCATCGGCTTTGACGTGCGCAACCTCCTGAACGAGGACCCGCCGTTCGTCGATACCACGCGCGGTTATGATCCGCAGTCGGCCAACCCGATCCCGCGCATGTTCTCGATGACGGCAGGCGTGAAGTTCTGATGGCGGCGCTGCTATCGTTTCTGGCGGCGACCACCCTCGCCAGTGCCAGCCCCGGCGATTGCAGCGCACTTGAGGGCGCCAGCGGGGACGTGGTGGTCGCAAAAGCCACTCCGATCCCCGCAGGCGCTGCCTTCAAACCTGACGACAAGACCACTTTCTACAAGTCTGTGCCCGTTGACGCTCCGTTCTGCCGGGTCGAGGGCCGGATCGAGGGCACCATCGGCTTCGAACTGTGGCTGCCGATGGCGTGGAACGGGCGCTTGCTTGGCGCGGGCGTCGGCGGCGATGCCGGGGTGTTCAACTACCTCGACATGAGCCTGCGCGTGGCGCAGGGCTTCGCTACGGTCACCACAGACAGCGGCCACAAGGTTACCGATGCGCACTGGATGCGCGTGCCCAAGGCCCGCACCGATTACGAGCACCGCGCCGTCCACTTGTCGGCGCTTGCGGCCAAGGATCTGGCTGCCCGCTTCTATGCAAGGCCGGTCTCACGTAGCTACTTCACCGGGTGCTCGGGCGGCGGGCGGCAGGCGCTCAAGGAAATGCAGGTCCACCCGCTCGATTACGACGGGGTGATCGCCGGCGCGCCGGGGCCGAACATGCCGCTGCAATCAGTGCGGATGATGTGGTTCGCCCTGGAAGCCCAGCGCAAGCCTGCGGCTGCGCTCAGCGACGCCGACTGGTCGCTCTATGAAAGTGCCGTGACCCGCACCTGCGATCCGCTGGACGGCAAGGTCGATGGCATCATTACCAACCCGCTGCAGTGCCGCTTCCGCACTGCCACGCTGCTGTGCAAGCCGGGGCAGGGCGAAGGCTGCCTGACAGCGCCCAAGCTTGCCATGCTCGATGCCGTCATCGCCCCGCTGCGCGATGAACACGGCAGGGCAATGGACCGCGGCCTGTTCCCGGCCGTCCGCACCCGTCCCGGCCCGCCGTCGCCGCTGCTGCGGGCGATGTGGGCCGATGCCGCGCACGATGATCCTGAATGGGACGCGCTGACTTTCAGCCGCACGGGTGATCTTGCCACGATCAATCGCGTGATGCCGCAACTCCGCGCAGACAGCACTGCCGTCGCCCCGTTCCTTGCCGCCAATCGCCGCGCCATCATCTACCAGGGCTGGCAGGACCCATCGACCAACGCCGGGCCGACGCTCGAATACTACGGCGCGCTCGCCCGCGATAACGGTGGTCTGGCGAAGCTCTCGGAAGCGGTCCGGCTGTTCATGGTGCCCGGCATGTACCACTGTCGCGGCGGGCCCGGAGTCGACACGTTCGGCGCATCCGGCCACGCCCCGGTCAGCGAAGACCCGGCAAACGACATGCTGTGGGCGCTGATCCACTGGGTCGAACAAGGCGTTGCGCCCGCGCGCATCGAGGCCCGCAAGATCGCTGGCGAGTCCAGCTTCACCCGCCCGATCTGCGCTTTCCCGTCATCGGCCCGGCTTGAGCGCGGCGAGTGGACCTGCCGCCACGATCCTGCCCTGCTGGCATGGCCCTCTGCCCGGCTGAAACGATGACCGATACTCTCAGCGACCTGCTCTGCCGCCACATCGCCACGGCCCGCTGGGAAAATCTGCCCGACCCTGCCCGCGAAGGTGCGCGCCGCGCCGCGTTGGACGCCATCGGCGTGCTTCACGCGGCAAGCGGTCTTGCGCCCGAGGCCGCGCCGTTCATCGCGCTCGCCCGGGCCAACGGGGCGGGGCCATGCACGATCATCGGCACGCACCATACCGTCCAGCCGCTCGGTGCCGCACTGGCCAACGGCGCGCTCGCCCATGCCGTGGACTACGAGGACGCCTTCGATCAAGCGCCTGCCCACCCCAACGCGTCTCTGGTTCCGGTACTGCTGGCGCTGGCCCAGTCGCAAGGCCCGGTCGATGGACGCCGGTTACTGACAGCCCTTGCCGTGGGCGGCGATGTGGCCTGCCGCATCGCGCTGTCGCTGCGCCAGCCGATGGAGCAGGGCGGGTGGTACCCCCCGCCGATCGTTGCCGCGTTCGGCGCGGCGGCGGGCGCGGCCAATCTCCTCGGCTTGTCGCCTCAGCAGACCAAGGACGCCCTCTCGCTGACCTTGTGCCAGGTGACGATGCCCGGCGAAATCAAGCACAGCCGCTGCACTACCTTGCGCGCTGTGCGCGAAGCCTTTCCTGCCCAGGCCGCGCTGACCTCTGTGCTGCTGGCCCGCGAAGGCGTGGACGGGTTCGAACAACCGCTTGAGGGCAAGTCCGGCTTCTTCGCCCTTTACGCTAGCGGGCAGTTCGACGCAGGCGACCTCACTGACCGCCTCGGCACACACTATTGGGGCAGCGAACTGACCTTCAAGCCCTGGCCGAGCTGTCGGGGCACCCACCCGTTCATCGAAATGGCGCTCGACCTTTCCGCGCGCCACGGCATCACGCCGTCCGACATCGCCCGCGTCGAAGTCAGTGTCGATGGCATCCAGTCGATGCTGGTCGATCCACTCGCCCGCAAGCAAGCCCCCGCAACCGCAATCGACGCCAAGTTCTCGATCCCGTTCACCACTGCGCTGGCCCTCGTCCGCGGAGCGGTGCGGCTTGACGATTTCGACGCCGTCAGCCTTGCCGATCAAAAGGTTCTGGCCATGGCCGCCCGCGTTGAGGCCCACGTCGACCCACGGCCACAATGGCAACCCGGCGTTGGCGGTGCGATCAGGATCACGCTGACCAATGGCGAAACCTATGAGGCATGGCTGGAGAATGCGCTCGGCTGCCCCTCGCGCCCGCTCTCCCCAGCCGCTCAGCGGGCCAAGTTCGCCGATTGTGTCGGACGTGCGGCAGTTCCGGTCCTGCCCGAAGCTGCCAGCCGCCTTGCCGACGCGATCCTCAGCCTCGATACCGTGGCTGACGTCGGCGCGCTGTTTCAGCCGCCAGCGTAAGCGCCCTGTGCGTCGAGACGCGCCGGTCGCACCGCCAGCACCTCGATCGCTTCGGCCCTGCCACCGAAGTCGACCAGTTCGCCTTCCTCGGCCTCCATCATCGCCCGCGCGAGCGGCGCGGACCACGCGATCAGCCCGGCTGCGGGATCAGCCTCGTCGTCCCCGACGATGGTGATCCACCGCGCCTTGCCGTTGAGACGGAACTGGACCGAGCAACCGAATGCCACGGCATCGCCATCGGGTGCCGGCATCAGCTCTGCCGTCGCCGCACGCGTGCTCCAGTAGCGCTGTTCACGCCGCGCCTTCTTGAGCACTGCCTCTTCCGCGCCTTCGGCCACCAGAGCCTGCACCTTGTCCTCGCAAGCCTCCACCTGCGCCCGGATCAGCGCGAGGCCGCGTTCCGTCACGAGGTTTGGCCCGGGCGGGATCGGCAGTTCGAACACCGGTTCGAGATGTTCGTCATCACTTTCCCGGCGAAACGCGACACTCATGCACAAAACTCCAAACAGGCTGGCTTCCGATCAGCGGCCCTGCCAAAGGACCGCTATGGCACAGGCAACCCGGGCAACGAAAGCGCTCGAACAGGCCGGCATCCGGTTCGAACTGCGCAGCTACGAATATGATCCCGATGCCGAGAGCATCGGACAGGCCGCCGGGTCTGCGCTGGGCGTGGAACCGGCGCAGGTGTTCAAGACGCTGATGGTGCTGATCGATGGCAAGCCCGCCTGCGCCATCGCGCCGAGCGACGGCGAAGTCTCGATGAAGCGCGTCGCGGCAGCGCTCGGGGCAAAGTCCGCGACGATGATGCGCCCCGGCGATGCCGAACGTCTCACCGGATACAAGGTCGGCGGGATCAGTCCGTTCGGCCAGATGAAGCGCGTCGCCGTGGTGATCGACGAGACCGCGTTGTTGTGGGACGCGATCTTCATCAACGGCGGGCAGCGCGGCTTGCAGGTGTTCCTGGCCGGAGACGACGCGGCGCGCGTGCTGAACGCGGCTGTGGCCGATATCAGCGCTGCCTAGTCTCGTGCCGAAGCGAGCCGCGAACGCGCCAGTGCGCAGCACAGTGCCGTCGATGTCGTGATCGCCAGCGCCACGGCCAACCGCAGCGGGTCAATCGGCGCGAACAGCCCCAGCACGCTCATCGCCGAGCCGCTCGCCAGCATCTGCAGCGCCCCAGCCAGGCTCGTGGCAGTGGCGGCAAGGCCCGGCTCGGCAAAGCCGATGGCGTTGAATGCCACAGGCCCCGCCAGCCCGGCACCAAGGCCCAGTAACAAGATCGGCGCGATCAGCGGCCAGACACCTTCGATCCCCGCCAGCGCCAGGGCCAGCGCAATGCTCGCGCCCAGGGCAGAACTGACCGTGCCGACGATCAATGCGCTGAAATGCCGTTCGATCGGAACCACCAGGCGCGTGCCCGCGATGCTTGCCGCCGCCACCCACAACAGTGCCAGCCCCGCCTCGCCTGACGAAAGCCCGAAGCGGTGCACCAACAGGAACGGGGCGGCGCCAAGGAACATGTAAAGTCCGCTGCTGGCCGCCCCCAGCGTTGCCGCCGTCAGCAGGAATTGATGATTGCGGGCCAGTTTTGCGTAGGATGCGATCAGGCCGGTGCGCTGGCTCGATGCTTGGATAGCTGCCGTTTCGGGCAACCGCAGCGATGCTGCCAGCAGCGTTGCCGCTCCCGCCAGGGCCAGCAGCGCGAAGATTGCGCGCCATCCGGCGAAGTCGGCCACGCTCCCGCCGATCACCGGCGCAATTGCGGGCGAAATCAGCACGATGGTCATCAATGTTGCCTGTGCGCCCTTGGCCCGCTCCTTGCCGAACAGATCCCCCACCATGACCCGCGCCGTCACCACGCCGCAGGCACCGCCCACTGCCTGAACCGCACGCGCCGTGAGCAGCAGTGCGGTCGATGTCGCCAGCACTCCCGCCAATGCGCCCGCTATGAACAGAACCAGTCCAGCAATCATCACCGGCCTGCGGCCTGCGCGGTCTATCAGCGGCCCTGCCACCAATTGCCCGGAGCCAAGGCCTGCAAGATAGACACTTACCACTTGCTGCGCCTTTGCCTCGCCAATGGCCAGGTCTGCCGCGATCAGCGGAAGTGCGGGCACCAGCATGTGGATGGCCACCGATCCTGTTGCGGCGATGGCTGCCAAGGTCATGATCGTGGCGCGATAGCCTCTTTCCACCTTCACGTGTTCACCGCCGATGCGTCCCTTGGTCCATATGTCCGTTCAGCTTTATGATAGCGCTTGCATGGGCCGGAATGCCTGCTTATGCAACCGGTCATGAGCGATCGACTGCAGGACTTCGATCCGGAACTTCCGGAAGACTTTGACAGCCCCCATGCCGAATATGCGCGCCTGCGCCAGCAGTGCCCCGTTGCCTGGACCGAAGGTCTCGGCAGCTTCTGGGCGGTGACGCGGTATGAAGACGTCAAGCGCGTGGCATCGGATTCGGCCACGTTCATCACTTCGGTCCAGAACGTCATTCCAAAGGTCGCCTATACTGGTCGTCGGCCGCCGCTGCATCTCGATCCGCCCGAACATACCCCCTATCGCAAGGCGCTCAATCCGCTGCTCTCGCTCGATCGGGCCGAGACCTTCGCCCCGCGTGCGCGCGAACTGACCCGTGCCTTGCTGGCGCCGATGGTGGCCCGGGGCGGGGGGGACATCTGCGTCGAGGTGTCCAGCCATCTTCCGGTCCATGTCTTCGGTGAATGGATGCGCATTCCCGAGGACTGGCTCGATACACTCCACGACAATGGCCGCGCCTTCATCCTTGCGGTGCATTCCAACAAGCCCGAGGTCATGAAGGAGACCTCGCTCCGCCTCTACGACATGGCCCGCGCCCTGATCGCGCTGCGCCACGAACACCCGCAGGACCCTGCCTTCGATCCTACCAGCGCCCTGCTTGAGGCGCGGCACGAAGGCCAGCCGCTACCCGATGACCTGCTCGTCGGCACAGTGCGGCAGGTGCTGGTCGTCGGCATGGTCGCGCCGATGGTGATGATCGGCAATATCTGCGTCCACCTCTCGCGTGACAAGGCACTGCAGCACCAGCTTCGCGCTGACCCTGCGCTTGTGCCTGCGGCCATCGAGGAGTTTCTGCGGCTCTACACGCCCTATCGCGGCTTTGCGCGAACCGCTGTCTGCCCGGTCGAACTTGGCGGTCGCACGATCGAGCCGGGCGAGGCGATCGCGCTGATCTATGCCTCGGCCAATCGTGATGAAGCCGTGTTCCCCAGGCCCGACGAGTTCATTCTGGATCGGCCCAACATCGCGCAGCACCTCGCCTTCGGCCGCGGGCCGCACAACTGCCCGGGCATCCATCTCGGCCGCATGCAGCTGCGCGTGGCGCTCGAGGAAATCCTCGCCGCCACCAACGAGTTCGAACTTTCCGGGCCGGTCACGGTCAGCCGCTGGCCGGAGATCGGCGCGCTCTCGGTGCCGCTGCACTTCGCTTGATCCGGCCAAAGAGGGCGCCAGAAGACAGCGATTGCATCATCCGCCGGGAACGCGCTAGCGTCGGCGGGATGAGTGGACCGATCGACAAGACGCCGACCCTTGATGACGTGGCGCTGATGGCCGGGGTGTCGACCGCCACCGTCAGCCGCTTCGTCAACAATCCCGAAGTCGTGGCCAAGGCTACGGCGGAGCGCATCAGTGCCGCGATCGCTGCAACCGGTTACATCCCCAATCTGCTGGCAGGCGGCCTGGCATCCAGCCGATCGAAGATGGTCGCGGTGCTGATCCCCTACCTGACGGAGTCCATCTTCAACGATACGATCCAGGCCATGGTCGAGGAACTGTCGGCCGCCGGCACCACAGTCATGCTGGGCCTGACCGGCGTTTCGGAAAAGCGGACCGAGGACCTGATCCGCGCAGCCTTGAGCCGCCGGGTGGATGCGATCATCTTTACCGGGCCGGTGACGCCCCAGGTCGATGCCATGGTGCGGCGCAGCCCGGCCCTGTTCATCCAGGTCTGGGACCTGCCCGAGGACCCGATCGGCATGGCGGTCGGCTTCTCGCACCATGCCGCCGGTCGTGACATCGCGCGCTTCCTCATGTCGCGCGGCTATCGTCGCCCGCACGTCGTTACCGCCGAAGGCACGCGAGCCAACATGCGCCGCGCCGGCTTCGTCGAGGAATGGCAGGCTACCGGCCACGAACCGCCCAGCGAATCTGCCGTGCAGGTGCCGTCCAGCTTCGGACACGCCCGCCGCATCTTTGCCGAGATCCGTCGCCTGCCCGACATGCCCGACGTTGTGGTCTGCGGGTCGGACTACCTTGCGCAAGGGGTGATCGTCGAAGCGCTTGCCGCCGGGCTTCGCGTGCCCGAAGACATTGCCGTGGTCGGCTTCGGCAACAGCTCGATCGCCGGAGAGATGCGCCCCACGATCACCTCGGTCGAGGTCGACGGTGCGCGGATCGCGCGCGAGGCCATCGCCGCAATCCGCAAGCACCGCCCGAACCAACCTCCGGCCGAGCGCTGGGTCGATGTCGGCTTCCGTCTCGTCGCCCGTGAAAGCGCCTAGAGCGTTTTCGAACCAGATGGAATCATCTGGTGACTCGGAAAACGCGGCAAAACAAGAATCTGGAGCGATCCGTCCGATGCAATCGGAACGGATTTCGCTCTAGGGGCAGGACTCTAGCGTGTAAGGTATCCGCCTTCCACGGCAAGGCTGTGGCCGGTGACATAGCTTGCAGCGTCAGAGCACAGCCACGCACTTGCCTCGGCGACTTCCTCCGGCCTGCCGAAGCGGCCGAACAGGCTGAGCGCCGGGGCGAAGTCTTCTTCCGTGAAGCCGGTCGTCTCCAGCGCGCCGCGCAGCATCGGCGTGTCGATCGCGCCCGGCAGGACGGCGTTCACGCGGATGCCCTTGCCGGCATACTCCAGGCTGCCGGTCTTGGTCAGGCCGATCACGCCGTGCTTGGCGGCAACATAGGCCGCATTGTTGGGCTGCGGGCGGAACGAGCTGACCGAGCCGATGTTGACGATCGATCCTGAGGAACCCTGTGCAAGCAACTGACGGATTTCATATTTCATGCACAGCATGACCGAGCGCAGATCGACATTCAGCACCTTGTCGAACACGGCCATGTCAGCCTCGTGGATAGGCAGGACATCGGGCGTGATCGCGGCGTTGTTCACCGCGCAATCAAACCTGCCGAACGTGGCCACCGTTTCGGCAATCAGCGCTTCGACCTGCGCTTCGTCGGCAACGTCCGTGCGCACGGCGTGAGCCGTGCCGCCCTCGGCGCGGATTGTCTCGACAGTCGCGGCGGCCGTGTCAGCGTTGATGTCCGATACGATGACTTTGGCGCCGCGCGCGGCAAGCAGGCGCGCGGTTGCCGCGCCCATGCCGACACCCGCACCCGTAACCACGGCAACCTTGCCTTCAAGCGATACGAGATTTGCATTCATGATCTTGCTCCCTGTGAGATCCACGCGCGAATTTTTGCCATGTCACCGTCACCGAGCGGGAAGCCGCCGAACGGCATCCGAGCCCCTGAACCGCCATGGTCAATATGCGTGCCTTCCAGCTTCATCACGAGATAGGACTTGTCCGGCGCGCCCGGTTCTACCCGCATGGTCGCAGGCGCACCTTCCGAAGGCTTGCCGACCAGGAAGCCGATCGCCGCATCGCCAACCAGCGACATGCCGCCCGCCTCTTCCCCGGTCAGGTGGCACGTCGCACAGTTCTGCTCAAGGATTGGCACGATATCCTTTTGATAATAGACAGTTGCCGCGGGTTCTTCAGCGCGTGCCGAGATGGCGAGCGCGAGCAGGCCAGCGCCGAGGGCAAGCCGCTTCATGCCGTCACCGCGTGGCGACCGGCGATATAGCCGAAGGTTACCGCCGGACCGATCGTGCCACCTGCGCCGAGGTAGGCCTGGCCGGTCGGCGCAGCGATGCAGTTGCCAGCAGCATAGAGGCCGGGGATCGGCTGCCCGTTCGCTGCCAGCACCTGCGAGTTGGCATTGATCTGCGGCCCGCCTGCCGTATCCAGCGTCCCGGGCGCGAGGACGATGGCGTAATAAGGTCCCTTGGCAGCAAACGGGTGCATCGTGTTGTTCGGGAAAGGGTTTTCCGGCTGCGTAGTGCCTGCGCGGCGGGCCGAGAACAGCAGGTGCCATTCGCGGTCGTAAAGGTACTTGCCGCGCCCGAATTCAGGATCGACGCCCTTCTTCGCATAAGCATTGAAGTTCGTGATCGATTGCTTTGCATTACTTGCAAATTCTGGCGCAAGGCGCACGCCGCCAGTGCGATCCTGCCACCCGGCCAGCTGTTCGTCGATACCCGCGAAGACCTCGTCCCAGGTCTGCCCTTCGACCAGATGCGGCTGCTCGGCCTTGTTGACCGGGAACGGGAAGGCCCCGCCGAAGGCATCGATGCTGCGCTGGTCGAACAGCATGAACAACAGGTGGTTGGGGTATTCCTCGTGCGCCGGATCATAGCTGAAGTGCGCTTGGGTACGGTCGTTGTAATCGCGCTTCTCGTTGACCACGCGCTTGCCGTACTTGTTGACGAGGATCATCGAATCCCCCGGCAGCACGAAGGCGCCAAGGCCGATGCCGCGTGTCTTGAGCGCCTCGCCCAGCACAACCTGCGAACGCCAGCCAAGGCCGAGATTGCCCATCATCGCGCCCGCTTCCTGCGCAATCGGAATGAAGTCTCCGGTCGATCCCGGCAGCGAGCACGAGCCATAGACGGCGGGCTGATGCACGTCGCACAGCTGCACGTTGTGGCTGTAGCCGCCCGTGCCGAAGACCACCCCCTTGTTCGCCCGGATGCGGATCACCTTGTCGCCCTGCTTCGCTTCGGCGCCGATCACCCGGCCCGATGCATCCTTGACCAGACGCGTGACGCGGGTCCGCGTCAGGATCGGCACGCCCTTGGCCTTGAGGTATGCGTGCATCTGCGAGGCGAGGCTGCCGCCGCCCTGCGTCGAACCCGAGCCGACAGCAGGTTCCAGCGCACGACCGGTCGGCACCTTGTTCTCAGGGAGATGGTCGGCATAGTCCGGCGCGGGCTTGTCCACCTGGAAGAGGCGGAACTTCTTGAACTGCACCGCGCCCAGCTCGCGCAAGTGATCGACCGCGGCCGAGCCATGATCGTAGAACGCCTCGACCACGCGGTAGCGGTTTTCATCAAGGCCAAGCGTGGGGCTGTTGGGATTGTACTGGCGCGGATAGCCATAGCGCACGGTGTAGCGCAGCGCGTCGGCCTTGGCGTCCTCGATGCCTTGCTCGCGGAAGATGAAGTGGTTGAAGATCCACGTCACGCCACCCGACTTGGCGGTGGTGCCGCCAAGGATCGGCATCTTCTCGACCATCATCACCTTCGCGCCCGCCGCCAGCGCGGTGACGGCAGCCGTGCCCGCCGCCGCGCCGCTGCCGACGCACAGTACGTCGCATTCATGGTCCCAGCCGGTGGCGGGCGCGTCTGCCGCCTGCGCTACCGTGGCGATGCCGCCAGTTGCTGCGACGGCTGCGGTCAGGCCTGCGCCTGCAAGCATCTGGCGGCGATCGATACCCTTGGTGGGCTGGGTCATTGGTCGTCTCTCCCGTCCAAAATCTTCAATCACTCGCCGCTGCACCCCCGCGCAGGCGGGGGTCTCAGTCGTTTTGCCGAACCGTTCCGTAATCACACTGAGGTCCCCGCCTGCGCGGGGATGCAAGGCGTGGATTTTACTTCGCGTTATCGAGCGTGCCGCTCAGCGGCATCAGGAAGTCCATGGTATAGCGCGTGGCCTTCCAGCCCGCCTCGGTCCGGCGCACGTCGAAGTAGTAGCGGCCGTTGACGGTGACGCTGCTGCCGTCCTTGCCCTGTCCCATGCCGATCACATAGGCGCGCATCGAGGCGGTATCGCCTGCGTAGGCGGTGACCGCGAAGTTGGTCAGGTAGTGGGCGTGATGCGCCATGTTGGCGAAGACATTGGTGAAGAAGGCGCGGATGCCATCGTGGCCGAGTTGCGGCGTGAGGCCAATGCCGGAAAGGTCAAACACCGCATCCTCGGTGAAGACATCGAGGATTCCATCGATGTTGCCGATCGTATCCACCGCGTGCGCATAGGCGATCATCAGGTCCTGGATCGCCAGGCGATCCTCGATAGGGCACTGCATTATCGTTTCCTCTCAGATACTTATTAATTCTGTTGGAATGTTTCCCCGGGGAAACATCGAAGAACATTACATGAACATCCTATTCGAACAGAGGCCGGATCGGGTCGGTCACGCCGTCCCAGCCGGCTGCGCCCTTGGCGATGCGGGTGAAGGCGGAGGTCTGGTTCTCGTCCTCCTCGACGATCTCGATCATGCAGCCGAGGGCCGGAGACGTATCGACATAGCAGAAGCGCATCGCGCCGAACTTGCCGTCGATGGCCACGGCGAAGCCCTGGTCGACATAGCGCTGGCGGCAGGCGTCGTAGTCGGCGGTGTAGATGCAAAAGTGGTGGAAGCCGGTCTGCCCCTTGGCGATGGTATCGCGATAGGCGCTCGGGCGGTCGCAGTGCTGCTGGATCAGCTCTATCTGGATGCCGCCGGACTGGGCGAGCGCGACGGAGAAGTCGATGCCGTCGGAGGGTGCCCCGCGATAGGTTGCCTCGGCCAGTTCGATGTGCGGGACCATGAAGAACGGGCCGATGCCGGTCGTGGCGATCCATGCCTTGGCGGCGGCCTCGACGTCCTCGACGATGAAGGCGGCCTGCATGACGTGGGGGCCCGCTTGGCCGGGGGTGATGGTGGTGCTGGTCATTGCTTGTCCCTCTTCAAGGCGCAAATTCCCTGCTCCCCCGCGTAGGCGGGGGCCTCAGTCGGTTTACCCTGACGTTCCGTGAGACCACCGAGGTCCCCGCCTGCGCGGGGACGCCAGCGGTTGGTTACTCCCGCACCTTGGTCGGATGCCCCAGCACCATGTCGTTCAGCTTCTCGTGGAACCGCTGCACACGCTTTTCCTGGCCCGGCAGCAGGCAGCCCTTGAAGCCGCGCGAGTTGAGGCCCTGCTGCTGGGTGGTGCCGATCGACAGGTCCTGATCGGCGACATAGCCGACCGACACGCCATCACCGTAGACTGAGTGGCGCGCAATCGCATCGTGACGCAGCGGGGCCATGCCGACCGGGGTCAGCACTTCGGCCATCTTTGCGTTCGGCGGATAGAGGCACCAGTGCTGGAAAATGCACTTTTCGGGGTCGCTCGGGTGCGGTTCGGTGCGCAGGATCTGGCACTGTTCGGGCGACATGGTGATCGTCAGGTTCGGGAACAGCGTGCAGTGGAAGTAGTCCACCAGCTGCTGGTCGGTCATGCCCGAATAGTCGTAGCCCGCATCCGCGCCGCGCTCGCGCTTGGCCTTGATCACGGCCTCGCGGATATCGGCGGTGCGGCCACGGTATTCCTTGGGATCGATGCCCCATGCCTCGGCCGCTTCATAGAGGCCCGGCGGCACGTCGCCGCTGACGTAGTCCTTGCGGCTGGTGGCCTGGTGGCCGATCATCCACATCGCATTGTGGCCGTTCTCGTACATCTCGAACACGGTGGTCGGCAGGCCATCGTTGATGAAGGTGGCGAGTTCGGGGTGGATCGTCGGGAGGTGGTAGCTCTCGTTGAAGTTGTCGCGGATGATCTTCCAGTTGAAATCGCAATCGGCCGAGACATTGAACACGCGCACCCAGTTGTCGAGCTTGTAGCCGGCAAGGCGCTCGGTATAGGGCCACAGCCATTCGTGTAAGGGGGCAACGTCATCGTCCATGCACCAGAACACGAACGGGCCCCAGGTATCGCAGCGCAATTCCGAAAGCGTGACCTTGCCGCAGGGGTTGCCGCCGGCAAAATCGTCCGGGTCCTGCACGTGGACCAGCGTGCCGTCGGGATCGAACTGCCAGCCGTGATAGCCGCAGGTCAGGCGCGGGGCCGAGCCGACATCGCCGAGGACGAGGCGGTTACCGCGATGGGGGCAGGTGTTGTAGAACGCCTTTACGGAACCGTCGGCCTGCTTGACCATGACGACCGATTCCTTGCCGAAGTTGTGGCGGATGAAATCGCCCTCTTCCTCAAGGTCGGCCAGCACCCCGCCAAGGTGCCAGACCTTGGGCCAGAGGTGCTTGTTCTCCAGCTCCATCCACTCGCGCGTGATGTAGCGGTCGGCGGTGATCGTGTCGCCGCGCACGGCAACGTCGAACTCCGGGGAATAGCGGGAAATCTTGTCCTGAACCGTCATTTCGGCGTCCTCGATCCTGTTCTCAAATTGGCCAGTTTCGGGTCTGGCTGAAGTCCGTTCCGCGCCTTCCCGGCCTTACCAGCGGATTGCCTGCAAGGAATCCGTCGGCCGCCGGGTCGGTACGCGCCCAATCCACTATTTCGCGGCGGCGGCTGATACGCCACTCACCATTCTTGCAGGTGTATTCGTCGACATAGCGGCCAGCCACGACAAGGTCCTTGGGCTCGCCGTCTTCGGTGGTTCGGTGCCAGGCATAGAAATAGACCTCGCCGCTGGCCTCATCCCCGCGCACGTCGATCTGGGCCTGGCCGATGATGTGCTGGCTGCCGTCAAGGTCGGCGAGGAAGGCTTGCGCGAAGGCCACGAACTCGTCGGCGCCGCCCTGCATCAGGCCGCAGTCCACCCAGGCGTCATCGTGGAAGGCGCTGCGGTGCAGTTCGGGATCGAGCCGGTCCTGCCCGCGCATGTAGCGGCACAGCGCATCGTGAATGTCGCGGCGAGCGCAAAGATCGCGGACTTCGGCTTCCATGTCGAAGGCCATCAGGCTGCTCCTGCCAGGTACTTGTCGACGACCATCTGGAAGTGGCGGATGCGCGATTCCTGATAGTTGCCGAGCTGCTGGACGCCGGTGGCGCTGGCGCGAAAGCCCTGCTGCTGGGCGCGCAGGTTGTCGGTGTCCTGATCATAGACGTGGCCCATGGCAGGATCGAAGCCGGGGGCGGTGGCGTAGCTCTGGTCTTCGGCGACGTGGAAGGGTTCGGCAGGTTCCGGCGCCGGCCCGTTTTCGGGATTGGGGCGCAGGAACAGGATCTCGAACAGGGTGCGGTTGGGGTCGGTCCCGATCGGGCGGAAGCGATAGACCATCGGCAGCGACAGGCCGGGGAACAGCACCATGTTGGGGAAGACGTGGTATTCGATGGTGTCGATCATCTCGCTGTCCGAGACGGCCGAGAGATCGCACTTGTAGGCCTCGCCCATGACCTTGCGCAGATGGCGGGCCATGACGGTGCGGGCTGTTTCGCCGGGGCCGACGGTAAGGCCCTCGCCACGGGAATCCTTGTCGCCAAGGATCATCGTGGCGAGGAGCTCTTCCTCGCTGAGGGGGGTGGCGAGGTGGGGGGAGTTGACGCCGCTGGCGGCATAGAACCGCGTGACCGTGTCCGAGTGGCAATCGTACTGGACGTTGGCATCGCCCACGCCCTTCAGCAGCTGGGGATGAGTCTCGAGCACGTGGTAGGATTCGAGGAAGGCCTCCTGCGCGGTCTTCCAGTTGCAGGGCAGTTCCTTGGCCACGTGGACCGCGACGTGGCGGTTGGCGATGTCCCAGTCCTTGAAGTGTTCGGGCAGGGGCGCAAGGAACTCTTCGAGACTCGGGCCTTCCTGCGAATGATTGATGAAGACGAAGCCGCCCCAGTGGCCGACGCGGGCTTCGGGCAGGTTGGACTTCTTCGCATCGACATGGGCGAAGTCCCAGGCGCAGGGGACCGAGGCGAGCGTGCCATCGTTGTTCCACGTCCAGCCGTGATAGGGGCAGCGCAGCTTGTCGCCCGAGCCGACGCCTTCGCCGCGCTTGAACTTGGTCGAGCGGTGGAGGCAGGAATTGACGAAGGCGCGGACCGACATGTCTTCCTGACGCACCACCACGTAGGAGAGGTGGGCGACTTCGTAGGTGTAGTAGTCGCCGGGTTCCGGGATGTGGTCCTCGCGGCAGACCCACTGCCAGGTGCGCGCCCAGATGCGCTCGATCTCGGCCTCGAAGATCGACTGATCGAAGTAGCGGTCAACCGAAACGGGGGCGCTGCCGAGGTAGAGTGGCTCCTCCATGGTCAGGACCGGCGGCGGGGGGACGGCGTCGTTTGCGACGATTTCCTGCATGCTCGGCGCGCCGGGGCAGCGGATTGCGGCGAGGTCTTCCGCGCTCGTCGGCTCGGGCAGTCCGTGGGGGTTGATGGCGTCCAGCATCAGGCTCTCCGTTGCCGCCCGGATTAAAACCGGCAGACTTGCCTGTTTTATGAACTGAGGCGCGAGTCGGCTCAACCTAGCGGTTGCGCTAGGTTTTGATCTGGACGCAAAGGAAGCGGGACCCCGGGTCGGGGCCCGGGGTGACGGTGACCTTTGAACTGTTGCTGGTTCAGGGGGGGCTCAAGCGGCCCAGACCAGTTCGACGCGGCGCAGGGCGCCGACGATGCCGGGGACGGGGGAGAGGTCGCTGTCCGGGCCGAGGGCGAATTCGGGGATGCGCTTCAGCCACTCTTCCAGCGTGATCGCCACTTCCTTGCGGGCGAGTTCCTGACCCGGACACATGTGCGGGCCAGAGCCGAACGTGGAGTGGCGGGCGCGTTTGCGGGCGGGGTCGATGGTCAGGGGATCGGGGTTCACACGCGGGTCAAGGCCGTGGACTTGGGTGGGGATGGCGATCATGTCGCCGGCCTTGAGGTGAACGCCGTGGAACTCGGCGATGTCATGGCGCACTTCGCGGGCGATGGAGACGAGGCCGAAGCGGCGGAACAGTTCGTGGACCATTGGCAAGATGTCGGCGCCGCGCTGCCTGAGGTCGGCGCGCAATGGAGGATTTTCGGCCAGTTCGCGCATGATGAAGCCCAATACGTTGACCACTGTATCCAGCCCGGCGATCAGCACTTGGGTGACGATGGACAAGGCCTCGTCGCGCGTCAGGCGGCGGCCATCGCCAAGGTCGGCATTGATCATCGCGCTGATCATGTCCTCGCCAGTGCCGCCGCGCCGGGCATCGACCAGCGGGCCGACGTAATCGAAGAACACCGCCTTGGCCTCGTCGAAGGTCGTGTCCATGCCGGGGCGGGTCATGCATTCGGCCCAGTGGCGGATTTTCGGCGCCTCGGCCGCGTCGATGCCGACCAGCGCCATGAACACCCGGATCGGGAACTGTTCGGCATAGTCGGCGGTGAAGTTGCAGTGGCCCTTGTGGGCGAAGCTGTCGATCAGGTCGACCGCGGTCTGTCGGATGCTTTCGGCCAGGCCGCGGATCGCGCCGGGATTGAGGTGAGCGTTGAGCAACTGACGATAGGGGCGATGTTCGGGCGGATCGATCGTGGTGGGAATGAGGCCGTGCATCTCGCCGACCGACTTGGGCAGGACGATCACGCGCGAGGAAAAGCGTTCCGGATCGGACTGGACTTCCTGCAAGGCATCTCCGCCCAGCGCGATCCAGTGTCCTTCGTTGCGCGGTGTCCACACGACGGGAGGATTGGCGGCGCTAAGCTCGCTCCACGCCCGGTGGAAGCCTTGGGCTTCGAGCCCGGGCGGCAGATAGATGTCTATATCGACCACACGATCTGCGGGGACGTGCGACGGGCGCTGCATGACGTGATCCTCTCCTGATCTTTTGCCCAGATCATGCGGGAGCACAGGCTTTGGCGCGCTTGGCGTTTTGGATAGGTGCGGGGGTGCGGGCTGCTAGCGCGGCGCTCCGGGGGCGTATGGGAAGCTTTGCTGCTTGTACCAGGCAAGGTCATGTGCGGGCGCTGGCGAGCCGGCGGGCAGGGGCAGGTGGTTGATCGACATCCAGTAGGCCAGGCTGGCATCGCGCCACCAGCGCGCCTCGCGGGCCTGAATGCCGAGATAGGCATCCGTCTTGGCCCAGCGCTCTGCATCGATGCGCGGCTTCAGCGTGGCCCACTGGCGACGCATGGCATCGACTTCGGCGACGCCATGATCATAGCGGCGGACCATGGCATGCCACAGGGTTTCTCCGCCCGGCATCGGATAGGTCCATGGCAGGCGATGGAACCATAGCAGGAACTGCGGCGGCGTGGTTTCGGGCCGGGCGAGGCGCTCGGCGATGGCCGGGGCATATTGCGCAATGGCGTTGCTGCCGGAGGCCGTGCGGTCAAAACCGATGCCATCTGCATCGGCGCGGTGATAGTAGACCGCGTTCCATTCGGGCCGCTTGAGATCGGCGATCCACGGACCGGGGCCATAGTGATGATCGGTGCCGAACAGGTGAGCAAGACCGAAGGGACCGGTATAATCGACAACCGCCTCGCGCGAGCGCTGCATCATTGCGGTGACGGTTTCGTCGACCTGTCGATCATTGCCGAAGGTCTGCCGCGACCATTCGCGCGCTATTGCCTGCGAGGACAGTTGCGGGTCCCAG
>JBEQCK010000052.1:0-19272 GCA_041639335.1 Novosphingobium sp.
CGCAACCTCGACGATCGAGTCCTGCCCATAGCCGACATTGACGCACCACAACCCGGCAAAGGCATCGAGCAACCGGTTGCCGTCCCTATCGGTCAGCCACATGCCCTTGCCCGATTCCAGCACGATGGCGCCGTGCTGCTCGTGTCCTCTGAACGAAGTGACCGAATGGATCAGATGATCGCGGTCGATATCGATGAGAGAACGGTTGGTTGGGTTTGTCATCGCGGTTCTTCCATTCCGTAGCATTGCCTGCAGGCTATGTCAGCGATCCGAGCGCGTATCGCCGAATGCGCCAGAAAATGATTGTCGGTGTCCTTTTGGCATTGAGGCGCGCGGCATATTCTGCCGCGCGCCTCCTTTGCCTGATCCCTTCAGGCCAGCGTCACGCCAAGCTCAGAAGTACTTGAGCCAGGTTATGTCACGACGGCGGCGCTTCAGCCGGGCGTACCATACAGTCGGCAGATAGAGCGGCACGATCATCGCCACGAACCACACCAGCACCCAGTTATAGCTTTCGAACATGTAAGCCGTGCCGTCGTTCGGCCCCCAGATCGCCAGGGCGCTGTGATAGAGAATGCGCAGGACGGTCAGGTGCAGGAGGTAGAAGAACATCGGCGCGCCGCCGAAGATCGCCAGCTTCGCCACGAGGCCGGAGTCATTGATCTTCTCGAACAGCACGAGCAGCAGCGCCCCGCCCCCAAGAGTCGGCAGCAGGAACAGCAGCGAGGGCGGATACTTGGTCATAGAGATGAAGCTGATGACAGTGCGAACCGGATCACCCTGCACCACGAACCATGGCTTGTCGCCGTAGACGTTGAGAAGGCGCAACATAACGAACGCGGCAATCATGCCAAAGCCCAGCACCAGCAGGCGCTTCTGCCGAACTGCGGGCGCCACTTCACCGGTGAACCAGGGCCCGATACCGAAGCCCAGCAGGATCACCCCTAGCCATGCCAGGATCGGGTAGGTCGTCTTGGCCACGAAGCCGAGCGGCAGGTCGAAAGCGTCACGCTGGTGCAGCAGGGCCCAGACCGGGAACAGTGCATCGTCCTTGGTCAGCACGATCGGATCGAGCAAGTTGTGGAAGCAAACGATGGCCAAGCCCAGCGCGATGATCGCCGGCCGTGGCAAGCGCATGAACGCAGCCAGCGCGATCATGCATATGCCGATTGCCCAGATCACCTGCAGCCAGAAAGTCGGCTGCGGCACGATCCCCCAATAAAGTGGCGACAGATAGACCAGCTCGATCACGATCAGCAGGAAGCCTCGCTTGAGCAGGTATTCCGTGGTTTCTTCAACCGTATGGTTTACGCTGAAAAGGTAGACGCCAAGCCCGGTCAGGGCGACGAAGATCGGCGCGCAGAAGCTTACCGCAAACCGGGCAAAGCCGATGGCAGGGATGATGGTCAGCGCGTTGATCGGGTCGGTGACCGGATAGTTGAGGAACCATGTCTCGCGCAGATGATCCAGCAACATCAGCACCATCACGAAGCCGCGCAGGGCATCAATGTTGGCTAGGCGGGCATGGGCCGTGGTCTTCGCACCTCCCGCTGCGAGTTTTATGCCTCCGGGAGGCAATGTCATACTGCTGGCCATGGTCCCTGCCCTCTTTCCCTTTCGAATATCACGTCTTGCCCCTGGTTTCATCAACCCTGCGGCAGAAACAGATCCTTGTAGAAGCCGGTGGTCCTTACCGAGACCGTAACCGGCGTTTCACCCTTGTTGCGGAAGTACCAGCCGTGGGTGCCATCGAACGGCGCGGTGAAGCTGCCCTTGCCGCCCGTCATTTGCTTCTCTTCCCAATAGCTGGTGAATTCGCCCTCGGCAGCATCCACCTTCTCGCCATGCATATCCGCCTTCACCGGTCCGCCCTTGGACGACCATTCGAAGACATAGCTCTGCCCGGCGTTCATGTGCGCCTTCACTTCCTGTCCGCTGTGCGGTGCCAAGGTGAGCGTCATCTCATCGCTGCGCATGTCGCCTTCGCGGATGATCGCGGCCTTTGTCGGCGTCACCGGTCCGGCAATCGGAGCTTCGGCAGGAGCCGCCGTATTCTGCTCGCTGCCCGCCGCCATACCGGAGATTCCCGTCAGCCGCCCAGCGCCGGTCGGGTCGATGCCGTATTCCGCCGGCATCACGAACAGCACCACAATGGCAGCAGCGGCCAGCAAAGCCCCGCCCGTCGCCTTGGCAAGGGTGGATGGCGGAACCTGAATGGAATTTATCGGAGTTGCCGCGTCGGTCTGCATCATGCCGCCCCCGTCAGTCCTTGAGTGAAATAGCCGGTAAGCTGATAGCCCACGAGCACGAAGCCAGCGCACATGAGCGCGGCATTGGCGGCAATCGCACTGCGGCGGAAGCTGCCGGTAGAGCGCCACAGATTCATCGCGATCAGGATCGCGGCCAGTGCCGTAAACTGGCCCAGCTCCACGCCGACGTTGAAACTGATCAGGTTGGGCACAAGCCCGTCTGAGGACAGGGTGAGGTCCTGCAGCTTCGTCGCGAGGCCGAAGCCGTGGAAGAATCCGAAGATCAGCACGGCGCCCTTGGGATTGGGTGCCCAGCCGAACATCGTCCTGAACCCGTCCAAATTGTCCAGCGCCTTGTAGACGACGGAAAGCCCGATGATCGCATCGACGATGTAGGGGTTGGCGCGAATGTCGAACAGGACGCCCAGCAGCAGCGTGGTGCTGTGCCCGATGGCAAACAGCGTCACATATGTGCCGACGTCCTTCATCCGGTAGAGGAAGAAGATCACGCCCACCAGGAACAGCAGGTGATCATATCCCGTGACCATGTGCTTGGCGCCAAGGTACATGTAAGGGCCGATGGCCATGCCCGAGGCACCTTCGATAAAGGCGCGGTCGTCCTCACCCACCCCGTGGGCATGAGCAGCAGACTTGAGGGCGATGATTATGAAAACAACGATGGCCCACCCTGCCCATCGCAGCAGTCCTTGCGGAACCGGGATGGCTGTGAGGCGGGCCATCAGTGCCTCACTTTACCGTGAAGGAAGCGAGGGTCTTGGCCCCGCTGCGCTTGGCCGTAAGGGCGACCACCACCTTGGCGCCAGCCGGGATCTTGAGCCCCGGCGCCGACATGCGGTTGCCCGCCTGCGCCGCCAGTGGCGTTTCCGCCTTGGCCCCGGCAGCCGTGACAATCAGCTTGCCGGAAAAACCCGAGGCGGCCAGCGGCTCATCCTCTTCGGTGATGTAGACATCAACGCCCTTGGGGGCGCGCACCAGCTCGACGACAGTCTCGCCGGTCATGGTAACCATTCCGCCGTGCAGCGGCTTCATCGAGCCGTGGGCGCCAGCAGGCACCGCGAAGGCGATCAGCGAAAGCCCTGCGAGGGCCGCAGTAACCGTCTTGATGTTCATTGCAAATCTCCCCGAAGCCGTGGTTATTCCGGCAGGTGCGGCAGTACGAACGTCAGCGAGGACCGATACTCCATCTGGCGGTACTTCGCCGGATTATCTGACGGGCCGACCAGAATGCCGACGATCACATTCAGCCCCTGATTGCGCACCGGCACAGTGACATAGCCCTGAGCGTCGGTCATGGATGGCTTTTGATCGGGGTCATTCACGTAATCGTGCATGATCGCCACGTTGCCAGCAGGCTTGCCCTCGAACATCGCGCGAAGCCGGATTGGCTGCCCCATCGCCTGTGGAATGGCATTGTCGGCAGGGATCAGTTGCAGCTTGTGTCCCGGGATCAGCGGGATGGGCTTTGCCGGCAACTGGTTGATGTGGACGGCATACTTGTAGTTATGCTCGCTTACCGTGGCGTCCTTGACCTCGTCGAGGCCCTTGTTGTGCCAGGTTCCGGCGGCATCTTTCGACCAGATGCCATAATCCATCACCGCCGCAACCACCGCCATCGGCTCATCACTGTCAACCACCGGAATGGCACCTGCAGCCCGCAGCGTTGCCGTTACCGGCAGGCCATCGGCATCGTAGCCGGTAACCGAGGTGACCAGCGGCATGCGCTTCACCGCGTCAAGATCGTCCGAGCCTACGCCATAGACCATGGCGAGCTGCTTTGCCCGCTGTGCAAACCAGATCGCATGGGCACTGGCAGCTGAAGAAGCCAGCGCCGCCCCGACCGTCGTCACGGCAATTACCGCTGAAATATATGGAGAAATCCTGCGCACGATGGGCCTCCGGACTGAATGGCCGGGCGTTTCCGGCATGACCAGCTTATGATTCGCTCTCGGCATTTTCCCCTGAAAGGTCATGTTTGCCGACATGATGGCCTGTGGTTCTGCGCGATTGCGGCAGAACTTGTCGCCTGCAGCCCCCCAACCGCCGGGGGCGCTATTGCAGCGCCTCGGCGATGGCCTTGCCGCATTCTTCCGTGCCCGCCGCGCCCTTGAGGTCGCGGGTGCGCGCCGAGGGCGTTGCCAGAACCTGCTCGACAGCGCGCATGATGGCGGCAGCGGCATCCGCTTCGCCCAGATGCTCCAGCATCATTGCGGCAGACCAGATCTGGCCGACCGGATTGGCGATGCCTTGTCCCGCAATGTCGGGCGCAGAGCCGTGAACCGGCTCGAACAGCGAAGGGTGCTTGCCCTCGGGATTGATATTGGCTGAAGGCGCAACGCCGATCGTGCCCGTGCAGGCCGGCCCAAGGTCAGAGAGGATGTCGCCAAACAGGTTGGAGCCCACCACCACGTCAAAGCGATCCGGATTGAGTACGAACTGCGCGGTCAGGATGTCGATGTGGTACTTGTCATGGGTAACGTCGGGGTAATGCGCTGCGACCTCCTCCACGCGCTGGTCCCAGTACGGCATGGTGATGGCAATGCCGTTGGACTTGGTCGCACTGGTGAGGTGCTTGCGCTCGCGCGTCTGCGCAAGATCGAAGGCATAGCGCAACACGCGGTCCACGCCGACGCGCGTCATTACCGTGTCCTGGATCACCAGTTCGCGCTCGGTGCCGGGGAACATGATCCCGCCGACCGACGAATACTCGCCCTCGGTGTTTTCGCGGACGACCCAGAAATCGATGTCACCGGGTTCCCGGCCTGCCAGTGGACAGGGCACGCCCGGCATCAAGCGCACCGGTCTCAGGTTGACATACTGGTCATACTCACGGCGGAACTGGATGATCGAACCCCACAACGAGATGTGATCGGGGACGGTATCCGGCCAGCCAACCGCACCGAAAAAGATTGCATCGGGCCGGCCGATCTCTTCCTTCCAGTTGTCGGGCATCATCTTGCCGTGGCGGGCATAATAATCGCACGAGGAAAACTCGTGCCACTTCTGCTCCAGCTCGAAGCCATAAAGCGACGCGGCCTTTTCCAGCACGCGCATGCCCTCGGGCATCACCTCGTTGCCGATGCCGTCACCAGGGATCACCGCGATCGTGTGCTTGCGGGTATTTGTCGTCATCGCCTTGCCCCCAACTGCGTCAGATCTTCAGGCCACCGATGTGGAAGGCCTTTGTTTCCAGATATTCCTCGATGCCGAGCGTGCCGCCCTCACGGCCAAGGCCCGATTGCTTCACCCCGCCGAAGGGCGCCACATCCATGGCGATCGATCCGGTATTGAGTGCGATCATGCCCGCCTCGAGCGCCTCCGCCACGC
Organism: Novosphingobium sp.; assembly: GCA_041639335.1. Classification (GTDB taxonomy): domain Bacteria; phylum Pseudomonadota; class Alphaproteobacteria; order Sphingomonadales; family Sphingomonadaceae; genus Novosphingobium. The sequence continues at coordinate 5,595 of JBEQCK010000052.1, forward strand.
GGAACGCGCGGTCGAGGCCCGAAGTGTAGAAATAGCTCGCCAGACCGTATTCGGTATCGTTGGCGAGCGTGATGGCCTCATCTTCGGTTTCAAAGCGGAAAAGCGGCGCGACCGGACCGAAGGTTTCCTCCCTTGCGAGCCGCATCCCGGCATTCGCTTCTCCGATGATCACCGGGCGGGCAAAATTGCCGCCTTGGGCGCCCTTGCCGGAGAAGAGCACCTTGCCGCCCTTGTCTAGCGCATCCTCGATATGAGCGGACACCTTTTCGGTCGCCGCGCGGTTGATCAGCGGACCTGTCGTCGTCCCGGCGTCCATGCCGTTGCCGACATTGAGCGCCTCAACCGCCGTGCCCAAGCGTGCGGCGAACTCATCATAGATCGGCGCATGAACGAGAATACGGTTGGCGCAGACACATGTCTGACCCGCATTGCGGAACTTGCTTGCCATCGTTGCCTTGACCGCCAGATCCAGATCGGCATCGTCGAACACGATCAGCGGAGCATTCCCGCCCAGCTCAAGGCTGAGCCGCTTGATGGTGTCCGCGCTCTGCCGCATCAACAGCGATCCGATGCGTGTCGATCCCGTGAACGAGAGCTTGCGCACCACTGGGCTGGCCGTGATCGCCTCGCCGATAGCCTGCGGCATGCCGGTCAGGACGTTGATCGTGCCCTTGGGGAAGCCAGCGCGCAGTGCCAGTTCAATCAGGGCCAGCGCCGTGAACGGCGTCATCTCCGATGGCTTGATCACTACCGGGCATCCTGCGGCCAACGCAGGGGCGCATTTGCGCGTGATCATCGCTGCGGGGAAGTTCCACGGCGTGATCGCAGCGGAAACGCCCACCGGCTCGGTCAGCACGATGATCCGGCGGTCCCGCTCGGGCGAGGCTATGTTGCGCCCGCCGACCCGGCGGCCTTCCTCGGCGAACCACTTGATGAACGTTGCAGCATAGCGAATTTCGCCCTGCGCCTCAGCCAGCGGCTTGCCCTGCTCGGCGGTCATGATCCGGGCAAGATCATCGAGATTTGCGAGGACCAACGCGTGCCACGCCTCAAGCAGCGCGGCGCGTTCCCCTGCCGTGCGCTTGCGCCAGTCGGCCCAGGATGCCTGCGCGGCCTCGATTGCGGCATTCGTTTCGGCTGTGCCACAGTCTGGCACGGTGCCGATCACCTCGCCCGTGGCAGGGTTGGTTACCTCAAGCGCGGGAAGCCCCGCAGAAATCCACGCACCATCGACGAGAGCAGCCTGCCGCAGCAGGGTTGGGTCATTCAAGTTCAGCATGTTCAACCAAGCGCCTGTGCAGCAAGAGCAAAAATGGCGACGTCGTCACCGGGGACGGGCGCTGGGCCCAAGGCCATGCGCTTGACGTGCCCCACTTCGGGCAGGCCGACCTCCTCGAGCCAAGGCCCCAGACCGGCCGCCTCGGGCACGTCGATACGGCAGAAACTGCCCGCCTGCATGCCCAGCCAGTGTGCGATCAAGGCCTTTGCCCCGGTTGCGTCGGGCGCGACCACCGGCCCGATCAGCCAACCGCGTCCGAACCGACGGATTACGGCAAAACCGGTCTGCACGTGCTCACGGCACAAGACCACCGCACTGCCATCAGCCAGCAGGGCATCGAGCACCGCCTTGCGGTCCATGCCCGTTGCCGAGGAATAGAGCGCATCGAGTACGCCTGCATCGGCTGCGCCCATCGGTCGGACGCGCTCACCCGGGCGCAGTTCGACCAAGGGCTGGATCGGGGCCACACCTTGATGCTGGTGTACCTGCCCAAGTGGAGCGAAACCCAGCCTGGAATACAACGGCAACCCCTCATCCGTTGCGTTGAGGATCACTGTCACGTCTTCCAGCCGCTGCAGCATGGCGTCCGCCAACCGGCGCCCGAGCCCGCGCCCCTGCTGCGCCACGGCGACAATGACGACGCCAAGCATCGCGAAGGACTTGCCAAACCGCCAGGACATGATCGAGCCGCAAGTCTTGCCATCCACTTCGGCAACCAACCCGCTACCAATGGCCAGCAGTTTTTCGAGATCTTCCTCACGGTGCGGCCACTGCTGCTCGAAGCACAAGTCGGCAACCGCTGGAATATCGTCGGCTGTCATGTCCCGCAGAACAATCTGCGCCACGTCCTGAACTGTCATCCGATACTCCCGCGAAAGTCTCGATCTTGCGCCGCGAGCGTCGCCGATTCTGCCGCACTTCTAACTTCCAGGGTTCAAAAGAAGCTGCCGGTTTGTCCGGGTATTCGGAAGATTATTGCGAAAACCGGAAATGCTGCCTCGCAACTAGAACTCGGAAACGTCGATCTGCGCGCCAGCATCGAACCGCGACAAACGGTAGGGGCGCGGGTCAACGATCGGATCATGCCCCGATGCTATGTCGGCCACCAGATGGCCTGCGCCGGGGCCGATGCCGAAGCCATGCCCGCTGAAACCTGCGGCAAGAATGAAGCCCGGAATGCTCGGAATCTCACCGATGACGGGAACGCCATCGGGCGTGCTGTCGACAAATCCGGCCCACTGCCCAATGATCGGAGCCCGCGCCACCTCGGGGATCAACCGAGAAACACGCTCAATGGTCAGGCGCATGGTCTTCGGATCAGGCTTGGGATCAAGGATGCGCCGCGCTTCCATCGGCGTAGGACGGTCCAGCGCCCAGCGCGAAAGCGTCTCGTGGCCTGCCCGCAAGCCCTGCAGGCCTCCGGGCGATACCTTCTTCCAGCGTTGCTTGAACATTGGCAGGAACTGCTTCTGGAACCGCATGAACTGCATCGTCGGATCGACCTTGGCCCGCCCGCTATAGGCCAGCGCATGGGCGCCATCGCCGCGCCGGGTGATCGACATCGAATTGCCGTAGAAGGCATCGGGCAAGCTCATGTGCCCCGTGCCTATGGCAAGGATCGACTGGCGGACTGTCGCCTGCGGGAAGCGTATGCCCAGCTGGTGCATGAACGAAGATGCCCAGGCACCACCTGCGTGGATGACCAGCTTGGTGGCGATGGTGCCACGCTCCGTCACCACGCCGCTCACAGCGCCACCGGTCGTCTCGATCCCGCGCGCAGCACAGGCCTGATGCACCGTGCCGCCAAGTGCCATGATCGCCCGCGCCACAGCGGGGACGGCCAAGCCCGGATCGGCAATCCCGTCCATCTGCGAATGCACGCCACCCTTCCAGACCTGCTTGGTAAAGCTGCCTTTCTCGGTCGCCTCCTGGCTGTTCAACATGCGCGTCTTGACGCCGATCGAACGGGCATATTCGCCCCACTTGGCCCAAGTCTCAATTTCGGCTTCGTCGTTGCTGACGTAGAACAGGCCGCAGCGGCGAAAGCCTGTTTCCTCGCCGCTCTCGATCCCGAACTGCTCCCACAGGTCAAGCGCCTTGGTCGCCAGCGGCAGCTCGCGCTCGTCGCGGTTCTGTTGGCGGCACCAGCCCCAATTGCGGCTCGACTGCTCGCCACCGACAACGCCCTTTTCGATGAGCGCGACCTTCAGCCCGCGTTTGGCGAGGAAATAGGCCGTGAAACTGCCGACAATTCCTGCGCCGATCACGACGACGTCGGCCTGGCCGGGCAGTTCCGGGGTGGATTCAATGAACCTCAAAGGCGCGGGCATGTCTTACTTCTCCGGTGAACTTGCGAAGTCATGCGAAACCGAGGACGGCCTTGACCTCGAGATATTCCTCGAAGCCGAAAAGGCCGTACTCGCGACCGTTGCCGGACCGCTTGTAGCCGCCGAACGGGGCGTGACGGTCCCACGCCGGGGCATTGATGTGAACCTGTCCGGTGCGGATGCGCAAAGCCACTCTGCGGGCTTGTTCCTGGTCGGCACCGTGAACGTGGCCGCCGAGCCCGTAATCCGTGTCATTGGCAATTGCCACGGCCTCGTCGACATCATCGTAGGGAATGATGACCAGCACCGGCCCGAAGATTTCCTCCTGCGCTATGCGCATTGCGCTGGAAACCTCGGAGAAGATCGTCGGCTGCACGAACAGTCCGTGGTCAAGCCCTTCGGGAGAGCCCGGACCTCCGCAGACAAGCCTGGCCCCTTCGTCGATGCCCACCGCAATCATCGTCTGCACCCGCCGATGCTGCGCCGCATTGGCAATCGGCCCTAGCGTCGTTGCATCCTCTGTCGGGTCACCGACAACGATGGACTCCGCAGTCCGCCGCGCGATTGCCTCGACTTCTGCAAGAGCCGCGCGCGGCACGATCATCCGTGTCGGCGCACTGCACGACTGGCCGACATTGCGGAACGCGGCCATCACGCCAAGCGGCACGACGCGCTCGAAATCGGCATCGGGCAGCAGCACGTTCGGAGACTTTCCGCCCAGTTCCTGCGTCACCCGCTTCACGGTCGGCGCTGCGCCCTGCGCTACCAGCACGCCCGCACGGTTCGATCCCGTGATCGAGATCATGTCGATGTCGGGGTGCGCAGCCATGCCTGCGCCCACTTCGCTGCCTGTACCGTTCAGCAAATTGAACACGCCTGCAGGCGCGCCGGCATCATGGACGATCTGCGCGAACATGATCGCACTCAACGGCGAAAGCTCGCTGGGCTTGAGCACCACCGTGCATCCGGCTGCCAGAGCCGGCGCAACCTTTGCGGTAATCTGGTAAAGCGGCCAGTTCCAGGGCGTGATCAGCGCCGCCACGCCGATCGGCTCGCGCACGATCGCGGTTGTGCCGCGCATCGTCAGGAACTCGTAATCGCGCAGCACCTCGATTGCCGCCTGCACATGACCCATCGCGAACGGCACGTGTGACGCCCGGGCGAAGCTGATCGCAGTGCCCATTTCCATCACCAGCACTTGCGCCAGAGCTTCGGCCCGTTCGGCCATCAGTGCGTGGATGCGCTCCAGCAAAGCCAACCGGTCATCCACTGGGCTTTGCGAAAAGGCTGCAAAAGCCCCCCGCGCAGCCGCCACGGCTCGGTCGAGATCCGCCGCCGTGCCTGCCGCCACTCGCGCGATGCAAGTGGCGTTGGCGGGATTGATTACCGGCAGCAGTTCGGCGCCGGGCAAATCAGTCCACTCGCCGCCGATGTAGGCCTTGCCTGTCAACGGCAACACCGCCTGCAGTGCCGCCTGCGCTGGATCGCTCATCCCACCATGTCCTTGTAACGGTAATAGGCGCCAACGAACGGCAGGAACCATGGCGTCCCGAAATAGCCCGGAATGGCCGGCCAGTCGAAGTCGCGCCAAGGGTTCGCCTCGGCCTTGCCGTCCAGCACCTCGGCCATGATCCTGCCCATGTAGGTCGCCATGTGCGTGCCGTGGCCGCTGTAGCCCATCGAATAGAACAGGCCTTCCCGCTCCCCGGCGCGGGGAAGCCGGTCACTGGTCATGTCGACCATGCCGCCCCAGCAGTAATCGATCCGCGCACTCGCCAGTTCTGGGAAGAAGTTGATCATGGAGCGGCGCAGGATCGCTCCGCTCTTGGCATCCGCCGCCGGATCGCTGCGGCTCGAAAAGCGCGCACGCCCGCCAAACAGGATGCGGTTGTCCGGCGTGGTACGGAAGTAGCTGACGAAGTTGCGCGTATCGACGGTGTTGCGCCGGCGCGGCGTCAGCCGATCGAGCAGGTCGACCGGCAACGGCTCGGTCGCGATCAGATAGGCCCCGACTGGCACCAGTCGCCGGCGAAACCAGCCCAGCGGCCCGACGCGAGACGTACCCGTGGCCAGCAGCACCTGATTGGCCACAAGGCTGCCGTGCGGTGTCGTCAGCTCGTGACGCGAGCCGGAAACACGGCGCATCTTGATCAAGGGATTGTGCTCGAAGATCGTGCCCCCGCGCCGCACCACCGCTTCGGCAAGGCCCTGTCCGTACTCGCCCATGTGCATGCTGGCACTCTTGCCGTAGAGCATCCCGCCGTAAAAAATGTCCGAACCGATCTCCGAGGGCAGATCTTCGGGCATCACCAGGCTCGTCTCGGGATCGACATTGCGTGCCAGCAGGTCCTGCGAACGCTTGATCTTCTCGAAGTGCTCGGGCTTCGCCGCAAGCTTCAGCTTGCCGACGCGGCCGAAGTGGCATGCGATGCCCTCTTCGGCCACAATCTGCTCCACCAGATCCACCCCGGCATCGAAGGCGCGGTAAAGCATGTTCGCACGTTCGAGCCCGAACTTCTCGACCATGCCGCCGTAGTCCTGGGCAAAACCGTTGTTGCACATGCCGCCGTTGCGGCCCGAAGCCGCGCCGGCAACGCGGTCCGCTTCAAGGACGACGACTTTCGCACCCTTCTTCGCCAGCGCCAGCGCTGCGGAAAGGCCTGTGAAACCTGCGCCAATCACGGCAACATCGGCAGTGCCACTAGGGCCACCGGGCGCACCCGAGGCAAACGAGCTTGCGCTATCCAGCCAGTACGAAGCCATCTTCATATCGTTTCTCCGCCCTCGCGGGCATTGGAAAACAAGGCGCTCTCACCAACCTCGCATGCGCGGCCAGTTGCCGATGATGTCGCGGCCATTCCCGTCCACCACACTGTAAGCTTCGTGCTGCGCGCAGGTGGCACAGGCATGATTGGGCAGCACCCGCACCCGCGAACCAATTGGCAGATCAGGCAATACGCCGCTGCTGCCCGGGCGTACCTTGATGATGCCATGCTCCTGGCTGGCGTCCTCCACGATCACGTCGGCAAACGGGTTGCCGTCAATGTCGCAAACGAGGCCATAACCCTGGTCCACAGGATGGCGCTGAGTCCCGCGGTCGCGCGAAAGGGCCATCCAGCCACCATCGGTGAGGATCCAGCCCTTCTCCGGGCGATGGCCGATCACTGTCAGCAGCACCGATGCGGCAATGTCGTCGACTGCGCACACGCCGATCCCGTGCATCACCAGATCAAAGAAGCTGAACACGCCCGCGCGCACTTCGGTGACGCCGGACAGATCCTGCGCAAAATGCGCGGTCGGCGTCGACCCCACGCTGACCACCGGCGATGCGTGTCCTGCAGCGCGAAGTGCCTCTGCCGCCGCAACCGCAGCGGCACGTTCGCCCTCCGCCGCTTCCGGCAGGCCTGCACCGCCCCGCGCATTGTAGGATTCCCCGGCGTGCGTCAGAACGCCCGCCAGCTCCAGCCCACCGTCTCGCAGCACATCTGCTATGGCGACAAGAGCCGGATCATCGGGCAGGACACCGCCGCGATGCCCATCGCAATCGATCTCGATCAGCACGGCCGGCATGGGGCCGCCATCGGACGCCGCCTCTACCAGAGCGTGAGCCTGCTCCAGCGTGTCGATCAGCACCGAAAGCCGCACGCCCTTGGCCACCAGCTTGCGCGCCCGCTCGATCCGATTGAAGCTCAGTCCCACCGCATAGGTGATGTCGGTGAAGCCACCGTCAGCAAAATATTCGGCTTCAGCCAAAGTCGAAACCGTGATCGGGCCGATTCCTTCAGGAAACAGCCTGCGCGCAACGTCCACGGACTTGCTCGTCTTCACGTGCGGCCGAAACCCAGCTCCCAACTTGGCCAGATGCGCGCGCAGCCGGGCAATGTTGCGATCCACCTTGCTCACGTCGAGGATAAGGGCCGGCGTGGCCACCGTATCCAGCGAAGCCGGGGTTGCCGTTATGGCATCGAGAACAGCAGTTTTCGTCATCATTATCCCGCCTGTGAGAATAGCATCAGCCCAGCGACTGGTTCGAAAGCGCCACCAGCATGGCGCCTGGTACAGAAACCGGCGGTTTGCCAAGCGCCATGACCGGGGCCCGGTCAACCTGAGGCAGTCCGATCTCTTCCAGCCACGGCGCAAGGCCGCTCGTCTCAGTAACGTCAATCCGCACGAACACGCCTTCATAGGCCGATGCGAGCACTGCAACGACAGCCTTGGCATCCTGCGCGCTTGCCGCGACGACAGGCCCGATCACCACGCCGCGCCCCCAACGCCTGACACAGCCATAGCCCGAGATGCCGCCATCTCGTTCAACCACCACCGCGTCTGCCACGCCAAGCAGCGCGTCGAGCAACACCCGCCGGTCCATACCCGAAGCCGCGGCGTCAACCGCGTCGATGGCAGACCGGTCCCCCGGCGTTGCCGCCCGCACCGGCACCGCGGTGTCGATTGCCGGAACATGGTCAAGCACCGCCTGATGCTGGGTGATGAAGCCGCAACGTGCGAACCCCAGCTTCGTGTAGAGCGGCTCGCCGTCCTTGGTGGTGATAAGGGTTATCCGGCGCCCCGCGGCATCCGCCAGCAGTGCCGCCATCAGCTTCCCACCGATCCCCTGCCGTTGCGCATCGGGCGAGACAATGATCATGCCGATCGTGGCAAAATCGTCGCCATAGGGCCACCACAGCGCGGTCCCGAGCAGCTTGCCCTCAGCTTCCATGACGAAGCCACGGCCCAATTCGAAGGCGAATTGCCAGTCTTCCAGGCGATAGGGCCACTTCAAGGCTTGCGACAGGCCTTGCGCCTGATCGAGGTGGTCTGCCCGCATCGCGATCACGCCGTTGCTTTCGCTCCCGACCATGGCCCCCGACATTCCCAGAATACTCCTTCGCGCGACCGCAGGCAAAATCAGACTACGGCGCCGTGCCCAAGGTTAAAGCGGATTCGCGCTGGCAAAATGTTCCGAAAGCCGAAAGTCTGCACGGCGGTCATGCGCAAGATACCATCAGGGGCGGAATATTATGCCGCCCCTGATGCATCGGGTTCAGCCGAGCGGGCGCTGCGTTGCGAAGACCTTCTTCACGTATTCCTCGCTCAGCCAGGCACAGCCATCGCCGCGCACGAACATGCACACGTCACCCTTGTGGAACGATACGCTGCCATTCCCATCCGTGAACGTAACCGCCCCTTCCATCAGCAGCATCAGCTCGACCTGACGGTAGGGGATCTGCTTGCGATGATAGGGCGTGGAATCCCACGTCCCGGCGCAGAACTCGGCATTGGCCGATACGTAGTCGGAGAATCCGCGGCAGGTCGGCACTTCGCCAAGCAGGTTTTCGTTCGCCGGCGGGCTTGAGGGATTGAGCGGCGCGTTCTTGTCGATCATCACCGGAGTGGTCCGGTTGCCTGCGCGATCCGTCGGCGCCGAATAAACCGCCGCCATAAAATCGTCCGAAGCAGTCCAGCCAAAGCTGCAACCAAACGGCAGGGCGCAGCAATCGTCGGGGCCCAACACCAACGTGGCATCCTCCGCCGCAATCTCTAGCCTGCCGTTCAGCACAAGTACGAACTCGTCAGTCGGAAGCGCAGTAACCTGCCCCTCACCGCGCAGCGCAAAGGCAGAAACAACCGCCTTGTCGTCGGCAAAGGCAGGTGCGGCTCGGCCATCCAGCCAGTCTGCCGATGGTTTCGCTACGGGCGCATAGGCGCGAATGTCCACCACCGCGCCAACTGCGGTCTGCCCGGCTTCCAAGGTTGTCATGCGTTCTCTCTTTCCGATTCTTCAATACCAAGGGTCTTGGCGGCAATCAGGCTGCGGGCAATCGTCAGGTCCTGAAGGGCAATGCCCGAACTGTCGAACACGGTGATCTGGTCAGGCGACGTTCGGCCTTGGGCCCGGCCCAGCAATACATCGCCAAGCGCCGTGATCCGGCTGCGATCGCCCGTAAAGTGCTGCAGATCGCCCATCACCACCGCTTGCGCCGGATAATCGCAGAACAGTGCCGCGCGTTCGAACAACGCCGGCGGCAGTTCCTGCTTGCCTGCCGCATCAGACCCCATGCTGGCAACATGCGTGCCGGGACGGACCCACTCCGCGTCGAACAGCGGCGCACGCGCTGGCGTTGCCGTCACGATGATGTCGGCCCGCTCGCACGCGTCCTTCGCCTCGGCCAGTTCGACATTCAGCCCCTCGGCCTTCAGCGCCTCGACGAACTCCCGCCCTTTCGCCTCGTCCCGCGCCACGACCAGCACTTGGCGGATCGGCCGGACGCGCGAGATGGCAAGGCATTCGAACAGCGCCTGGTTGCCTGCGCCGAACACCGTCAGCACTGCAGCGTCTGGCCGCGCCAGCACATCGGCGGCAACCGCATCGGCCGCCGCCGTACGATAGGCGTTCACCTTGCCTGCCTCGATCACCCATTCGACCCGGCCAATGCGCTGATCGAACAGCAGGATCACCGAGTTATGCCGGGGCAAGCCGATATCGGGATTGCCCGGCCAGAACGAGCCGACCTTCAGCCCGGCAAAGCTGCCGGTGGAGGCTGACTTGATCGAGAAGCGGTTGGTGGGCTCTGTGCCATGCGCCAGCACGGCGGGGAACAGCACCGCATCTTCCACCACAGCACACAACGCCTCGCGCGCGGCAGCAAACGCCATCTCATGCGTCACCAGTGCGGCGGACTCTTCTTCGGATATGAACTTCAAGGCGATTTCCAGTTTTGTTGAATCTCTCAGCCCGCCAGTTCGGCTTCGGTCCGATGGCAAAGCACCAGATTACCAGCAATCATGGACTGCAGCGGCGGCGGGCTCGTATCGCAGCGTCCCGCAATCGCCACGGGGCAGCGCGGCAGGAAACGGCACAGCCCGGCATCGTCCACCGGCAGGCCGACCTGCGGCTTGCCCTTCTGCGCTACCCCGGAAAGCCAGTCCGTGCGCAGTTCCGGGACCGAGGAGATCAGAAGGTCGGTATAGGGATGATAGGGCGGCGCGTCGTAGGTCCGGCTCAGGCCTGCTTCCACGCGCGTGCCCTTGTAAAGCACGACGATCTCGTCGCACAGCGCCTTCACCGTGGCGATATCGTGGCTGATAAACAGATAGGCAACGCCCAGATCCCGGCGCAATTCGGCCAAAAGTTCGAGAATTGCTTCGCGCACCACGGTATCAAGTGCCGAGGTAACCTCGTCGCACAGGATCAGGTCGGGATTGGCGGCCAATGCCCGTGCCAGGTTCACACGCTGCTTCTGCCCGCCCGAAAGCTCGTCGCAACGCCGGTTTGCAACCCCGGTCGGCAGCTTTATCAGATCGAGCAGCTCTGCCACGCGATGCCGGGCGGCGCTGCCGCTATTCCCGTGATAGAAGCGCAGCACCCGCCCCAGAATCTCGCCCACGGTATGCGCCGGGTTCAGTGCCACGTCCGCATTCTGGAACACGATCTGGATGCGACGCAACTCCTCGCGGCTGCGAGCGCTCAACGATGCTGCCAACGGTTGACCATCCAGCAATACCGCCCCGGCGGTGGGCGCGAGCAACCCCGCTACCACACGCGCCACGGTCGATTTGCCCGAGCCCGATTCCCCGATCACCCCGACAGCGCCGCCGCGCGGCACCGTCAGGCTGACATCGCTCAGCACCGGGTGCGCCGGCCGCCCGTTCCTATCAATCGGGCCATAACCTGCATGGATACCCTCAATCGCAAGCAGCGGCGCGCCTTCTGCCGGAGTAGGCACTGCTGCCTTCACGACCGGCTTGGCCGCTGCCAGCAGGGTGCGGGTATAATCGTCAGCCGGTGTCTCCAGCACCGCACGCACGGTGTTCTGCTCGCGCACCTTGCCGCGATTGAGCACGAGCACGCGGTCCGCCATCTGGGCCACGACCGCCAGATCGTGCGAAACGTAGACACCGGTCGCGCCCTGCTCTCGCACAACGTCGCGGAAGGCCTGCAGGACTTCCACCTGCGTTGTCACGTCCAGCGCCGTGGTCGGCTCATCGAAGATTACCAGATCCGGCTTCGTGATCAGCGCCATCGCCGCCATCAGGCGTTGCAACTGCCCGCCGGAAAGCTCGTGGGGATAGCGGCTGCCGATGGTCTGCGGATTCGGCAGTGCCAGCGATTCGAAAAGGTCAACCGCGTATTTGCGCGCATCGGCATCCGAAGCCGTGCCATGGATCAGTGCAGGCTCGATCACCTGCTCGATCACCCGGCGCGAAGGATTGAATGCCGCCGCCGCACTCTGGGCGACATAGGTGATGCGGTGTCCGCGCTGCGCCGCCAAGCTATTGCCGGTGGCGCCGTCGAGCGTCGCCGTGCCCACGGAAATGTCGCCTGAGATCTTCGCCCCACCGCGGGCATAGCCCATCAGCGACAGTGCAATCGTCGTCTTGCCCGAACCGGATTCCCCGATCAGCGCCAGCACCTCGCCACGCTGGATGGCAAACGAGACGTCATCGACGATGCGCAAAGGTGAGCCGTCAGCCGCACGCACAGTCACGCACAGGCCGCGCACGTTCACATGGGGCTGCATCGTCATTCGGCCTTCCCCTGCGTGGCGGCATCGATCAGCAGGTTCACGCCGACGGTGAGGCTGGCAATCGCAACAGCCGGGGCAACGATTGCCAGCGCGCCTTCGGCAAGCCCTGAGGTATTCTCGCGCACCAGCGATCCCAGATCCGCGTCGGGCGGCTGCAGCCCCAGACCAAGGAAGCTGAGGCCAGACAGCAGCAGCACGATGAACACGAAGCGCAGGCCGATATCGGCGAACAGCGGCTTGATCATGTTGGGCAGCACTTCCACCAGCGCCAGGTACAAGCGCCCCTCGCCCCGCGCGCGGGCCACCTCGACATAGTCGAGCTTGGCCAGCCCCACCGCCAGCGAGCGGGCGATGCGGAAGTTGCCGGGCACGTATGTGATCGCAATGATCATCGTCAACAGCACCAGCGACGATCCGAAAGCCGCCACCAGCACCAGCGCAAAAATCTTGCTGGGGATCGAGATAAGCGTGTCCATCGATCGCGAAAGGAGTTCGTCAAGCCAGCGCGGCCCCACCGCTGCCGTCAACGCAAGGCCGGTGCCGATCCCGGCGGCAATCGCCACCGCTATCGCCGAAAGCCCCACGGTAAAGCGTGCCCCGGAAAGCAGGCGGCTCAACACGTCACGCCCCAGGAAGTCACTTCCCAGCCAATATGCGCTGCTCGATCCGGCAAAGACTTCCTCGTTCACGAAGGAGCCCGGCGGATAGGGTGCGATCCACGGCCCGATTACCGCAACCACGATCCAGAACAGCACGAGCGCAAGACCGATCTTGCCCGAAAGCGGCAAGCGCATGGCGCGGCGGACGAGATTGGCCATGGTCATCCCTGTCGCAGGCGTGGATTGGCAAGGATTGCAACTGTATCGGCGATGAGCACCAGCAGCAGGTAAGCCGCGCAGAAGATCATCGCGCAGGCTTGCAACAGCGGCATGTCGCGCGAGGTGACCGCGTTCACCATCAGGCTGGCCAGCCCCGGATAGCTGAAGATCGTTTCCACGATGATCGCCCCGCCGAACAGGTAGGACAGACTCAGCGCCATCGCGTTGGCAATCGGTCCAACTGCATTGGGCAGGACGTGGCGCACGATCAGGCGGCGCGGCGAAACACCCTTCAGGCGCGCCATCTCGACATAGGGCCGGTCCAGTTCGGCAATGATCGCGGCGCGGATCATCCGGCCCAGTTGCGCGATCACGCCCACGCCCAGCACCATCACCGGCATGGCATAGGCGCGAAGGAACTCACCCAGCGTCGGGTCCTGCGGCACGATCGTGATCGACGGAAGCCACAACAGCTTGACCGAGAACACCAGCACGGCAATCGTCGCCACCAGGAATTCCGGCAGGGCCACCATTGCCAGCGTCATGATGTTGAGCGCCCGATCCGTCGCCCGTCCTCGGTTGACGGCTGACACGATGCCAATCAGGAACGCGAACGGCACCGCAAGCGCGGCTGTCAGGCCTGCCAGAGTCAGCGTATTTGGCAGCCGTTCCGAAATGATGTCGGCCACCGGCTTGTTCGCCACGATCGAGTTGCCGGGATCACCCACT
>JBEQCK010000053.1:0-19263 GCA_041639335.1 Novosphingobium sp.
GAACGTATTTCGCTCTAGTCTTCGACGATCTTCATCAACCGGCGTTCAAGCGGAGACAGGACGCCCGCCAGGTCATGGCCGCGCTTGAGGACTTGCCCAGCTTCCCCGAACAGTGCCCACATGCCCTGTTTGCTGCGCAGCGACGGGCGTTTTTCGATCCGCGCTGTCGGGCGTTCCGCTGTTCGCTTGAATGCTGCAAAGACAGCAGCTTCCTTGCCGAAATCCATCGCGTAGTCGCGCCAGAGCCCGGCTGCGACCATGCGGCCATAGAGATCGAGGATCTTCAGCAACTCGGGCCGGTCAAAGCCGACCTGCTGAATCGCACGCGCGTTCGGGAATGGGACGACGGTGCCGGACGTCCCGGCATCAGGGCCGTTCACGCTCAGCTGCGGTTCCTTCTGCCAACCGTCGTCGGGGTCGGCGCGGGCGACGTATCGTCACCGCCCGTCTGAGCGGCGACGAGCGCCGCAACCTGTGCCTTGAGGGCTGCCACTTCGGCTTCAAGTTCATCGACTCGCGTACCGCCGTTGGGTTCGCACGGCTCCTTGCACGGGGTGCCGTAGGGAATGAATTCCTTGAGCCACGTTTCTGCAGGAACCAGAGTCGAGCGAGCTTTCAGTCCGACCATCGTGGCGCCTTCGGGCACATCGTCGGTCACAACGGCGTTTGCCCCTACCCGCGCGCGCGGACCGACTGTGATCGGCCCGAGGATTTGAGCGCCCGAACCGATGATCGCATTGTCGCTCAACGTCGGGTGACGCTTTCCGGGGACGCCGTTGGCAGGGTTGGTGCCGCCGAGCGTGACGCACTGGTAGATGGTGACATTGTCACCAATCTCGGCCGTCTCGCCGATGACGGTAAAACCGTGGTCGATAAACAGGTGCTTGCCGATCTTGGCGCCCGGATGGATGTCGATCGCGGTCACGAAGCGAGAGAAATGGTTCACCAGCCGAGCGAGGAAGAATAGCTCAGCCTCGAACAGCCAATGCGCGACTCGGTGGAAGCCGACTGCCCAAAGGCCCGGGTAGAGGAGAATCTCCCAGCGCGAACGGGGCGCGGGATCGCGCGAACGGATCGAGTCCAGATAGGCGATCAGGCCGTTGAACATGCCCTGATTCTCTCTCTTTCAGGCGCTTAAAGCAAGCGCGGCTGGAATTCCCCTGTCCGCTCGGCAAGCGCGTCGCGGACCAGTGATATGGTGACGGGTGATTTACGCTCAAGAGACAGACGGTCAAGAGTTTCAATCAGCAACTCGATTTCTGCGTGCGTGCGTTCCACTCTGGGCAAGAGGTAGGCAATCGCCTGCTCGCCCAGAACAAGCCCTCGCCGCGCGGAATGTTCCACGATCAGGCCTGCCACAAGCTCGTCATCCGGTGCGCCGATCTCGATCAGCAAGGCCGAGCCCAGGCGCGAGGCAAGGTCGGGCAGGGTAACCTTCCACTCCCCGCGCGCGCGGTTGCTGACCAGAAGCAGCGGGCGGCCTGATGCCTGCGAGCGGTTCCATTGATGGAACACTTCGTGCTCTGGCCGCGAATCGGCGCCGTCAAGGACCTCCCCCGCACCGGATTCCGCAAACCAGCGGGCCAGCAAGCTCTTGCCCGAACGCGGTGGGCCGACGAGAATCGCTGTTCTGAACGGCCAACTGTCGGCCGACTTTAGCGCTTCGATGACAGGCTCCAGACTCGGCCCTATGACCACAGTCTCGGCACTGCGAGCCGTTAACAGCGGAAGGGCAATCTGCGACGACATCTGCAAGTTATACGCCCGAACCGCGATTCTGCTTACTTGCGAATCGACAGCGCGCCCGCGCCCACGGTGACACGCCAGCCTTGGGCGCGCAGAGCCGCAGCCAAGGCTTCGATGTCACCGTTATAGGTGACGCGCATGACCGAGGTGCCTCCAATGGCGATCGAGCTTGAAACCGCGCTCTTTACCCCGGGAATGCTCCGTACTGCCGACATGCCGGCGTCGACAGCCGGGCCGTCAGCCGTGGCAAACTGGATCGTGAAGGTTGAAACCGCCGCTGCGGTGGTGGGCGTGGCTGCAGCACTTGGCGTTGCCACTGGTCCGTCTACGCTCGCTGCCACCGCCACGGGCCCCGCCGTCGCCAAGGTCTGCTCAATCAGCTTCGGATCAATCTCGGCAGCCATATTGAGCGTGGGATCGGGCTTCAGAATGCCGGCAACAAGCGCCTGCGTGTAAATGCCGTCGAGCCGGCCGATGGCATCTTCCAGCATCTTGGGCACCTCGGCCTCGCTCCGCGCCGTCAGCGAAAAGCTGCCAAGGAAGCGGTTGTCTGGCCCGTAGCGCGCCGTGAACGTACCCGTGACCGGGCCGCCCGGGAACTGCCGCTCAAGGCGGGCAACAGGGATGATGACGTCGGATGCCCCAAACTCGTCAAGGATCAGTCGCCACCAATTACGGCTGCGGCGGTCAAGCTGACCGGCCGTTAACAGCAGCGAATCGGACCCAGCCCCTGCCGGTCGGACATAGTCGATGGCGCTGTTGCCCGTCCGGTACTCCGCCCAGGCCTTCTGCCACGGTGTGCGCGTTTCGAAAACGGTCGCAACCCCGCCCTGGTAGAGCACGGGCACGACCAACAAGGGCGCCGAACGCGCCTTGACCCCGGTCATGCCCAGTCGTTCGCCGGTGCGGGCGCGGTCAAAGATCACGCCAAGACGGGCGATGTAACGCCGCGGACCAATCTGTTCGCTTTCGACCACGACGGCCGAAACCATCGATTCGATTGTCGAATCGTCGAGACCAGGCGCGGCTCCGCCACTGCCGTTGCTCTCCCAGAGTTTGGCCCAGGCCTTGCGCTGCGCATCACGCCAACCGTTGTTGCGCGCGTCCTCGGCATTGTCTCCGGAGACGTTTACCTCGATGCCGCGCACTTCGTAATCGCCGTTGCTGGCGATTGGCGGAATGCCGCGATCGCCCTCGATCTGTGCGACAAGCGCTGCCCCGCCGAGGCCTGCGATCAGGGCAATGCCCAGCATCAGTGCCTTGCGGTTCTTCGCTTTTTCGAATGGCAAATGCAGCGCGACCAAGGGAACTCCGAAACCAGTCATGGCCGGAAGGACCGGCCACTAACGCACACGGAATTCGAATTCCGCAACTGGATGCCCGCTTTTGCCGAAACGAAAGTGGAAATCCAAGCAGGAAAGCGCTAGGCGCGCGCACCATGAGCGACAAGCAGGAAAAGCCCGAGAGCTATAGCTACGCCAAGGCTGGCGTGAACATCGCCGCTGGCAACGCGCTGGTGAAGGCCATTGGCCCCTTGGCGAAGTCAACCGCCCGCCCTGGCGCGGATGCGGAACTGGGTGGCTTCGGCGGCTTCTTCGACCTCAAGGCCGCAGGCTACAACGACCCCCTGCTGGTCGCCGGCAACGATGGCGTCGGGACCAAGGTAAAGCTGGCGATCGATCATGACCGGCATGACAAGATCGGCATCGACCTTGTCGCCATGTGCGTGAACGACCTGATCGTGCAGGGCGCCGAACCGCTCTTCTTCCTCGATTACTTCGCCACCGGACGCCTGGACAATGGCGTGGCCGAGCGCGTGGTCGCCGGCATTGCCGAGGGCTGCAAGCAGGCCGGATGCGCCCTGATCGGTGGCGAAACCGCGGAAATGCCCGGCATGTACGCCGATGGTGACTACGATCTCGCCGGCTTCTGCGTTGGCGCGGTAGAGCGTGGCGAACAACTGACCGGGGACCGTGTGGCCGAAGGCAATGTGCTGCTCGGCCTTGCTTCGTCCGGCGTGCATTCTAACGGTTACTCGCTGGTGCGCCGCCTTGCGGCGGACAAGGGATGGAAGCTGGACCGCCCTGCCCTGTTCGACAACGAACGCCTGCTGATCGACTACCTTATCGAGCCGACCCGCATCTACGTGAAGAGCCTGCTGCCGTTCATCCGCTCGGGCCGCATCAACGCACTCGCCCACATCACCGGCGGCGGCCTGCTCGAGAACGTGCCTCGCGTCCTGCCGCAAGGCCTGCATGCGCGCATCGATGCGGACAGCTGGGAGCAGAGCCGCCTGATGGCGTTCCTTCAGGCCCAGGGCAATATCGAGCCCGAGGAAATGGCCCGCACCTTCAACTGCGGCATCGGCATGATCCTGGCGGTCGAAGCGGCCGAGGCCGATTCGCTCTCCGCCGATCTCGCCGCAGCGGGCGAGACCGTCTATCGCGTGGGCACGATCGTTGCGGGTGAAAAGGGCTGCACCGTCACCGGCAGCGTCGAGACGTGGTCCGCCCGCGAAGCATGGGAAGCCACCCACATTGGCTGACCGGGTCCCCGTCGCCGTCTTCATTTCGGGCAGCGGCACCAACATGGCCGCGCTGCTCTATGCAAGCCGTGCGGCGGATTGTCCTTATGAAATCGTCCTCGTTCTCTCGAACAACCCGGATGCTTCGGGCCTGAAGCTTGCAGAAGCTGAAGGCGTGGCGACGTTCTGCCTGCCGCATAAGGGCATCGCCCGGCCGGAACACGACGCGCTGATGGAGGCCGAGGTATTAAGGGCCGGGGCGCGCTATATCGCTCTTGCCGGCTACATGCGCATCCTGAGCCCCGAGTTCGTCGGACGCTGGGAAGGTCGGATGCTTAACATACACCCTTCGCTGCTGCCCAAGTACAAGGGTCTGCACACGCATGACCGCGCCATCGAGGCCGGCGACAGCCACGGTGGCTGCACCGTGCATCTCGTGACAGCCGAACTCGACGATGGCCCGATCCTTGGCCAGACGCCGGTAGCGATCATCCCCGGCGATACGGGTGACAGTCTCGCCGCTCGCGTCCTGTTCGCCGAGCATCAGCTCTATTCCCGGACGCTCGCCAGCTATGTCGCGCGAGAGAACAGCGCCGAATGGTTACTCGAGAAGGTGCGCGGCCTCGCTGCCGCCCTTCCCGATGTCGAAGAGCGTGAAAGCCACGGTGCTCCCGGCTGGCGCGTGGGCGGCAAGTATTTCGCCTATTTCAACGATCAGCACCACGGCACCCCGCACATTGCTTTGCTGGTAAAGACCAGCGGACAGGATGAACTGGCCGCCCTGATCGAGCAGGACGAGGACACCTGGTTCCGGCCCGCTTACTACGGCGCAAGCGGCTGGGCAGGGCTGATCCTCAACCGGTCCGATGTCGATTGGGAGCACGCTGCCGACTGGCTTCGCCGCAGCTGGGCTGCCGTGGCGCCCAAGCGGCTCGCCGCAATGCTGGAGTTCTAAAGAGCGCAATGCAGCTCACAGCCATCCGCCGAATCTACGCACATAATGGCCTGCAATCGTTTGTTGAGGCGAGCGGCGGGCTGTTCGTGGTCGGCTTTCTGGTCAAGCAGGGGTTGAGCCCGGCATTTGCTCTGGCCAGCTTCGCTCTCGTACTGCTTTCGCGCTTCGCCTTGCGTGCGGCGGTGCTGCCTATCGCCCATGCGCACGGACTGCGCACCGTGCTGTTGCTGGGCTGCGGCGTTCGCGCTGCCTCGTTCCTGATGCTGCCGTTCGTCGAGGGCACGGGGCTTCTGCTCCTGACGTATATCCTCGTCTCGGGGCTTGGCAGCGTGCTCTACTGGACCGGTTATCACGCCTATGTCTCGGCCGCTGGCGATAACGCAGCGTTGGGTCGGCAGGTGTCGATCCAACAGGCGACTACCGCCGCTGTGGGAATCGTTGCCCCAGTTGCAGGGGGCTTTCTGCTTTCCGGCGCCGGTCCAGTCATCGGCTTTGCCGTGATTGCCGCGATGCAACTTCTTGCGGGCCTGCCGCTGGCCGGCGCACCCAATCCGGCGATCCCCCGCGAAAGCCGTGCAGACCCCGCGATCGTCAGCGCAGGGCGCCGCATCTACTTTGCCGAAGGGCTGCAATCTGGCTGCTCGGTGGTGGTCTGGAATCTCGCGCTGTTCGTAACTCTGGGACAGAGCTTCGAAAGCTTTGGCGGCGCGCTGGCACTGGCGGGGCTGGGCGCAGCGGCAGGCAGCCTGATCATCGGCCGGCTGATCGACGGCGGGCGCGGTACGCACTCGCTTGCGCTCGCTTATGGCCTTGGTGCTGCGGTTCTGGTGCTGAAGGCTCTGGCGTGGGCCTCTCCCCTGCCCGCGCTTGTCGCCACGGCGCTCGGGGCGCTGGCCGCACCGATGCTGGCAACGGCCATGCTATCGCCGCTCTATGCCATGGCCCAGCGCTCGCAATGCACGTTGCGCTTCAACATGGCGACGGAGGGCGGATGGGATCTCGGGTGCTCGACTGCCACACTCGTTGCCGCAGCCTTGCTTGCGACTGGTTTCGGCTACACGATGCCGATCTTGCTCGGCCTGCTTGCCATAGCCGGGATCGCGTGGGGCCTGACCCAGTGGTATCGTGCGGAACAGGCCTTAACAGCCTAGATCTCGCTGGCCTGCACCTGCGGCCTGCTTTCCCGTGTTCCGCGATAGCGCACAGTTGAATCGTTGGGGTCTCCCGCGATGATCACATGGTCTTCGTGCACTTCGACCAGTTCCGCCGCAAAGGGCATGCCCTCGAACATCGGGCTGCCGACGATGCGATAGCTGACCGTGTCGCCGACCTTGAACGTCGCCGCATCGAAGTTGAATTCGAAGGGACAATCGCCCCCACCCATGCCCTGCATTCTTCAGGTCTCCTCTGGCGCATTACCTAAACAAAAAGGCCGCCGGAGTGAACCGGCGGCCTCTTGTCATTTCGCCTATGCGATGGCTCAGAACTCGTAGCCGAGCGTCACGCCATAGGTCCGCGGCGGCATCAGCGTACCACCGATCGTGCGGCTGGTAGCGACCGCGTAGCTGCCCGCCCAGACCAGTTCGTTGGTCAGGTTGCGCACCCAGAGGTTGACCGAAGTCCGGTCGTCCGAGTGGCGGTACTTCACGTTGGCATCGACCATCACATAGGCATCGGCGGCCATGCGATCGTCGTTGAACTCGGTGTGGTACTGCTTCGAACGGTAGGACACGTTCGTACCGAACACCACGCTGGCACCGCTCGAAAGGTCGGCCGTGTAGGTCGGGTTGAAGTTCAACGTCCACTTCGGGCTCATGCGGGTGGCGTTGCCCGACAGGTCTTCGTCAGGCAGCGAAGAGCCGCCAGGGCCGAACAGCGCCGCGTTCAGCGGGTTCTTCGAGAAGAACTTGGTGAACTTGGAGTTGAGGTACGCTGCCGAAGCATCGATGGCGAGGCCATCGATCGGGCGCCAGCGCAGTTCGAACTCAGCACCATAGGCCCGCGATTCCGCCGCGTTTTCCAGCGCGCTGGCGAAGAACGGCGGGTTCGGGATCGGGAAGGTCCGCTGGAACTGGCCGTTTTTGAGCTTCTGGTAGAACACGGCAAGATTGGTCTGCAGCGAGCCCGAGCTATACTTGATGCCGCCTTCGAAGGCCTCGACCTTTTCGGGGTTCACGAACGGCGTGACCGCAACGGCCGAACGGCGCGAACCGATTTCGGCAGTGCCGGACTTGAAGCCGCGCGACCAGTTGAAATAGGCCATCACATCGTCATTGGGACGGAACTCGACACCGAGCGAGGGCGAGAAGTCGTCCCAGGTCTTCGAGGTATCCCACTGCAGCGGATCGAGCACGAAGCCGGTGGCGGCAGTGCCGATCCCGCTGTTGTTCTTGATCTTGCGCTTTTCCCACGAGTAGCGACCGCCAGCCTTGAGCGAGAGCTGTTCGGTGAGATCGTAGGTCACGTTGCCGAACACGGCCCAGGTCTCGACATCGAGCTTGCCGTCAAACTGCACGCGGAACGGATCGGTGTTGGTCAGCACGTCAAAACCGATGTGGTTCTCGACGCGGATGTTTTCCTTCAGGTAGAACCCGGCGAAGACTGCGTGCAGCTTGTCGGTATCGACATTGAGCTGCAGTTCCTGGCTGAACTGGTTTTCGAACACCGGCTGCCAGTGGTTGGCGCTGGTGCGCACGGCGTTGGTCTGCGCCAGCGGATAACCGGCGTATGACGACATATCGAAGTCGTGGAAGAAGATCGCGCGGAAGTTGCGATAGCTGGTCAGCGACTTCACCGAGACCGCATCGGACGCTGCGTAGTCCATGATCCCGGTGAAGGCATACTGCTTGCGATCGTTGATCGGATCGTAGTTGGTGTTGAGGTTGCGCACGTTCTTGGCAAACGACGCAGCACTGCCATCGGCGTTGGTGCGCTGGCCCAGTGCGGTCAGGCTCGCAACCTGGGTG
Organism: Novosphingobium sp.; assembly: GCA_041639335.1. Taxonomy (GTDB): domain Bacteria; phylum Pseudomonadota; class Alphaproteobacteria; order Sphingomonadales; family Sphingomonadaceae; genus Novosphingobium. Next base: position 8,192 of record JBEQCK010000053.1, read on the forward strand.
CCGGGGAACGAAACTTCGCGGAACTTCACGGCCAGCGAGCGATCGTTCTCGGTGTGCAGTTCGCCGGTCAGCAGGATCGAAAGCTTGTCGGTCGGCAGGAACTGCAGGTGACCGCGCACCGACCACTGGTTGGCGTTGTCGATCTCGTTGCCGGTGAATTCGTTGATGCCGAAGCCATCGCGCTTGATGCGCTGAACCGCGACGCGCGCACGTACGCCATCAGTGATCGGACCGCCGATCGCAGCATCCGTCTGCACCAGGAAGGCATCGCCGCCGAGGGTCTGACGAACGTAGCCGTCAAGCTTGTCGGTGGGCTTGGCGGTGATCAGGTTCACCGCGCCGCCGGTGGCATTGCGGCCATAGAGCGTGCCCTGCGGCCCGCGCAGAACTTCGACGCGCTCGAGATCGAACATCGAGCCAAGCTGCGCCTGCGCGAGGCCGACGACCACGCCGTCGACATGGAGCGCGACCGACGGGTCAACGCCGGGCAGCGAGCTCGACAGGCCGATGCCGCGGATGAACAGCTTGGCAAAGTTGAAGTCGTTGCCGAAGCTGATCGAAGGCACCAGCGCCTGCAGGCCTTCGAGGTTGACAGTGTTGTTGGCGGCCAGCTGCTCGGTACCGACAGCGGCAACCGAAAGCGAAACGTCGGAAAGCGACTGCGCACGCTTTTGCGCGGTCACGATGATTTCGCCGCCGTCTTCGGACGAGGCCGCATCCTGAGCGGCGTCCTGCGCCAGAACGGGCTGCGAAAGTGCGAAAGCTGCAGCGGCAAACAGACTGGTGCGCGCCAGCAGGCGCGCGGAAGCGCGGGTTGTGAACATCAGGTATCCTCCCTGAAGAGACCTAAGGCCTCAGCGTTCTCGTGTTGGAACAAAAGGATGCCTACGCCTTGTATGCCCCGCTTACAATTATGGTTATGTCGGATAACTTGTGATTTGCAACGAAGCGTTGCATCCGCGCAACATTGGCTGAAGGTCGGTGTCGCCCCCACGAAAAAGGCCGGAGCATCGCTGCCCCGGCCCTTAAATCAGCGGCGGCTTTCGCCGATCAGCCGACGATTTCTTCCGGCTTGAAGAAGTAGGCGATTTCGATCGCCGCGTTCTCGTCCGAGTCCGAACCGTGGACGGTGTTGGCTTCGATCGATTCAGCCAGTTCCTTGCGGATCGTGCCCGGCTCGGCGTTGGCAGGGTTGGTCGCGCCCATGATGTCGCGGTTGCGCTGCATCGCGTTCTCGCCTTCGAGAACCTGCACGACAACAGGACCCGAGATCATGAACTCGACCAGGTCGTTGAAGAAGGGGCGTTCCTTGTGAACCGCGTAGAAGCCTTCAGCCTGTTCGCGCGACATGTGGATGCGCTTCGAAGCGACGACGCGAAGGCCTGCTTCTTCCAGCATCTTGGTGACCGCGCCGGTCAGGTTGCGACGGGTGGCGTCGGGCTTGATGATCGAGAAAGTGCGGGTAACCGCCATGGGAGCGTTCCTTGCGATAGGGGAGATCTGATTGCGCGCGCCCCTAGCGATGTTTGTGCTGCGGTGCAAGGTTGGCGCTCAGGGCCCTTCCTTCCACTTGCCACCCTCTTGCCGCCAGTAACGACGTTCGACGCCTTCGCGCGTGCCGAGCATGCGCCAACAGGCGCGTGCGTCATCGATGCGGGCAGGCGGGAACAGCAGGAACACCCGTTCGAACTCGCCCTCTCGCCAAATACCATCGGCTAGCGCCATATACATGGCGCCGTTGGCCGGTTCGGGGACATCCGCCAGAAGGATCGGCTGGCGGTCATCGTTGCCGGTTCCTGCCCGGCCGTTGGCGAGAAACGTCTCGGGCAGGCGCGTCCACAGCGCCTCACTGACGCGGCGGAGCTGCGCCTCGTCCTCCGACACCACCAGCAGCCGCTCACCCGCGCCAAGGGAATTGCGCGCAATCAGCGGCAGGACCTGTTCGGCCGGATCATTGGTAAGCTGGTAGAAATCGACGCGCATCAGCCAGCCACCTTGCTCTTGCCGCTACGGCAGCGGTCGGAACAGAACTTCACGTTGTCCCAGTCCCGCTCCCACTTCTTGCGCCAGGTAAAGGGCAGCCCGCAAGCGGCGCAAGTCTTGGTCGGCAGATCTGACTTGCGCCGCATTTTGGGCATGGGAAAGCCTCAGGCCTCCAGCACGTCGCGGACGTAACGGTCGAGCACGCGCACGCCGAAGCCGGTGGCGCCCTTGTCCCAGGTCTGGCCGGGCTTGTCGGCCCAGACCATGCCGGCGATGTCGAGATGTGCCCACGCCACGCCCTTGTCGATATAGCGCTGCAGGAACTGCGCTGCGGTGATCGAGCCGCCATAGCGGGGCCCGACGTTCTTCATGTCGGCAATCGGGCTGTCGATTAGCTTATCGTAGGAGGGGCCGAGCGGAAAGCGCCACAGCTTGTCGCCCGAGGCCTTGCCCGCAGCGTCGAGCTTTGCAGCAAGATCGTCATCATTGGCAAACATTCCGCCGTATTCATGACCGAGCGAAATGATCATGGCCCCCGTCAGCGTGGCGAGATCGACGATCGTCTTCGGCGAGTATTCCTTCTGCACCCAGGTCAGCGCGTCGCAAAGCACGAGGCGGCCCTCGGCGTCGGTGTTGATCACTTCTACCGTCTGGCCGGACATGGAGGTGACCACGTCACCAGGTCGTTGGGCGTTGCCATCGGGCATGTTCTCGACAAGGCCGCACACGCCAATCACGTCGGCCTTGGCCTTGCGCTTGGCCAGCGCGAGCATGGTGCCAGCGACAGCGCCAGCGCCGCCCATGTCCCACTTCATGTCTTCCATGCCACCAGCTGGCTTGATCGAGATGCCACCGGTGTCGAAGGTGACGCCCTTGCCGACAAAGGCGGTGGGCTTGTCAGAGTCTGCACCCTTCCAGCGCATTGCCAGAAGCTTGGGCTCACGCACCGAACCTTGCGCCACGCCGAGCAGCGCACCCATGCCAAGCTCGGTCATCTCCTTGAGGCCAAGCACGAGGATATCGACGCCGGTGCCTTCGAGCCGCGCCTTGGCGCGTTCGACAAAGCTTTCGGGGTAGATGATGTTGGCGGGCTCGGCGACGAGCTCACGCGTGAACTCGATGCCCTCGGCAAGCGCCGATTCGATTTCCCAGGCTGCCGCAGCGCCTTCCGGGGCATTGACCGCGACGATCTCGGTCAGAGATGGCTTCTGCTCATCGCTCAGCTTCGTGCGATAGACATCGTGGCGCCAGCCGCGCAGCCTTGCGCCAAACAGCACCGACGCCGCCTCGGTGCCAGACAGGCCGGAACCGCTGAAATCGATGGCAAGCGAAGTCTCGCCCGAGGTCAGGTACTTGGCGGTCAGTGCTGCGCCGGCCTTCTCGAGACTGGCGCTGCGATCGGCGGCGTCTGCCTTGCCCATCCCGGCCAGGGCGAGCCGCTTCACGCCTGGATCGCCTGCGACAAAGGCCTCGAACACCTGCCCCACCTTTCCGGCAAACCGGGCGGCCGAAGCGCCTTCGCGCACCACTGCGTCAAGATCGGACGGCAGCGCATCCTGCGCTACGAGACGGGCGACCAGACGGGGAAGCGGGGCATCGCTGGTGCGGAAAACGACCTTCATCGGGAACTCCTGAACGGAATGGACGTCACACTTCGACGCAAGCTGGGCGGGAAGCGGAAATTGTGGAATTGCAGTTAGGGTGCACTGGTGCGATAGGCAAGCGCATGCAACCCGCCCGGCGGCCGCAGCCGCAAGCCCTTGATCGACGCTTGCGCCTTGCGCGCTTGGCCGCTGCCTCCTCGGCACTGGCGCTATTCTCCACACTTTGTGCGCAGGCGAATGCGCAGGAAGCGCCGCTTTCCTCGCCGGCCGGCGACGAATCCTCGGTCGACGATGTCGTTCGCTTCGAGGCGGACAAGGTTCGCTACGACAGCAACGCCGAAAAGGTCTTTGCCGACGGCAACGTCGTGCTCCGCCACGATGTGCAGACCGTCCGCGCCGATAATGTCACCTGGGACCGCACAACGGGGCAGATCCTTGCCACAGGCAATATCCGCTTCGTCGATGAGGACGGAAATACCGTCTATACCGACAAGGTGGAGCTGACCGACGAGTTCAAGGCCGGCGCAATCGAGGACCTGCTTGTCGTCCTTCGCACCGGCGGGCGCCTTGCCGCAGAGCGCGGGACGCGCGACGAATACGGCAACATGACGCTCGAGAATGCTGCCTATTCGGGATGCTCGGTCGAAGACAGCAAGGGCTGCCCGAAGAAGCCGAGCTGGGAAGTCACCGCCGCTCGCGTCTACTTCGATGCCAAGCAGAAGCGTGTGAAATACAAGGGCGCCACGCTGCGCATGTTCGGTGTGCCGATCCTGCCACTGCCCGGCCTGGGACATACGTCGGATTTCCGCGCCGAAACCGGCCTGCTGATTCCCGACTTCCGCCTTGGCGCGGCAAACGGCGCGGAAATCAGCGAGACATGGTACTGGCGCATTGCCGACAACCGTGACCTTTCGCTGACCGGCACGTTCTACACCGGTTCGCTACCGATGTTGACGGCCAAGTACCGGCACCTCACCAACCTCGGCGCGTTCCAGGTTACCGGCTATGCGACGCGAAGCTCGCGCATTCCGCTCGGTAGCACGTCGACGGGCGCAGCCAACGCAAGCCAGCAATCATGGCGCGGCTATCTCGACGCCAACGGCAAACTCCAGTTCTCACCGCACTGGAGCCTTACCGGCAACGCCCGTTTCGCCTCGGACCGCACCTTCCTTCGCCGCTACGACATCAGCCGTGACGACCGGTTGCGTTCATCGCTGAATCTCGAGCGCATTGACGACGATAGCTATCTCTCGATCGCCGGCTGGGTCACGCAGACAGTTCGCGTCAATGATCCCCAAGGCATGGTACCCCTCGCCCTTCCAGCGATCGACTATCGCAAGCGCATGGCGTTCGACGGTGTTCCCGGACGGTTCGAACTGGAGGCCAACAGTCTGGCCATCGTCCGCACTGCGGGACAGGACAGCCAGCGCGCGTTTGCGCGGGCTCAATGGGATCTCCGCACCATAACCGGCATGGGTCAGGAAGTGACAGTGACCGGCCTCGTGCGCGGGGATGCCTATCACAGTTCCGACAACGACCTTACCACGACCGCCATCTACCGCGGCTTGCCCGGCTGGCAGACTCGCGCCATCGCCACGGCAGCCATGGACGTGAAGTGGCCTTTCGTCGGCGAGGCATTTGGCGGCACGCAAGTGCTGACGCCGCGCCTGCAAGTCGTCGCCACTCCAGGCGTTCGCAACTTCGAAATCCCGAACGAGGATTCGCGCTCGGTCGATCTGGAGGACACCAACCTTTTTGCCCTGAACCGCTTCCCGGGTCATGACCGTATCGAAGACGGAGTGCGCTTCACCTACGGCTTCGATTGGACATTTCAGCGTCCGGGCCTTCGCGTGATGACGACGATCGGCCAAAGTTATCGTCTGTCGAGCCAGGCGACGATCCTGCCCGACGGCACCGGGTTGACCAATCGCGCCTCGGACTATGTCGGTCGCACAACCGTCCGTTTCGGCGACGTCATCAAGTTCACGCACCGCTTCCGGCTCGACAAGGACAGCTTCGCGCTTCGCCGCAACGAGTTTGACGCGACGATAGGGAACCATCGCCGCTATATCGAGGCGGGCTACCTCAAGCTGAACCGCAACATTGCGACTGCATTCGAGGATCTGCAGGACCGCGAGGAACTGCGCATCGCTGCCCGCACGCCCATTACCAATGCGTTTTCCGTGTTCGGCTCGGCAATCGTAAACCTGACGGACCCGAACGAAGACCCGACGCGCACGTCAGATGGTTTCCAGATGCTGCGGCACCGCCTTGGCGTGGCCTACACCGACGATTGCCTCGACCTCTCCTTCACATGGCGGCGTGACTATGTGAACATTGGTGACGCAGTGCGCGGCAACTCCTTCCAGATATCCCTTTCGCTCAAGAACCTCGGGGTGAAATAGCCTCTTCTATTGCCCTTTTGCGTCTGATGCGCCACTCAGCTTGGGTTAAGCCGCACGCGGCCAGAGAGAGATCATAGCAGAAGGCCGCCGTACGAGCGCCAGTTCGACAGGACAAATTCCAAGACCATGACGTCCAAGCTGAAGATCACCCGCAAGGCGGTTTCGCGCACGCTGGGTTCCACCGCCATGGCGCTCGGCGCGCTTTCGATCGCCGCCTCGCCTGTCCTGGCGCAGGGAGCAAATGCGCCTCTGAACATTCCGGCCAATCCGACGATGTTCGGAACGAACGATCCGAACGTCCGTCGCGCGACCGCCATCATCAATGGCGAGATCGTGACCGGCACCGACGTGGAACAGCGTCTTGCACTGATCGTGTCGGCCAATGGCGGCAAGATCAGTGCAGAGGAAACCGAACGCCTGCGCATGCAGGTGTTGCGCAACCTGATCGATGAAACGCTGCAGATTCAGGAAGCCAAGGCTGCTGACGTGCCGGCCGACGACGCGCAGGTGGAATCGACCTATGAGCGCGTGGCCACGCAGAACTTCGGCCAGTCTCCTGAAGCGATGGAAAAGTATCTCGCCCGTATCGGCTCGTCTGCAGCTTCGCTCAAGCGCCAGATCCGCGGTGAAATCGCATGGCAGAACCTGCTGCGACGCAATGTGCAGCCCTTCGTCAACATCTCGGAAGGCGAAGTGCAGGAAGCCATCCAGCGCCTCCAGGCCTCGAAGGGCACCGACGAATACCGGATCGGCGAAATCTTCCTCGCCGCAACCGACGAGAACAAGGCTCAGGTCTTTGCAAACGCAGAGAAGATCGTCGAGCAGCTGAAGCAGGGAGGCAGTTTTGTCGCCTATGCCCGGCAGTACTCGGAGGCTTCGACTGCTTCGGTGGGCGGCGACCTCGGCTGGATCCGCCTTGGCCAGTTGCCAACCGAGCTTGCGACAGCTGCGGGGTCGATGGCTCCCGGGCAACTTGCCGGCCCTGTAGAAATCCGTGGTGGGTTCTCCATCCTCTATCTGATCGACAAGCGCCAGGTGCTTACCGCCGACCCCCGTGATGCCCTACTGAGCCTCAAGCAGATTTCGATCGAATTTGCCAAGGGCACCTCGAACGATCAGGCGACCAAGCGCGCCGCAGAGTTTGCTGCAACCGTGAAAGCGATCAAGGGCTGCGGCGATGCCGAAGTGCAAGCCACCAAGATCGGCGCCACTGTTGTCGCCAACGATCAGATCAAGGCACGCGATCTGCCGGCCCAGCTGCAGGATACGTTGCTGAACCTCCAGGTTGGGCAGACAACTCCTCCGTTCGGCTCGATCGACGAGGGTGTTCGTGTGCTGATGCTCTGCGGTCGCGATGATCCGCAGGTCGCCAGCGGCCCCAACTTCGACGAGATGATGGCGCAGATGGAGGATGATCGCGTGAACAAGCGTGCGCAGACCTATCTACGCGACCTGCGGCGCGACGCTGTCATCGAATATAATTGACCTTCAACCGGCGGCGCTGATCAGTTCGGCGGCCGTCGGGCCCTTTTCCAGCAGCTCCAACAGCCCTCGCTCGTGCCGCGACAGCCATCGCGTCGCGCGCGGCAGGCGGAGCTGCTGCCGCCACTGCTCCTGTTCGTCGAGCAAGCCCAGCACAGCGGGATGAATGTAGCTCTTCCGTGCGATTGCCGGCGTGTTTCCGAGGTGCTCGGAGACTTCCGCCAGCAGCGCCTTGAGCGAAACCTGTTTAGGGGCCTGCGCCAATGTTGCGAAACCAAGGACGCTGGCCCGCCAGGTTCTGAAGTGCTTGGCAGTGAAGTCTTCCCCCATCACCTCGCGCAGCCAGTCGTTGACGTCTGATGAGCCCACCGGGCACGGGTGACCATCCTCATCAAGGTACTGGAAAAGGTTCTGTCCCGGCAGATCCTGCATCTTTCTCACGAAGCGAACGAGTCCCCGATCGGTTACCTGCATTTCCCGATCCTTGCCTGATTTGGCCCGGAAGCGCAGACGCAGCACCTGCCCCTTCACCTCGGCATGGCGCATCCTCAGCGTCGTCGCGCCGAAACTGCTGTTGGCACGCACATAGGCTTCGTTGCCGATGCGTATCCCGCCGCTGTCCAGTAGCCGCACGACGCTGGCAATGCAGCGGTCGCGCGAAAGCTTGCTACGCTCCAGCTCGTCGGCCACGCGCGCTCTTACCAATGGCAGCAGACGACCAAAGACGGCACAGCGATCGAACTTCTCGCTTTCCCGTTCAGCCCGGAAGTCAGGATGATAGCGGTATTGCTTGCGTCCCTTGGCGTCGATCCCAGTCGCGAGAATGTGACCATTCGGAGCAGGACAGTACCAGGTGTCGACATAAGCCGGAGGCAGGGCGATTGCGTTGAGGCGTGCGATCTCGGCGCGGTCCGCGATACGCTTGCCTTTCGCATCGAAATAGGCCCAGCCTCTGCCGCATCTTCGGCGTGTCACGCCCGGAAGGTTATCATCGACATGCACGAGTTTTGCGGCTTTGCTCTCCATAGGTCGGCGAACGGCTGCAGCGCGCTTGCAGTTCCCGCGTCCCGCCGCGATATAGTATGCAACACTAACGAAGTTCGAAGGAGCCCGTGATGTCAGAAGAGTACGTTCCGCCCAAGGTCTGGACGTGGGACAAGGCGAATGGAGGCGCCTTTGCCAGCGTCAATCGCCCGATTGCAGGACCGACCAGCGAGCGGGACCTGCCGATCGGCAAGCACCCCTTTCAGGTCTACTCGCTCGGCACACCCAACGGGCAGAAGGCCACCATCATGCTGGAAGAACTGCTCCAGATGGGCTTCTCCGAAGCGGAATACGACGCTTGGCTGATCAAGATCTTCGATGGTGACCAGTTCACGACAGGCTTCGTCGACATCAACCCGAACTCCAAGATTCCTGCGATGGTCGACAGGTCCGGACCGGAACCGTTCCGGGTTTTCGAATCAGGCGCGATCCTCATGCACCTTGCTGAGAAGTTTGGCGTCCTCTTGCCGACATCCGGTCAGGCGCGTGCGGAATGCCTGTCCTGGCTGTTCTGGCAGGTCGGCTCGGCACCCTTCATCGGGGGAGGCTTCGGCCACTTCTACAATTACGCGCCGATCAAGATAGAATACGCCATCGATCGCTATGCGATGGAGACCAAACGCCTGTTCGACGTCGCCAATCGCCAGCTTGCCAAGACCCGCTATCTCGCCGGTGACGATTATACCATCGCCGATCTCGCCACCTACACCTGGTTCGGCAACATCTACCGGGGCGAGGCCTATGGCGAAGCTGCAACCTTCCTGTCCATGCACGAATATGAGCACGTCGGACGCTGGGTCGCAGAAATCGACGCACGCCCCGGCGTTCTGCGTGGCCGGCTGGTAAACTCGCAAAAGGGCATTGCGGAACGCCACGACGCCAGCGACTTCGACGCCCTCCCCCCTGAAAAGCTGCAGAGCATCGTCAAGGGCTTCTGACGAAACAGAAGGGGGTGGGCGGACCTCCCGCTTACCCCTTTCAAGCCCTCTTGGCATATGGCCTGACCGCGCTATAAGCGCGCCTCCTGTTGGGGCGTCGCCAAGTGGTAAGGCACCGGTTTTTGGTACCGGCATTCGCAGGTTCGAATCCTGCCGCCCCAGCCAGCACAATACCGCTCATCCCCGCAAGGACGCTTGCAGCGCGCTTGACTTTGGGTGGCCTATGCCACTAGGGCGCGCACCGAAAACCGGGGTCCTGCCCCGCTCATCCATCCCGTTTCGCCGAGTCCTGTCGAAGGGCGTCTTGAGGATCCACCCGGGCAGGGTGGAGGAGTGTATCCATGGCCAATGTAACCGTTATCGGCGCCCAGTGGGGCGACGAAGGCAAAGGCAAGATCGTTGACTGGCTGGCCAGCCGCGCCGATGCCGTTGTCCGCTTCCAGGGTGGGCACAACGCCGGTCACACCCTGGTCGTCGGCGAACAGGTCTACAAGCTTTCGCTGCTGCCGTCGGGCATCGTCACCGGCACGCTCTCGATCATCGGTAATGGCGTGGTCCTCGATCCGTGGGCGCTGAAGGCCGAGATCGAGAAGCTGACTGCCCAGGGCGTCGAGATCAATGCCGACAACTTCGCCATTGCCGACAATTGCCCCCTGATACTCCCCTTGCACCGCGACCTTGATGGCCTGCGCGAACAGGCTGCCGGCTCGGGCAAGATCGGCACCACCGGGCGCGGCATTGGCCCTGCCTATGAAGACAAGGTCGGCCGCCGCGCCATCCGCGTGTGCGACCTTGCCCATCTCGATGCGCTCGATGCCCAGCTCGATCGCCTCTGCGCCCACCACGATGCCCTGCGTGCAGGCTTCGGCCAGCCGCCGGTTGATCGCGCCGCGCTGATCGCCGAGCTGCGAGAGATCGCACCCTACGTGCTGCAGTTCGCCCAACCGGTGTGGAAGCGCCTCAACACCGTCCGCAAGGCTGGTGCGCGCATCCTGTTCGAAGGCGCGCAGGGCGTCCTGCTTGACGTTGACCACGGCACTTATCCGTTCGTCACCTCGTCCAACACGGTGTCCGGCACCGCGGCATCCGGCTCGGGCCTCGGCCCATCGCAGACGGGTTTCGTGCTCGGCATCGTCAAGGCCTATACCACCCGCGTCGGCTCGGGGCCGTTCCCTACCGAGCTCGAGGATGAAGTCGGCCAGCGCCTCGGCGAGCGTGGCCACGAATTCGGCACCGTCACGGGACGCAAGCGCCGCTGCGGCTGGTTCGACGCGGTGCTGGTGCGTCAGTCCTGCGCCATCTCAGGCGTGACCGGCATCGCCCTCACCAAGCTCGATGTCCTCGACGGCTTCGACAAGGTGAAAATCTGCACCGGCTACCGCCTTCGCGGAAAGGTGCTCGATTACTTCCCGGCCCACGCCGCAGATCAGGCCGAAGTCGAGCCGATCTACGAGGAAATGGACGGCTGGAGCGGCACCACCGCCGGCGCGCGTTCGTGGGCAGACCTGCCCGCGCAGGCGATCAAGTACATCCAGCGCGTGCAGGAATTGATCGAAACGCCGGTGGCCCTCGTCAGCACCAGCCCGGAGCGCGAGGACACCATCCTCGTGCGCGAT
>JBEQCK010000054.1:0-19064 GCA_041639335.1 Novosphingobium sp.
ACAATTGCGGCAATGACTTCGGGCCTCACTCTCAACCAGCGTGTGATACAGCTTGACCGTGCACAGCCCGGATCTTCCTCGGGCACCATACCGGCCTTTGAGCCCTACCGCCGCCAGCATGTCGATTCGGCACGCATCATGCGCGGCCGGCGACAGTACGCGGCAGTTGCGGGCCAGATCGGCGGGATCGAGCGGCAATATGGCGTCCCCGGCCCGGTCCTCATGGCAATCTGGGGGCATGAAACCGACTATGGCGGCTATACCGGCAATTTCGATCTGCCACGCGCGCTGGCAAGCCTAGCCTTCGAAGGGAGGCGGCGGGAGCTGTTTGCCGACGAATTCGTCGCGGCGATGAAGATGGTCGATCGCGGCGTGCCGCGCTCGAAGCTGGTCGGCAGCTGGGCAGGAGCTTTCGGCAATCCGCAATTCCTGCCGTCGGTCTATCTCCGCGTGGCGCAAGATGGCGACGGCGATGGTTTTGCCGACATCTGGAGCAGCCGCACCGATACGCTCGCTTCGATTGCGAACTACTTTCGCGATGCCGGCTGGCGGCCGGGGCAGCCTTGGGGCGTTGCCGTCAGCGTGCCGGATGGGCTGGATCGCACCAGCCTCGGCACCACGCTGAAAAGTCCACGCTGCCCGCGCGTGTTCGATCGGCACACCGGATGGAAGACGATGGCCGAATGGCGCGCGCTCGGCATAGTGCCGCGCACCGGCACCTGGCCCGCCGACAATGTCATGGCCAGCTTGCTCGAACCCGATGGGCGCGGGCGGACGGCCTATCTGCTAACCGGAAATTATAGGGTTATCCTCGATTACAACTGCTCGAACTTTTACGCCCTGTCCGTAGGACTTCTTGCAGATGAGATATCCCGTTAACCGTTTCGCGCTTGTCGCCACGCTGCTGCTGACTGCCTGCGGTAGCGCGAATGCCGGTGTTTCAAGGCCTTCAGGCGCTTCGATGGCCGGGCCGGCGGGCGACTACCCGATGGTATTGGGCGCACCCTTCGAGGTCGAAGGCGTGACCTACACCCCGGCAGACACGCTGAACTACGATTCGGTAGGTTATGCCCAGATGTCTGGCGGGGATGGCGTGTCCGGCGCGCACCGCACGCTGCCTTTGCCGAGCTATGTCGAAGTGACTTCTCTCGAAACCGGCCGGACCATCCTCGTTCGCCTGACCGAACGCGGGCCGATGACCGGCAGCGATCTGGTCGCTCTTTCTGCGGGAGCATGGTCGCAACTGGGCGCCGCGCCAGGCAGCCGACTGCCGGTGCGCGTAAGGCGCGTCAATCCGCCGGAGGCAGAACGGGCCTTGCTCCGTACCGGTGGCCAGGCTCCGGCGAGGATGGACACACCCTCGGGCCTGCTCGCGGCCTTGAAGCGCAAGTTGGGGATCGCACCCGTCCCGCCGGTGGCAGCCTCGCCGTCCGTGCCGACCGCGACGGCCGCGGCGGTCGTACCCGTACCAGCTCCCAAGGAAGTAAAAGCGCCAGTCAAGCCCGCACCCAAAGCTGAGGCACCCAAGCCGACACCAAAGATCGAGGCGCGTGGGCCGACAAAGGCGTATTACATACAGGTCGGGGCCTATTCGACAAAAGCGCGAGCCGACGCGGCTGCCAAGGCCACCGGCGGCGCTGCTTCTCCCACCGGCAAGCTGTGGCGCGTACGCGTGGGGCCGCACCAGGATCGTGGACAAGCCGATGCGGCGCTGGCGAAGGTTCGCGCGGGCGGCTATGCCGATGCAAGGGTCGTGACCGCGCCTTGATCCGGGGCGCAAGGACGACCGGCAAAAGTCCGGGGAATGCACTTGCGCTTGAAGGTTGGAACGGTTGGCTTGTCGATGGTGCTGGCGGGCTTGCCTGCGCAGGCAGCTGCCCCCGAGGCGGCTCCCAAACCGGTCACCTTCGATCCTGTTGCCACGATGCCGCGGATCGATGCGCCGATTGCCCTGATGCTCGATGTCGGTTCCGGCCGCGTGCTTTATGCCCGGGATCCACACCGGCGCTTTGTGCCGGCCTCGATCACCAAGATCATGACCAGTTATGTCGCCTTCGATCTGATTTCGAAGGGAAAACTGCGTCTCGACCAGCGCATTCCGATCCGCCCGGAAACATTCCGCAAGTGGCGCAACGTTGGCAGCACGATGTTCCTGCCCGCCGAGGCACAACCGACCGTTGCCGAACTGATCGAGGGTATCGTCACAGTTTCGGCCAATGATGCCTGTGTCGTCCTGGCAGAAGGCGCGACGGGATCGGTGCCTGCCTTCACAGCGCTGATGAATGCCGCCGCAGCCGAACTTGGCATGCGCGACAGCCACTTCAACACCCCCAATGGCTGGATGGATGAAGGCGAGACTTATGTGACCGCCGCCGATCTTGCCACGCTGAGCGGCGCGTTGATGACGCGCTTTCCCGATCTCTATCGTCGCTTCTACGGTCACTCGGAGATGACCTGGAACGGCATCACCCAGCCCAACCACAATCCCCTCTATGGCCACACCGAAGGGGCCGACGGGGTCAAGACCGGTTTCACCAACGAGGCTGGATATGGCTTCGTCGGTTCCGCGCAGCGCCAGGGACGCCGGCTGGTGATGGTGCTTGGGGGGTATGATCGCCCGATTGACCGCACCAACCAATCGCGCGCCTTCATCGAATGGGGCTTTGCGGCCTGGGATGCCAAGCCGCTCTATCGCCGCGGCGCCAGTGTCGGCACGGCCGTGGTTCAGGGCGGGGAGACACGAGAGGTCCCGCTGGTCGCCCCGCACGATCTCAGCCTGACCATGCCCAAGGGCACCACGAGCAACTACACGCTCTCGGTGCGCTACAAGGGGCCGCTGAAGGCTCCGATCCGCAAGGGCGAGACTGTCGCCAGCCTGCTGGTGCGCGTGCCGGGCGAGGCGGTGCAGGTGCTGCCGCTTGCTGCCGGATCGGATGTTCCACGCGGGGGCGTGATGGCGCGGCTGCGTAATGGTGCGCTGGGACTGGTGGGCCTGTGAACGGGCTGCCGGGACAGTTCATTGCCCTTGAAGGCGGCGAAGGCGTCGGCAAATCGACGCAAGGCCGCATGCTGGCCGATGCCTTGCGCGCCCGAAGGCTCGAAGTCGTGACGACGCGAGAGCCTGGCGGCACATCGGGCGCCGAGGCCATCCGCGCAATGCTGCTCAGCACCGAGGGGGAGGGGTGGGGCGCCCGCGCCGAGGCCCTGCTCTTTGCCGCCGCCCGCGCTGATCATGTCGAGAAGCTCATCCGCCCGGCCATCGCGCGCGGGGCTTGGGTGATCTGCGACCGCTTCGTTGACAGCAGCCGCGCTTATCAGGGCGGAGGCGGCGGGCTTTCCGATGCAGAGGTTCTCGACCTTCACCGCATCGGCAGCGAGGGCCTTTTGCCGGACCTGACCGTCCTGCTCACCGTGCCCCCTGAAGTGTCGGCGCAGCGCCTCGCCATGCGCGACGGCGGGGCTGGTGATCGTATCGAAAGCCGCGGCGCGGCCTATCATGCGCGCGTGGCCGAGGCGTTCCGCAGCTTTGCCGCGCAGGCGCCGGAACGTTTCGCCGTGATCAATGCCGAGGGGTCGCCCGCAGACGTCCATTCACGGATCATGGCCCGGCTTGCAGGCTTGCTCCCATGAGCGAGCGCATGATCGGCCATGACGAACCCTGGCGTATCTGGCGCGCGGCCATTTCCGGCGAACGCATGCACCATGGCTGGATCCTCGCCGGGCGCGAGGGTCTCGGCAAGGCAAGCTTCGCGCGCGCAGCGGCTGCAGAGCTTGTCGCCGAACCCGGAGTGCCGCAACCGCCGGTTGAAGCGCACCCCGACATCCTGACCCTCATCCCGCTTCCGGCCAACGACGACGAGGCCAAGAAGCGGGATGAGGGCAAGCCCTACCAGGTGAAGCGCAGCATCTCAGTCGATCAGGTGCGCGGCTTGCAACGCCGGCTCACCACCCGGCCAACGCTGGGGCGCAGGCGCGCGGTCATCATCGATTCCGCCGACCTGCTCGAGAAGAGCGCCGTCAACGCCTTGCTCAAGAGCCTTGAAGAGCCGCCGGTTGGCACCTTCTTCCTCCTTGTTGTCCATGCGCTCGGACGGCTTTTGCCAACAGTGCGGTCGCGCTGCACGGTTGTGCGTTTTCACCCCCTTTCGCCGAGCGAAGTAGCGCGTGCCCTGGACGACGCTGCGCCAGAGCTTGATGCAGAAACCCGCAAAGGCGCGCTGGCGGTTGCCGGCGGCTCGCCCGGTGCGGCTCTGGCCTTTGCTGCGCAGGACCTGGGCAAGGCGCAGGCCCTGTTCGCCCGGATCGTCGAACAGGGCGACCCTGACCTTTCGCTGCGCGGCGCGCTTGCGGGCGCTTTGGGCACAAGGCCCGATCGTGAGCGCATTGCAGCGGCCATAGAGGCCGCGCGGATGACGGTGGTCGGCGCACTCTATCATGCAGACGATGCCGCCAAGGTGCGCCTTGTCGAAACGCACGCCCGTCTGGTCAGGCTGGCGGGGGAAGCGCCGATCTACAACTTCGATCCGGCAATGCTTACCATGGAAATCGGCTCCTTGCTGGCATCGGCCGCGCCGACTAGGGAAGGCGCGCGATAAGCCCTTCAGATTCCTTTTGAGAAAGCGACCGGCCCGATGGGCGAACCCTTCTATATCACCACCGCCATTTCCTACCCCAACGGCAAGCCGCACATCGGCCACGCTTACGAAGCGATTGCGGCTGACGTCATCGCGCGGTTCCAGCGGGCCATGGGGCGTGACGTGCGCTTCCAGACGGGCACGGACGAGCACGGCCTGAAGATGGCGCAGAAGGCGCGTGAACTGGGCGTGACACCGCGTGAACTTTCAGACGAAATGTCATCACATTTCATCAAGATGTGTGACGAACTCAATGTTTCGTATGACGTCTTCATCCGGACTACGGAAGAGCGTCATCACGCTTCCGTGCAAGAGCTGTGGCGGCGCATGGAAGCCAGCGGCGATCTCTATCTCGATCGTTACGAAGGCTGGTACTCGGTCCGCGACGAAGCCTTCTACGATGAGAGCGAACTTGTCGCCGGGGAAGGGGGTGAGAAGCTCTCACCCCAGGGGACACCGGTGGAATGGACTGTCGAGGAATCCTGGTTCTTCCGCCTTTCCAGATATGCCGAGCCGCTGCTGAAGCTCTACAACGAGAACCCGCAGTTCATCCAGCCAGACAGCCGTCGCAACGAAGTCATGCGCTTCGTCGAAGGGGGCCTGCGCGATCTTTCGGTCTCGCGCACCAGCTTCGACTGGGGTGTGAAGGTGCCAGGTAGCGACGGCCACGTCATGTACGTCTGGGTCGATGCGTTGACCAACTACATCACCGGGCTCGGTTTTCCCGAGGAATCCGGTGACTTCGCAAGGTATTGGCCGGCAAACCTTCACCTGATCGGCAAGGACATCGTAAGGTTCCATACGGTCTACTGGCCGGCTTTCCTGATGAGCGCGAACATCGCCCTGCCCAGGCAGGTCTTCGGCCATGGCTTCCTGCTCAATCGCGGTCAGAAGGAATCCAAGTCGCTGGGCAACGTGACCGATCCGCTCGAACTGGCGGAGCGTTTCGGTGTCGATCCGCTGCGCTATTTCCTGATGCGCGAAGTGGCCTTCGGGCAGGACGGATCGTATTCTCCGGAAGCGATCGTCACGCGTTGCAACGCCGAACTGGCCAACAGCTACGGCAATCTGGTTCAGCGCACACTTTCCATGATTTTCAAGAACATGGATGGGACGCTTGAGAAGTTTGCGAGCGCCGAAGCAGACGATGCGTTGCTCGCCACCGTGTTCACCGCTTGCCGCGATGAGCTGCCGCGCGAATTCGAGGCGCTGAACTTCTCGGCCGGCATCGATGCGTGGATGCGCGCCGTCTTCGCCTGCAATGCCTACGTGGACGAGCAAGCGCCTTGGGCCCTGCGCAAGACCGATCCGGAACGAATGAAGGCGGTGCTGCTTACCCTGTTCATGGCAATCAGGGATCTGACAATCGCGATTGCGCCGGTGGTCCCAGCCGCTGCTGCCAAGGTCCTCGACCAGCTCGGCGTGCCCAGCGATGCTCGCGGATTTGCGGCGCTGACCGATGCCGATTGGTATGTGGCGCGGGTGGCCACTGGTGAGAAGCTCGCACAACCGGTGCCGGCGTTCCCACGCCTCGAATTGCCCGAGGAGCCTGCCTCGGCATGATGCTGATCGATTCGCACTGCCATCTCAACTACAAGGGCCTGGTCGAAGATCAGGCTCAGGTTCTCGGGCGCGCGCGAGAGACGGGCGTACGCGGCTTTCTCAACATCTCGACCCGCCAGCGCGAATGGGCCGACATCGTCGCCACGGCCGAGCGGGAAAGCGATGTCTGGGCGAGTATCGGCATCCATCCGCACGAGGCCGATGGTCACGCGGATCTGGGCGAGGCCGCGCTTCTGGAAGCCGCTGCGCACCCGCGCGTGATCGGCATCGGTGAGACCGGGCTGGACTACTATTACGATCATTCGGACCGGCAAGTTCAGCAGGACCTGTTCCGGGTCCACATTCGTGTGGCTCGCGAAACCGGCCTGCCACTGATTGTCCATACGCGCGACGCCGAGGACGACACGACGCGGATCATCGAGGAAGAAATGGGGAAGGGGGCTTTCCCCGCCCTTATCCACTGCTTCACTGCGTCCGCGCCATTTGCCGCCAAGATGCTGGAACTGGGCCTTTCGATCTCGCTTTCCGGTATCGTAACTTTCAAGAATGCCAAGGACTTGCAGGCGGTTGCAGCCGAACTTCCTGAAGAGCGCATCCTGGTCGAAACCGATGCGCCGTTCCTTGCGCCGGTGCCGCACCGCGGCAAGACCTGCGAGCCGGCGTTCGTGTCCGACACATGCGCATTTGTCGCAGGCCTGCGCGGCACGTCGCAGGAAGCCCTTGCGGATCGCACCGGTGCCAACTTCTTCAAGCTCTTCAGCAAGGCCAGCCTGTGAAGCTGACGATCCTCGGATCTGGCACGTCGACGGGCGTGCCACGCATTGGCAACGATTGGGGCGAATGCGATCCGAACGAGCCGCGAAACCGGCGCACCCGCGTCGCGATCATCATCGAAGGCGACGACGGCAGCCGCTTGCTGGTCGACACGCCAACCGACCTGCGGCAGCAGTTCCTCAGCTGCGGCATAGATCGGGTTGACGGCGTACTGTGGACCCACGACCACGCTGACCACTGCCACGGCATCGACGATCTTAGGCCGCTGCGCTACGGTCGTGGCGGCCCCATTCCGGGCTATGCGGCAAGCGAGACCGTCCGCCGCCTGCGCCAGCGCTTCGGCTACGTGTTTGCCGGGCAGCACGGCTATCACACAATCGTCGAGCTCGATAATCTCGACCGCGTCCGGATGTTGAGCGGCATTGGTATCGGACACTGCCAGATGCCGCACGGTCCGGCGCAGTCTACGGCCTTTCGCTTCGATCAGGCAGGCAAAACAATCGGTTACGCCACGGACTTCAGCGAGATTACCGGCGAGATGATCGACCTGTTCTATAAGGTTGATCTGCTGGTCGTCGATTGTCTCAGGCGACAACCGCATCCGACGCATTCGCATCTCGGCATGGCTCTGGAACTGATCGAAGCGACAAGAGCCGGACATGGCATCCTGACACATCTCGACAAGTCGATGGATTACCGGACACTGTGTGCCGAAACTCCGGACCATGTCGAACCTGCTTACGACGGGCTCGAAGTAAACCTCTAAGGCGGTGCGGCATGGACACTTACGATACAGTACGCATCATCGGCATTTCCATGGCGCTGGTCTTGGCCATTGCCAATTTCAAAGGCCGTGAGATCGGACTGTCTGACGGGTTGAGAATGGCGGCTTTGTGGGCCTTTCTCTTTATTGTGGTCGCTTTGATATTCTCCGTGCTGGGGTGGTGACGACGCACTCAGTCCGACACTCAGTTTACATAATCATTATTATCAAATCTGATGAGCCAGGCTCGGGCGACGTCCCGACCCAAGTCAACAGAAACAGGAAATGACCATGAGCGCAGCTGTCACGCCCAATCTCTCGCGGCTTCTCGCCATCATGGCGCGCCTGCGTGACCCGGCTCGCGGTTGCGAATGGGATTGCGCACAGACCTTCGCAACAATCGCACCGTATACGATCGAGGAAGCCTACGAAGTTGATGACGCCATTGCCCGTGGCGACATGGCCGGATTGAAGGAAGAACTTGGCGACCTGCTGCTCCAGGTCGTGTTCCATGCACGAATGGCCGAAGAGCTTGGCCTGTTCTCGTTTGACGACGTTGCCGCTGCGATCTCGTCAAAAATGGAAGCGCGCCATCCCCATGTCTTCGGCGACGATAGCGACGAAGGTCAATCGCGCGAGGATCGCTGGGAAAGCGCCAAGGCCGCTGAACGCTCGTCAAAGGGTGCGACCAGCGCCATGGACGGCGTCGCACTGGCGCTTCCAGCACTCATGCGGGCTGAAAAGCTGCAAAAGCGGGCCGTCAGGCAAGGCTTCGACTGGCCCGATCCCTCCGGCGCGGCATCCAAGGTTTTTGAGGAAATGCAGGAACTTGCCGAAGCTTCCTCAGACGCGGAGCGCGTTGCGGAAGCCGGTGACCTGCTCTTCGCTGCGGTCAATCTCGTGCGCAAGCATGGCGTCGCGCCCGAGGATGCGCTGCGCCAGGCCAACGCAAAGTTCGAGCGGCGCTTCAGGGGCATGGAGCAACTGGCCGAGGGCCGCTTTGCGCAGCTGACCCTCGACCAGCAGGAAGATCTCTGGCAGGCGGTGAAAGCCTCAGAGCGCGGTGAAGCGACCTAGCTCACGCTGGGTGAGCCGCACCTTGATGCGCAGCGCCGGGTCGCCATCGGCAGTTTCCGCATCGGCTTCCTCCTGGATATCGCCATGGGCATGCAGCCAGGCAATGCGCTGACCGTCTGACAGCGGTAGCGTGAACTCCAGCATATGCGCCCCGCCAGTGAGCATCTGCCCGAGCTGCTCGAGCAGCGCATCCACGCCCGCGCCGGTCAAGGCCGAGATCGGCACAACCGGAACCTCCGCAATGCGCGCAGAGATCAGGTCCCGGCGCATCGCCTGCTCTTCGGCGTCAAGCAGGTCCCACTTGTTCCACGCTTCGACGATCGGGATCTTGGAGCCCCCTTCCCCAATTACATCAAGGTCAGCGAGGATCTGCTCGACTTCTGCTTTCTGGTCCGCCGTTGCCGGATTTGAAACGTCGCGAACATGCACGATCACGTCCGCCGCGGTGACTTCCTCGAGCGTCGCACGGAACGCGGCGACAAGCTGCGTCGGCAGTTCGGAGATGAAGCCCACCGTATCCGACAGGATCGCTTTCTCGACCCCCGGTAACCGGATCGCCCGCATCGTCGGATCAAGCGTGGCGAACAGGAGGTCTTCCGCCATGACGTCAGCGCCGGTCAGGCGGTTGAACAGCGTGGACTTGCCGGCGTTGGTGTAGCCGACCAGCGCTATCACTGGCCAGGGCGCGCGCTGCCGCCGCTCACGGTGGAGCCCGCGCGTGCGCCGAACCTGTTCCAGCTCCTTGCGCAGCCGCGCCATGCGCCCGCGAATCTGGCGACGGTCCGCCTCGATCTGGGTTTCACCCGGGCCGCCCAGGAAGCCGAAGCCACCACGCTGACGCTCAAGGTGGGTCCATGACCGCACAAGCCGCCCGGCCTGGTAATCAAGATGCGCCAGCTCGACCTGCAGCCGGCCCTCCGCGGTTGCCGCACGCTCGCCAAAGATCTCGAGGATCAGGCCCGTCCGGTCGATGACCTTGCGCTTGAGCTTTTCCTCGAGGTTGCGCTGCTGGATCGCCGAAAGCGAACCGTCGACAATGACCAGCTCGGCGTCCGACTGGTTGCAGGCCACGCCGATGCGCTCGACCTGCCCTTCACCGAACAAGGTGGCGGGGCGGACGGCACGGATCGGCAGGATGAAGGCATCGACCACTTCGATGCCGATGGCGCGGGCGAGGCCCTGCCCCTCTTCAAGGCGGCTTTCCGCATCGGTGCCAAGTCCCCCTCCCCTCTGCTTGATATCGGGGAGGACGACAACGGCGCGCGCGCCACGGGTGACTTCACCGGCAATCTCGCCGGTGTTGTTGCCAAATTCAAAAGTACTCAGGAATCCTCACCATCCCAGTCGCCGGTGAGATCAACATGACCGGCAGGCTGTATTGTCGAAACGGCATGCTTGTAGGCGAGTTGGACATAGCCTTCGCGCTCGAGCAGCATGCAGAAGAGATCATAAGACGCGACCTTGCCCTGCAGCATAACGCCGTTCACCAGGAACATCGTCACCTGCACGCCGGAATCGCGCACGCTGGACAGAAACACTTCCTGCAGCAGGCGGGCCTTCTTGCCGTTTTCCTCACCACCCGTCTGGAAGTGCGCAACCGAAAGCTGCTGTCCGGGCATGATCGTCGAGATCGCGTGCTTGTAGACCAGCTGCGACTGGCCATCGCGGCGCAGCAGGATCGAGAAGTTGTCGAACCACGTGACGATACCCTGCAGCTTGACACCCTTCACGAGGAACATCGTGACAGGAATCTTGTTCTTGCGCAGGTGGTTGAGGAAAAGGTCCTGAAGGTTCTGCCCCTTACCTCCGCTCGGGCCGGTTACCGGCGCCGAAGTGTCCACGGCGGGAGCGGATTCGGGCTTGGGCCGAGGGCGGGCAGACAAGGTCTTTCCGGTCATTTCACGTGACTCCGTTTTCTATTGGCTCAGCCCTGCGGGGGCTTTCGCGATCTGGCCTTCGTGTTGATCACACTCGGGCCGGGTTCATTGACGAGTTTAAGTCCCCCCGCACGTTCCGTAAACATGGGAATTTGCACAGGGTTCCGAATTAATGCGTATTCACAGGCGCCAATTCAATATCTTTTGCGCTCAGTCCTCGTCTTCATCCTCGCGCCGTTCTGCCATGCCGAGCAGCTTGAGCTTGCGATGCAGGGCCGAGCGCTCCATGCCGATGAAGCTTGCAGTCTTTGAAATATTGCCTGAAAACCGCCTGATCTGGACCTTTAGATACTCGCGCTCGAAGTTCTCGCGCGCCTCGCGCAGCGGCACGCCCATCAGGGCAGAACCTGCGGAATCTCCGCCCATCGGAGTGCTGACGATCTCTGACGGCAGCATGTCGGAGTCGATCCGCGCCAACCGGTCACGCGGTGCCAGAATCACCGTCCGCTCCACCACGTTGCGCAGCTGGCGCACGTTGCCGGGCCAGTCGTAGCTCTGCAGGGCCGCCATGGCCTCCGGCGAGATCGCGGGCGGCGCCACGCCCTGCTCGCTGGCGTAGCGGGCAAAGAAGTGATCGACCAGCGGCGGGATATCGTCGCGCCGGTCGGTCAGCGACGGGATCGCCACCGGCACCACGTTCAGCCGGTAATAGAGATCCTCGCGGAAGCGGCGCTCGGCGATTTCCTTTTCCAGCGGGCGCGACGAGGACGAGACCACGCGAACGTCCACGCGCAACTGGCGATGGCCGCCAACGCGGGCAAACGACTGTTCGGTCAGCACCCGCAGGATCCGTGCCTGGCTCGACGCGGGCATGTCGGACACTTCGTCAAGGAACAGCGTCCCCCCGTCCGCCATCTCGAGCAGCCCCGCCCTCACCAGCTTGCCGTCGATCTCCTCACCGAACAGCTCCTGTTCGAAGCGCTCGGGCGTGATGCGGGCGGAATTGACCGTGATGAACGGGCTCTGCGCGCGCGGGCTCCATGAATGAAGCAGGCGCGCCGCAACTTCCTTGCCGGAACCTGCCGGGCCGGTAATCAGCAGACGGCTGCCGGTATTGGCCACGCGCTTGAGCGTCGCGCGGACCTGGTTGATCGCCGAACTGTTGCCGGTAAACTCCTCGGCCATGGCAAAACCCTGCCGCAGGCGGGCATTCTCGCGGCGCAGACGCTCGGTCTCGGTCGCCCGTTCCACCAGCAGCAGAAGACGTTCAGCCTCGAAGGGTTTTTCGAGGAAATCCATGGCCCCGCGGCTGATTGCGGAGACCGCCGTGTCGATGTTGCCATGGCCTGAGAAGATGATCACCGGCAGTTCCGGCTCGCGCTTCTTGATTTCGTCGAGGACTTCCAGACCGTCCATCGGACTGCCGTGCAGCCAGACGTCCAGCAAAACGAGGCTCGGGCGACGCTCGTCGATCGCGGCAAGGGCCGAAGTGCTGTCAGCCGCAAGCCGGCAGCCATAGCCTTCGTCGGAGAGAACGCCTGCGACCAGTTCGCGGATGTCGCGTTCGTCGTCAACGATGAGGATATCGAGTGCCATTGCTTGGGTCCTGTCAGTCCTGTTCGGCCATTGCGCTTGAAGTGGAAAGCGGGTCGCGGGCAAAGCGCATGGTCACGCGCGTCCCTCCGCCCGGTTCGGGGGTGAAGGCCATCTCGCCGCCGTGCTCCTCGACGATCTTGTGAACGATGGCCAGGCCCAGGCCCGTGCCCTTTTCCCGCGTGGTCATGTAGGGTTCGAGAATGCGCTCGCGCTCGGCCGGCAGCCCGATGCCATTGTCGGTGACGCTCACGGTCACCGTGTCGTGGTCTCCTGCCAAGGTGACCGCGATGCGCCCTCGATAATCGACTTCCTCGCTCTTTGCCCGCGTTTCAATGGCTTCGACCGCATTCTTCAGCACATTGGTCATCACCTGACCGAACTGATGGCGGTCGCACTGCAAGGGCATCGATGCGGCATCGCAGGCAAAGCTGAAGTCGATTCCCGTATGCGCCACTTCCTGCAGGAACAAGGATTGCCGGACGAGGTCGCTCGCGTCCTCGGCCCGGAAAACGGGCTTGGGGAGACGGGCGAACGAGGAAAACTCGTCCACCATCTTCCGCAAATCGCCGACCTGCCTGATGATGGTGCTGGTAAGTTCCTCGAACAATTCGGGATCATTCTCGATCTGACGGCCATAGCGGCGACGCAGACGTTCGGTGGCGAGCTGGATCGGAGTCAGCGGGTTCTTGATCTCGTGCGCGATACGCCGGGCAACGTCCGACCATGCGGCGCGGCGTTGGTCGAGCAACTGCCGCGTAATGTCCTCGAAAGTGATGACATGGCCGTTGCTGTCCTGCACGACGCGCACCGCGAGCGTGCGCAAGTCGCCGTGGAGCGGATACTGGATCACGTTGTTGGGCTGACCCGAGGTCACCAGCTGCGCGAAAACCGGCGAAACCTCAGCGAGGGGGCGGCCGATGGGGTTAAGCGCCGCGTCTGCAAGAAGCACGCGCTGTGCAGACGAGTTGATCAACTGAACCGCGCCGTCGCGCCCGATCGAGACGATGCCAGCCGTGATCGATTCCAGAACGGCCTCGATGAAAGCGCGGCGCACCTCCAGCTGCGCGTTGGCAGTGACGAGTGCCTGGGTCTGGCCCTCCAGCTGCTGGGTCATGCGGTTGAATGCACGCGCCAGCAGGCCCACCTCGTCCGTCCCGCTGTTCTGCGCCACGCGCATCGAAAAGTTTCCGCTGCCGATCGTGCGGGCAGCCGATACCAGTTCGGCAAGCGGCGCCACCTGCCTGTCGGCAAAGCGCAAGGCCGCCCACACGGCTACGCCAACCAGCGCAAGGCTGACGCCGAACAGGGCGAGATTGAAGCGGAGTTGCAGCGCCCTCGCCCGGGTCGTCAGCATGTCATAGGATTTGAGCACGGTCTGCGCTCGCTCCCATTGCTGAAGCGCAAGCGCGTTCGACGTCCGCGCCGCGAAGAGATAGATGCCGCGGCCCTTGTCGATGGGCGTTACCGCTTCGATCCGTTCTGCCGATGCGCGCACGACCACCGCCTCGCCTGCATCGAGCCGTTTCAGATCCGCCGGCGTCACGCGCTGCTGGCGGTCGGTCTTTTCGGGATCGACAATCGCGGCCGTGCGAAGCGTTCCGTCGCCTGCACGCTCGAGGATGGCGGATTCGTTGAGCTGGCGACTGAGAACCTGGAAGGAGTACCCTTCGGCAAATTCGGTCGAGGTGATCGGCGCCTGGTCTAGGTAATCGCGGATGTCCCCGGCCATGGTGACCGTCTCGTTGCCGACGTCGCGCAGCTTGTCTTCGTAGTACCCCCGCGCCAGCTTGTTCGCATTTTCCAGCATGCCGCGGGAATTGTCCGAGAACCAGAATTCCACGCCGGACTGGAACAGGAACGAGGCAAAGATCACGACCAGCAGAGTCGGAATTGCCGCGATCAACGAGAACAACCAGACCAGCCGAACGTGCAAGCGTCCGCTCGAGCCAAGCACGCTTTGTGCTGCGCGTCTGATCGCAAGCCGTCGGCCCCACAGGATCTGCAGGGCCATGGCCGGGACCAGCGTTCCGATCAGGAGACTCGAGGTGAGGCGCGAAGGCAGGATCTGACCTTCGCTGCCGCTGCTGGTGACTGTCAGCCAGCTGACCGCCAGCATCAACGCAAGGACCGTCGAGGCGGCCACTTCGAGCAGGAAGAACACGTTTGCGCGACGCAGGCCGACGGCCATTCGCCGCACCCAACGCGGCATCCTGCGGACCGTGACTCTTGGCTCCTGCGTCATCGTTGCATGGTCACAACACCACTGTTGCAGAAATGCAAGAGGAAACCGACGAGCGTCTGGCCGCGGGCGACAAGCGTAACCAACCGTCAGTCGCGCAGGGCGAAGTCCTCGGCGGTGATACCCAGCTCGGAAAGCCGCTTTCGCAAGGTATTGCGATTTATCCCGAGGATCTGTGCGGCGCGCAGCTGGTTGCCACCGGTCTGGCTGAGGATGGCTGCGAACAGGGGGCGCTCGAACGCTGCAAGCGCTGCGTCATAGACGTCTCCCGGTGCAGGGCTGTTGCTAGAAAGCCAGTGCTCGACGGCGGAGGCGAGGCCACTTGGTGCAGAACCGGTCGTGTCCTGCAGCTCTTGGGTCGAAGAGCCGCCGTCAGCGTGGACCAGCAGCGGCTCGATCGCCGTGGCGTCGATGATCTCATCACGGGCCAGCAGGGCGAGCCGGTAGATGAAGTTGCGCAGTTCGCGCACGTTGCCCCGCCACGGCTGGCGCGAAAGCAGCTCGGCACCGGACTGGGTCAATTGGCGGCGAGGCAAGCCTTCGGCGGCGGCATTCGCCAGAAAATGGCGAGCGAGCGCCTCGATGTCGTCTGCCCGCTCGCGCAAGGGTGGCAGCTCGATCGGCACCACGGCCAGGCGATAATAAAGGTCTTCGCGGAACGTGCCTGCGGCGATCATCGGCAGGAGATCGCGGTTGGTAGCGGCGACGATCCGGCAATCCAGCGTGATCTCGTCACGCCCGCCAACGCGCCGGATCCGTCCCGACTGCAACGCGCGCAACAGGCGCGTCTGGGCCTGCATGGGCATGTCGCCGATCTCGTCGAGGAACAGGGTGCCGCCGCTTGCCTGCTCGAACTTGCCGATCGAGCGCGCGACTGCGCCGGTAAATGCGCCCTTCTCGTGGCCGAACAGCTCGCTCTCGATCAGCTCGGCGGGGATGGCAGCGGTATTGACCGCCACGAATGGCCCGGACCGCCGGTTGCCGAGCTGGTGGATCGCTTCTGCCACCAGCTCCTTGCCGGTGCCGGATTCGCCAAGGATCAGCACCGTCAGGTCATTGCGCAGGACGCGCGTGATCATGCGATAGACCGCCTGCATCGCGGCGCTGCGGCCGACCAGCGGCAGTCCTTGCGTGACGTCCTGCGGCACGTCGATCTCGGCGGCCTCGGCCTTGCCGATGGCCTGCGTGACCGTGCGGACAAGTTCCTCAAGGTCGAAAGGCTTGGGGAAGTATTCGAACGCCCCGGTCTCGCTGGCACGCACGGCCGTATCCAGCGTGTTCTGTGCCGAAAGAATGATGATCGGCATCGAGGGATGTGCATCGCGCACCGATCCCAGCGTCTCGATCCCGTCGCCGTCGGTCAGCATCACGTCGGTCAGTAACAGGCGGTAGTCGGCGCCCGCAAGATGCCGGTCACGCCCAGCCACCGAATCGCAGTGATCCACGTCGAAGCCTTCGGCCTCGAGGGCGGCAGTGATGACGAGGGCGATCGAGGCGTCGTCCTCGACCAGAAGAACGCGCTTGGTCATCAGGGCACCGATCCGGCAACGGGGAGGTGAATGCGGAAATGGGTCAGGCCATTGGCCTCGTCCCGGTCATGCGTGATGCGACCGTTCATCTCGCGCACAAGCTTCTGCACCAACGCCAGGCCAAGGCCCTGCCCGCTCTTCTTCCCGGTCACGAACGGCTCGAAAATGTGATCGCGCAGCTTGGGGTCGATGCCCGGGCCATTGTCGGACACGCGCAGCTCGATCGGCAGGCGCAACGGCTTCCCGCCCGGACCGACATGCAGCTGGATGCCGCTGGCAAAGCGCGTCCGCACCGAGATGCGTGGCTGCAACTGGTGCTGGCAGGCTTCGCGCGCATTGCTCAGCAGGTTGAGCAGGACCTGCACCAGAGAATCCGCATTGGCTGTCACCGGCGGCAGCGAAGGGTCGAACTCCTCTTCGATCACCACGTTGGACGGATGCCCGGCAACCAGCACCGCCTCGGCGCGGCGCACCGCCTCATGCAGGTTGCACTCCTGCGCGGGCTCGGCGCTGCGCCGCGACAGCGACTGCATCTGGTCGATCAGCTTGGCGATGCGGTCGACCTCCGCCGTGATCAGCCCGGTCATCGCCCGGTCCCGCTCGCTCAGCTTGCGGTCGAGCAGCTGCGCCGCGCCACGGATGCCGGCCAGCGGGTTCTTGATCTCGTGCGCCAGCACTTCGGGCGCGCGCAGCGCAATGCCCTCGCCGCCGCCTGCGCCTCGCCCGTCACCGGTCAGCGCCTCGACGCCCACGCCTTCGTGCAGCATCAGCAATTGCCAGCCCGGGCAATGGGTCACCGGGCTGGTCATCACGTCAAACGTGCGCACCGGCTGCCCCATGATCCTCACACCCACCCCGCGCGCGAACAGGTTGGCCTCGCCATCAGCCAGTCGCCCGAGGATCAGCGGTTCCTCGAACTCGAACAGCTCGGCCACGGACTTGCCCACCAGCCGCCGATAGCTCTGACCCATCAACTGCTCGGCCGCCGGGTTGACCGAGGCCACGACCAGTTCCGGATCAAGCTGCAGCAGCGCCAGCGGCAAGCTGGCGACAACGCGCTTGGGATCGGGCTTCTGCCCGGGCTCGGTCCTGCGCCAGTCGGGCAGCAAGCTCATGCCGCCGCGCGCTGCCCCACTTGCGCCGAGAGGCTGTGCTCGATCGCGCGATTGTAGAAATCGGCAAGGCTGGCGAGCACCGCCTTGGGGTCGTCGATGAAGTTGACCTTGTTGCGGAAATCGGCCGAACCGTGGAGGCCCTTGGTGTACCACCCGATATGCTTGCGGGCCATGTTGACCCCGGTGACCACGCCGTAATGCTCCTGCATCGCCTCGTAGTGCTCGACGATCAGCGCGTACTGTTCGGGCAGGGTCGGATCGGCCAGGCGCTCGCCCGTCTCCAGCCAATGCATGACCTGACCGAGCAGCCACGGCCGCCCATAGGAGCCACGCCCGATCATCACGCCATCGGCACCGCTCTGTTCGACGGCGGCGGCAACGTCCTCGATGCCACAGATATCGCCATTGACGATGACCGGGATCGACACCGCGTCCTTCACGCTGCGCACGAAGCCCCAGTCGGCATTGCCCTTGTACATCTGGTTGCGAGTACGGCCGTGGACCGTGATCATCTTCGCGCCGATGTCTTCGGCAATCCGCGCAAGTTCCGGCGCGTTGAGGCTGTCATGGCACCAACCCATGCGCATCTTCACGGTCACCGGCACCTTCACCGCCTTGACCGTCGCCTCGATCAGGCGCGTGGCGAGCGGAATGTCGCGCATCAGGGCGGAACCGGCATCGCCGTTCACCACCTTGCGCACCGGGCAGCCCATGTTGATGTCGATGATCGCCGCGCCCTGCTGCTCGACCAGCTTCGCCGCCTCGGCCATCTGCGCCGGATCGCAGCCGACCAGCTGCATAGAGACCGGCTCTTCCATCGGGTGCCACGCCGCCTTTTGGATCGACTGGCGCGTCTCGCGGATGGCGGCCGGGCTGGCGATCATCTCGGTCACGTTGAGGCCCGAACCGAAGCGGCGCACGATCGTGCGGAACGGCAGGTCCGAAACGCCGGTCATCGGCGCGAGCACGACCGGGCAATCGACCGTGACAGGGCCGACCTGGATGGGCTTGAGCACGGGCGGAACGGGAGCTTCGGACATCGGGATCAAATCTGCCTAAAAAACAGGCAGGCGCTTAGTCGATTACAGGTGAAACGGCAAGACGGTTGCTCATCCGCCCCAAGCGCTGGTAGAGGCGCCGCGAATGAGCGATCCCCTCCCCTCCCGCACCGGACCGGTGGCCGCCGTCGTCGTGGCCGCAGGCAAGGGGCTGCGCACGGGCGGCAGCGTGCCCAAGCAGTTCGTCGCCTGGCGCGGCAGGCCGCTTGTGCGCCACTGCGTCGAAGCGCTGGTTGAAGCCGGCATCGCGCCGATCGTCGTCGCCATCCCCCAAGGGTTCGAAGCCGAGGCAGCGCAGGCGCTTTCGGGCCTCCCCGGCATCCGTTTCACCCACGGCGGCGCAACGCGGCAGCACTCCGTCCGCCTCGCCCTTGAAGCGCTGGAGGCGGATGCGCCCGCGCGCGTGCTGATCCATGACGCGGCGCGCCCCGCACTGCCACAGGCCGTGATCGGTTCGCTGCTCGACGCTCTTGACCGCGGCCTCGCGGCAATCCCGGTGCTCCCGGTCGTGGACAGCATGATCCGCGGCATCGACGACGCGATGGCCGAAAAGGTCATCCGCGAGGAGCTGTTCCGCGTCCAGACCCCGCAGGCCTTCGACTATGGCGCAATCCTGGCCGCGCACCGGGCGTGGACGGGCGAACCCGACGCGGGCGACGATGCCCAGGTTGCCGCCTCAGCCGGCATTAATGTGCTTCTTGCCAATGGCGATGAAGTTCTGCGCAAGATCACTTTTGCCGCCGACCTCGAGGAACAGGACATGACCCGATTGCCCCGGCCGGTAAGGCCAAGGCGTTCCGTAGTCGTCGCCTTGACCGAGACGGCACCTGTGTCAATCC
>JBEQCK010000055.1:0-18901 GCA_041639335.1 Novosphingobium sp.
CCCGCGCGATGTGCGCGGCTTTGCGGTCAAGTTCTATACCGACGAGGGCAACTGGGACCTGGTGGGCAACAACATCCCGGTGTTCTTCATCCAGGACGCGATGAAGTTTCCCGACCTTGTCCATTCGGTGAAGATGGAAGCCGATCGCGGCTATCCGCAGGCGGCCAGCGCCCACGATACCTTCTGGGACTTCGTGGGCCTGATGCCCGAAACCATGCACATGATCATGTGGGCGATGAGCGACCGCACCATCCCGCGCACGCTGCGCATGATGCAGGGCTTTGGCGTCCACACCTTCCGCTTCGTCAACGCGCAAGGGCAGGGCAAGTTCGTCAAGTTCCACTGGAAGCCGGTGCTTGGTCTGGAATCGCTGATCTGGGACGAGGCGGTCAAGATTGCCGGCGCCGACCCCGATTTCCACCGCCGCGACCTGTTCGAGAGCATCGCGATGGGCGCCTTCCCGGCCTGGGACCTTGGCGTGCAGGTGTTCGACGAGGAATTCGCGGCAGCACAGCCCTATGACGTGCTCGACGCGACCAAGCTGATCCCGGAAGAGGACGTGCCGGTCGAGATCATCGGGCGGATGACGCTGAACCGCAATGTCGACAATTTCTTTGCCGAGACCGAGCAGGCCGCGTTCCTGCCGAGCAACGTGATCCCCGGCATCGACTTCTCGAACGATCCGCTGCTGCAGGGGCGTTTGTTCTCGTACCTCGATACGCAGAAGTCGCGCCTTGGCACGACCAACTTCCACCAGATCCCGGTCAATGCGCCCAAGTGCCCGTTCCACAACATGCAGCGCGATGGCCTGATGCAGACGCTGGTGCCGACGGGCCGCGCCAACTACGAGCCGAATTCGCTGAACGAGGCGGGCGAGGACAGCGGTCCGCGCGCTTGCCCGGACACCGGCTTCACATCATTCCGCGCCAATGGCGAGCGCAACGATCCGACCGAGAAGGTGCGGGTGCGGGCCGAGCTGTTTGCCGATCACTACAGCCAGGCGGCGCTGTTCTATCGCTCGCAGACCGAGAACGAGCAGGCGCACATGGCCTCGGCGCTGGTGTTCGAGCTTTCGAAATGCGCGATGGAGCATGTGCGGGCGAGGGTGCTTTCACGCCTGCGCAATGTCGACGAGACGCTCGCCGCGCGCGTGGCCGAAGGTCTGGCGATGGATCTGCCGGAAAAGGCGCCTGCCGCGCGTGAGCCGGTGGAGATGAAGCCTTCGGATGCGCTGTCGATCCAGAAGCAGGCGAAAATGACGTTCGAGGGCCGCAAGGTTGGCATTCTGTTTGCCGAAGGATCGGACAAGGCGACGATCGACAAGATGAAGGCCGATGTCGAAGCCGCTGGCGGCAGCGTGTTCCTTGTTGCGCCGAAGGTTGGCGGCTTGCCGGTCAAGGGCGGGACGCTGAAGGCCGACGGCAAGCTCGATGGTTCGCCATCGGTGATGTTCGACGCGGTGGCTTCGGTGCTGATGCCGGCAGAGGCCGAGAAGCTGGCCAAGCAGGGCGCGGCGGTGCAGTGGTTCATGGATGCCTATGGCCACTGCAAGACCATTGCCCACTGCAACGGCACCAAGGTGATCCTCGCAAAGGCGGGCGTGGAGCCGGACGAGGGCGTCGTGCCCAACGAAAAGCTGATGGACGTGGGGCCGGTGCGCCATTTCGCGCGCGAACCCAAGATCCGCGATCTCGCCTGAGGAGACGACAAGATGGCAACTGCTGCAAAGATGAAGCCCGCTGATGCCAAAGCCAAGGCCGTGGCCAAGGCGAAGGCGATTGCGCCCGAAGTGCCGGCGCAGATCGGCCAGACCCCGGCCACGGACCTGCGCGGGTTGCCCGATGTGTTCGGGCGGCTGGTCGAGGACCATGACCGGCACCGCGCGCTGCTCGCCATGCTGGAAGCGACCGGCGGCAAGGGCGACGATGCCAAGGCGCTGTTCGAGGAACTGGTCCATGAACTGAAAGGCCATGCCGCCGCCGAGGAGCAGGCGCTGTGGTCAACCGTGCTGCGCAATCCGGACACCACCGAGTTTGCCCGCCACGCCGTGGCCGAGCACAAGGACATCGACAAGATGCTCGACGATCTGGCCGCGCGCGACATGGGCAGCAAGAAGTGGATGGAGCGGTTTGCCGCGCTCAAGCACGAATACCTCCACCACATCCGCGAGGAGGAGCAGGAGCAGTTCGTCGAGAGCGAAAAGATCCTCACCGCCGCCGACCGCAAGCACATGCTGGCCGTATTCGAACGGCGCAAGAAGGCGGAAAAGGCCGCCGCCGAAGTGAAGCCGCGGTTGCGGATCAACGATATCGCCTGATCTTTGGCGCGCCTTGCGAGACCCCAGCACATCGTCACCCTGAACTTGTTTAGCTTCGCTGGCCTACGGCTCAGGGTCCATTTCCCGACATGCGCTGGCGGTGCAAATCGAAAGATGGATGCTGAAACGAGTTCAGCATGACGGGTTTGGAGGGGCTACGGCAGCAGCCCTAAGGCAACAGGATCGTCGATCCGGTGGTCTTTCGCGCCTCGAGATCGCGGTGTGCCTGGGCGACTTCGGCCAGCGGGTAGGTCTGGCCGATGGTCACGGCCAGCGCGCCGGTGGCGATCATGTCCCATACCCGCGCCGATCCTGCCGCCCGTTCGGCAGGGTCGGCGTAGTAGTGGTATAGCGTCGGGCGGGTCACGAACAGCGAGCCCTTCTGCGACAGCAGCCCGAGCGCCACGCCGCTGACCGCGCCCGAGGCATTGCCGTAGCTGACGATCAGCCCGCGCCGGGCGGTGGAATCGAGGCTGGCGTCCCAGGTGTCCTTGCCCACGCCGTCGAAAGCGACGCGCACCCCGGCGCCTCCGGTCAATTCCCGCACGCGCGGGGCGACGGCATCGCGCGAGTAGTCGATCACGTGGTCCGCCCCGGCAGCGCGCGCGGCTTCGGCCTTTTCAGGGGTTGAGACGGTGCCGATCACCGTGGCGCCGATGTGCTTGAGCCACTGCACCAGCATCAGCCCGACACCGCCCGCTGCGGCATGGACCAGCACCGGCCACCCCGCTTGCACCTGTGCGCAGCGTTCGACGAGGAATTCGACGGTGAAGCCCTTGAGGATGGCGGCGGCGGCGATCTCGTCTGCGATGCCATCGGGCAGCTTGAACAGCGCGCTCTGCGGATAGATCCGCGCGGTGGCATAAGCGCCCAACTCAGGCCCGAACGTGGCAACGCGATCCCCTGCGGCAAAGGCGGTGACGCCTTCGCCAACCGCAACCACACGGCCCGCCGCCTCCACGCCCAGACCGCCGGGAATGGGGATCGGGTAGAGCCCGCCACGGTGGTAGGTGTCGATCATGTTGAGGCCGACGGCGGTATGCTCGACCAGCACTTCGTCCCGGCCCGGCGCGGGCAGGGTGACATCCGCCCACGCGATGACCTCCGGGCCTCCGGTGGCGGTGAGGCGGACAGCTCTGGCTTGCATCGGGGGCGCTCCTGGAAAGGCAAACAGTTGGCTGACCCTAGCCCGGCGATGCCGCCCTTTGCAAACCGCTGACCGATGGGCGGATAGTGGCGACGCAGCCCTGCTGCGCAGGCTCGGGCCTTGCCACTGTCCGCGCTTTCGAACCTTCCGGAGAAGCGTGGATGCTGCGGATCGTCTTTGCCGGCCTTGCCCTGCTGCTTGCCCCGCTGCTTGCGATGCCAGCCCTGGCGCAGGAGGGCGAACTTGCGCCGATGCCGGTGTGGCCGGCCGGAGTGCCTGCCATCAAGGACTGGCCCGGCTTGGCCCGCGTGCCGGTGCGCGAAGAGCTGCGCGAGAATGGCGAGCAGGCGTGGAACGTCACCGTGCCAACGCTGCAGCCGTTCCTGCCCGATCCGGCCAAGGCCACCGGCATGGCGGTGGTGATCGCGCCGGGCGGGGGCTTTCGCCTGCTGGCGATCCACCACGAAGGCACGCGCGTGGCCCGCTGGCTGGCGGCGCACGGGGTTGCGGCCTTCGTGCTGAAATACCGCCTGATCCAATCGCCTCCCGGTGAGACCAACGAGGCGATGCGGCAGCGGGTGCAGGCCACGCTGGCGCCGGGCGTTGGCGGTATTCCCGGCGTCGAGGACGGGATGGAGGCGCTGCGCATCGTCCGCGCCAATGCGGCGAAGTGGAAGATCGATCCGCATCGCGTGGGGGTGATGGGCTTTTCGGCTGGCGGGCATGTCGCGGGGATGACGATGCTGGCGGCCAACCCGGCGGAACGCCCGGATTTCGCCGCGCTGATCTATGGCATGCCGTTCGGGCCGACGCCGGCGATTCCGCCTGCCAATCTGCCATTTCCGGCCGGCACCCCGAAAGAGCCGTGGCTGCAGCCCAAGCCTTCGCCGGCGCCGGGCCGCCTGCCGCCGATGTTCATGGTCATGGCGCAGGATGACATGGCCGTGGATCAGGGCTTCCGCGCCTTCTACGACCGGTTGTTTGCCGCAGGGTATCGGCCCGAGCTGCACCTATATCAGCGGGGGGCACATGGTTTCGGCATGGCAACGCGCGGCACGACGGCGGATCACTGGATCGAGCAGTTCGGCTACTGGCTCGAAGCCGAGATGGTGCGCAAATGAGGCTGCGGCTGACCGTTGCGGCGCTGCTGTCAGCGATGGCCGGGCCTGCGCTGGCCGATGTGCCGGTGCCCGATTATGCGCAAGCGCGCTACTGGAGCACGGTGGACAGCCTGCCGCAGGGGATGGAAGCGCCGAAGGGCTTGCGCGGCGTCGACGTGTTCTGGATCCACCCGACGACGACGCGCTCGCAGACGGAGTACAACCACGATCCGCTTGATCGCCAAGTGCTCACGTGGACCGAGGAAAGCGCGGTGCAGCGGCAGGGCAGCGCGTTTTCGGCGTGTTGCCGGGTGTTCGCGCCGCGCTATCGCGCTGCAACGACCAAGGCGCTGAGTGATCCTGCCAACCGCGAGACGGCGTTTGCGCTCGCCTATTCCGACATCGAGCGCGCGTTTGACTGGTACATGGCCCACGACAACAAGGGCCGCCCCTTCATCATCGCCGGGCACAGCCAGGGCGGGGCGCATACCACCTCGCTGCTGGAAAAGCGGATCAAGGGCACGAAGCTGCAGGGCCGCATGGTGGCCGCCTATGTCATCGGCATCAACCTGATGGAAGGCGACCTGTCCCCACGGCTGGCGGGCATCCCTTTCTGCGACACACCTGCGCAGACCGGGTGCTTCGTGCAGTGGAACGCAGTGCTGGCGGGCAGCGACAACGGGCCGATGCTCAAGTCCTACCGCGATATCTTCTTGGCGCAGAACGGTGGCAAGGATGGCGGCAGGCCGCTTTGCGTGAACCCCGTCACATTCGACACTCGCCGCCCGCTGTCGCTTTCTGCCGAGGCAAAGGGCGCCGTTGCCGGTGATCCGGGCTTCGGGCCGATGGGGCCGCTCAAGGCCGGAGCCGTGGCCGCCGAGTGCCGCGACGGGCTGCTGACCGTGTGGCCCACGCCGTCGCTGGGCCTGAAGCCGCTGCCGGGCGGTTCGATGCATTTTCACGACGTCGGCCTGTTCTGGGCCGATATTTCCGCCAATGCCGGGCTGCGCGCCAAGGCTTGGCTCAAGGCGCACGGTTCGCGTTGATCGCGCGCTGCAAACAATGGAAAAGACTGCAATGTTGAAGTTTGTTGCCCCCCTCGCCGCCGCTCTGGTTCTTGCCGCCCCGGCACAGGCGCAGGATGCGGCTGCCGGCAAGCGCGCGTTCCTCAAGTGCGTGGCCTGCCACTCGGTCGCCAAGGGTGCGCCGAACAAGATCGGGCCGAACCTGTTCGGCGTGGTCGGGCGCAAGGCGGGCACGGCTCCGGGCTTCCGCTATTCGGCGGCGATGAAGGCCAAGGGCGCGGCGATCGTGTGGAACCCGGCCACGCTCGACAAGTGGCTGGCGCGTCCTTCGGCAGTGATTCCCGGCACCTCGATGGCCTTTGGCGGCGTGCCCAATGCCGCCGAGCGTGCCTCGATCATCGCCTATCTCAAGAAGCCGGTACCCTGATGGCCGGATTCCCGATCAATCGGCGCGGCCTTCTGGTCGGAGCAGGGGCGCTGGTCGCCTCGGCCCGGCTGGGGGCGATGGGAACGCGGCCAGTGGGCGAACGGCAGTTCACGCTGACCGGCCCGGGCGGGCGCGAGATCCGCGTGAGCGAGTGGAAGCCGCGGGGCCAGGCAAAGGCGCTGGTGCTGTTCAGCCATGGCGCCGCGTCCTCGCCCCGGTTCTACGAAGTGATTTTCGCAGCCTGGCTGGCGGCGGGCTTTCGCATCCTCGCGCCGCTGCACGTCGATTCGATTGAGCATCCGCGCACCAAGGACTATCCCGGTCTTGCCAGCTGGAAGGCCCGGCTGGAGGACATGCGGGTGCTTTCGGCACATGTCGGCAAGCGGCCGTGGATCGCGGCCGGGCATTCCTATGGCGGCCTGGTGGCGCTGACGATGGGTGGCGCAGCGGCAATTCCGCCCGAAGGCTGGAGCGGGCCTTTGCGTGATGCAAACGCGCGCGCGGTGGTGGCGTTCAGCCCGCCTGCGCCGATCCCGGTGCTGTGCACGGCGGAAGGCTATGGCAAATTGGCGGTCCCGGCGCTGGTCCAGACCGGCACCGCCGACCTGCTGCCCGGCATGACCGGCGACGGCTGGCGCGGGCATCTTGCCCCCTATGAAGCAGCGGTGCCGGGCGGGAACCGCTATGGCCTCGTGCTCGAAGGGGTGGACCATTACTTCGGCGGCGCAATCTGCCGTTATGACCTGCCGGGGCCGAAGCAGCTTGACCGGCTGGCCGATGCCACGCGGATTTCCACGCTGTTTGTTGACGCTTACGGGCGGGGCGACAAGGGCGCGGTGAGGCGGCTTGATGCGCTGGTCAGCGATGTGCTGCCGGTAAGGCTGCTGCGCAAGTAGGCACTGGCCCGCGTCAAAATTCGCCGTCACCCCGGGCTAGACCCGGGGTCCCGCTTTTTGGTTAAGGCGCTGCGCTTCGGAAGGTAGCGGGACCCCGGGTCAAGCCCGGGGTGACGGTGAAGTGGTGTCGAAGATCGGAGGCTCGGTCCCCTCAATCCCGCCCCGCTCAGTCCTGAAGCGCGATTTCCGCGATGGTGGCGTTGAAGCCTTCTGCGGTCTGGGCCTGCGCGGCTTCGTCGGCATCCTTGAGCTGGAGGTAGAACAGGCGGCGCAGGAAGTCCTGGCGGCGTTCTTCGCGTTCTTCCAGCGCGGCCTGATCGAGTTCGAGCGTCTCGATGCCGGCGGCAAGGTCGATGCCGTGCGCCTTGGCCACGCGCTCGGCACTGTCCATGCGGTCACGCAGTACCGAGACTTCGTTGGCCAGCACCATGACCATCGACATGACGTGATCGAGGCCGGGGGTTTCGTAGAATTCCGGGCGCTTGCCGCGGGCGTGGCGGATGACGTGGGGGCGTTCTTCAGTCATTGCATCGGTTCCGGTCATGCTGCCATCTGCTTTTCGAGCGGCTTGCGTGCGATCAGCACTTCCCAGCCACCGCCGGGGGCAAATTCGCCCGCGGTGAATTCACGCTCGGCGACGGCCTCGCTCGCTTCCTGGCTGTAGCCTTCGGCGGCGGCGGCAAATTCCATCACGGCCATCGGCGCGGTATCGAACTTCACGTCGGCCCGGTCGAACCCGGCCTTTTCGGCCAGCGCGATCTGGTCCATGTCGCGCATTGCGCCCCAGAACGGCTCGTTGTTGTACCAGGTCTCGTTGTCGAGAATGAACTGGGTAAACGGGTCCATCAGGTCGAACGGCGGCAGGTCGGCGTGGATCATCAACCCGCCGGGCGCGAGCACGCGGTGCGCCTCGGCAAAGATCCTCGGCATCGCCTTGCCGCTGGTTTCGTGCAGCAGGATGTGGCTGACGACGAGGTCGAAGTGCGCGTCGGGGAAGGTGGTCTCCTCCGCGCTCATCTGCGCGTAGTTCACTTCGAGGCCAAAGCCGGCAGCGCGGGCATGGGCATAGCGCACGCACGGCCCGCCCACGTCGATGCCCCAGACTTCCGCTTCGGGGAACAGTTCCTTGTAGGGCAGGGTCGAATGGCCGACGGTGCAGCCCATGTCGAGAATGCGGCGCGGCTTGAAATCGGGCATGTGGCGCTTGATGTAGTTCACCACCGAGCGGCCCATGTCGTCGTTGTTGGGGCCGGTATAGCCCATCGAATAGAGGTAGACGCCGCGATCGTAGAGCGCGCCGACCGAGATGTCGTCCTCGCACACTTCGCTGCAATAGCCGCCGGGCATGCAGTGGATGTCGAGCGCGGTGACATAGCGCGGCGGGGTGAAGCCCTCGGGGATGACGAGCTGGGCCTTGGTCGAAGCCGACAGCGCCCTGGCCTGTTCGATCAGTTCCGGCAGCTGGCGATCGACCGAACCGTTGACTGATTCCCACAGCAGTTCCTGCGCGATGCGGTTGGCAGCGGCGTAGTGCTGGAAGTAGATGTCGCCGACCATGCCATTGCGAATGTCGCGGCGGTCCTGCGGGGCGCGGCCATGCGCCTTTTCGAACTGGCGCGCCACGCGCGTCTGGTAGATCGGGGTGAGACCGGGCAGCAGGGTGGACTGGATGAAGCCCTTGAAGCTCTTGGTGAACTCCTGCCTTGCGGCTTCGTCGGCAGTGGCCTTGGGCAGGGCGGGATGATCGGCCTGCTGGAACGTATTGAGCATCTGAGCGACTCCGCTTCGCACTTGCGCGGTGCCTGCATGGAGCCTGCCACCTATGTTGGGCAAGGGCTGCCGCGAACCGCTGACCGCGTGGCGGATAGCATCAGCGGTTGCCGTGCATGTTTACCGCTTGCCGACCATCCTGAGCCTACAGATTCGTGCAAGTTCCAGGAACAGGAATCCTGAGCAACGCCCTCTCAACCGTTGCTCGATCCTGCCCCCGCGCGAGAGTGATCGCGCGGGGGCCTTCTTCTTGTTGTTGCTGGCTTCCTGTTGTTGCCGGCCTTCATGGCTGCCAGAAGCACGGCAGAAATCGTCATCGCAAAGCGCATGAGGGAATAGCAATGGCCACAGGATTGACGCCCGCAGCCCGGAGCGAGCTGGCGCAGGGCTGGCCGCTGGTGCTTGCCGCGGCGCTGGCCATTGGCGTTGGCACGATGGGCATCGGTTTCTATTCGCTCGGCCTGTTCGTGAAGCCGTTGCAGGCCGAATTCGGCTGGAGCCGGGCTGCTGTCTCTGGCGCGGCGACGTTTCAGCAGTTCGGCATCTTCCTGTCCGCGCCGCTGGTCGGCTGGCTGGCCGATCGCTGGGGCGCGCGCCCAATTGCGCTGGCCAGCTTCATCGCCACGCCGATCGCCTTGCTGGCACTTTCGCGCACGGGCAATTCGGTGGTGGCATGGGACGCGCTGTGGCTGCTGGTGTCGCTGGCGGGCGCGGGGACAACGCCGGCGATCTGGGCGCGGATCGTGTCGCTCAAATTCGATGCCGCGCGCGGGCTTGCGCTGGGATTGATGCTGATGGGCACCGGCACGGCCGCGATCCTTGCGCCGGCACTGCTCGGGCCGGTCTTCGCGACGAGCGGCTGGCGCATGGCAGTGCTGGTCATGGCGGGGGCGACACTGCTGATCGGCCTGCCGGCAAGCCTGCTCGTCGGCACGTCGGACCGCCCGGCTGGAGGTGACAAGGCGAGGGGACGGTTCGAGGTGAACCGGCAGACGCTGATGCTGCTGCTGATTGCCTTCCTTCTCGGCCTGATCGTGGCCGGGCTGATCGTGCATCTTGTGCCGATGCTGGTCGATCGCGGGATGGCGGCGGCGGACGCAGCGCAGGTTGCGGCAGGCGTGGGCGTTGCGGTGGTGGTGGCAAGGCTGGTCGTCGGCTACCTGTTCGACCGGTTCCACGCGCCCTATGTCGCGGCCCTGTTCCTGCTTTCGCCAGTGGTTGCGGCGCTGCTCCTCCATGGCGGCGGGCCGGTGTTCATTGCCGCGCTGATGCTGGGGCTGGCCGCCGGGGCCGAGGTGGACATGCTGGCCTATTTCACCGGCCGCTATGCCGCCCTTGCCAATTACGGGGCGACCTATGGCGGCGTGCTGGGCGTGTTCTGCCTTGGTGCGGGGCTGGGGCCGATGCTGTTCGGCAAGGCCTATGACGCGCTGGGGGGTTATGACGCGTCGCTGCTGGGTTCGGCCGTGGTGCTGGCGATGGTGGTGGTCCTGATCGCCACGCTGGGCCGGTATCGCGAGGGCTGAGCGGGCTATCCGGCCTGCGGCCAAACGCACCGAAGCTGCCTTCATGGCCGCGCCCTGGCGCATCATCGCAGCTTTCTGCCTTCCGTGTGGATGAGGATGCCCATGATCGATCGCCGCAACGTGCTTACCGGCCTGTCCGTCACCGGATCGCTGCTGGCCGCGCCCCTTGCTGCCCGTCCCACGGCCGCGAAGGGTGACGGGCTGCTCGACGTGACGAGCGCGCAGGGGCGATTGCGCAACTTCATCATGATGCGCGGCGCGCTGGACGAGGGGCTGATCACCAGCTGGGTTTCGGCGCGGTACTATGGCGTGGTGGAAGACCGGATGGACCCGCTCTTCGCCGTGGTTTCGGCGGTATGGTCGCGCTATCGACAAGTCGCCGACGGGTTCGAGGCGGTGAATTTCGAACTGGCGTGGTTCACCGATCCTGTGACCGGCAAAGCGCTGGAGACATGGGACAATCCCTATACCGGCAAGACCTGCAAGGTGCCGACCGGGGGCATGCCGCCTTCGAAGATCCGCTTCGGCAGGGACCTGTCGTTCCATATCGCCCGCGAGATCCCGGGGCTGCAGATGGAGCACGACGTGCTGCCGTTCGACGTGCGCGGCGACGATGTGTGGGTGACCGAGCGTTCGCGCACGGCGCTTACCTTCCCGGGCGCGGCAAAGCCCTTCCGCTATTCGGAAAGCAACACGTTCCATGCCAAGCGGCATGACCTGACCCGTCCCGGCGCGACGCGCGTGACGAGCGAGGTGAGCTTTACCAACGTCTGTTCGTGGCGGCCGTGGATGGAGATGGGCGACCGTCCCGGCCACCTGACCGCCACCGGCATCGGCCGCCAGAACGCTTCGCCAGACTCGCTGCCGCCCGCCTTCGTTGCGGCGACGCGGGAGCGGCGGCCCGAGATGCTGACGAACCCCGGCGCAATCCTGCAGCCGCTGTGGGATGCGAAAGGCTGACCGCACGGCTGCACCTGCGGGGCGGCATCAGCAGTAGGTCGGGCGCGGCGTCGTCTCGATTGATCTCCAGTTCGTGAACTTCGCGCGCCCCTTGCGCGGCCAGTCAGGATCAGTGCAGGTTGGTATAAAGCAATGCTGACCTGAAGGGCCTGCCGCGAAAAAAGGGCGGCGCATCGCTGCGCCGCCCCCTGTTGCCGACCGGATGGCCGGAAGGATCAGAACTTGTAGGTGCCGCGAACCCCGAAGGTCTGCAGTTCGGGCAGGCCGACGTTCAGGTAGGCAAGCGCCGCACCGGCCAGTGCGAAGCTGGGCTCCAGAATGTTGTTCTGGGCAACGGCGGTGTAGTTCTTGTCGTTGAACAGGTTGGTGGCGAATGCCTCCAGCCCGAAGCCGTCCTTGGTGAAGCCGATGCGGGCGTTGACCTGCGTGCGGCCCTTGATCCAGGTGAGGTTGGCGGGATCGACGAATTGGCGCGACTTGTAGGACATGTCGCCACGCACGAACCAGGTGCTCTCCTCGCCCAGCTTGCCGGTGTACTGCAAGCCAAGGTTGCCCGAGTACTTCGAGGTCAGCGGCAGCTGGTTGCCCTTGAAGCCATCGCCGCTGACGCCGGTCAGGCGCGTGATCGCAGGATCGGCGAAGCTGCGGATCGAGCTGTCGTTGATGGCACCCGAGGCGTTGATGGTCAGGCCGTCGACCGGTTCTGCGCTGATGTCGAGTTCAAAGCCGCGCACCTGAGTCTTGCCGGTGTTGGCAACGCCGCTGACGATCGAGGGCAGGGCATTGGGGATCGTGGTGTCGAGGAAGATCACCGAACGGTTGTTGTGCTGTTCGCTCCAGTCCGCAACATAGGCGGCAGCAGTGACATAGAGCCTGCCGTCGAGGAACTTGCCCTTGAGGCCCAGTTCGTAGTTGGTCAGCTTTTCAGGCTTCACCACCACGCCCAGACCGATCGATTCTGCCGCCGCGAATTCGCCTGCGGTGCCCGAAAGGAAGCTGGTGTTGAACGAGCTGAGCGTGACGTTGGCCGCCTTCGACCACGAGGCGTAGACCATCACATCGGGCGTCACGTCATAGTTGACGATGATGCGCGGCATGAAGTTGTCGAACGACTTGTTGAAGAAGGTGGTCAGCGGGGCGAAGGTCCCGGCGGGCAGGCCATACTTGGTGGCTGCAGCAGCACCGATGGTCAGCGAACGGCCGCCGGCATAGGCATAGACCTTGTCACGCTGCCAGCGACCTTCGGCGCTGATGTTCAGCGCTTCGGTCACGTCATAACTGACGCTGCCGAACACGCCCCAGGTTTCGGCGCGGCCCGGAGGCGAAAGCGTGTTGGCCGCACGCGGCGCGCCGAACTGCTCTTCGTTGAAGACGCTGAGCAGGCCGCCCTGGGTCTTGGTGTCAAGATAGCTGCCGCCGAGCATCGCCTTGAGCGCACCGCCCTTGTCATAGGACACGCGCAGTTCCTGCGAGAAGTCCTTGTTGCGGCGCTCGACGAGGAAGGGGAAGGTCCAGTAGGTGCGCAGGCCGTTGGTGGTATTGGCCAGCGGATTGCGCAGCAGCGAGCTGTCGTAGTTGTCGAGATCCGCCATCTGCGAATAGAGCTCGTTGTTGTAGCCCGTCAGCGAGGACAGCGTCAGCCCCGTGTCGCCGAGTTCGTAATCGACGTTAAGGTGCAGGTGGTAGTACTGGCGGACCAGGCCATAGCCGCGCGCGCCCTTGGCGGGATCGGTGATGCGGAAATCAGGACGGCCGAGGATGCGGGCGAGCAGGGCATCTTCCTGCGTGTTCTGGGCAGGGCTGAAGCCGGCGGGCAGGGCGGGCGCCGCG
The DNA here is from genome assembly GCA_041639335.1 of Novosphingobium sp. GTDB lineage: Bacteria > Pseudomonadota > Alphaproteobacteria > Sphingomonadales > Sphingomonadaceae > Novosphingobium. Next base: position 12,999 of record JBEQCK010000055.1, read on the forward strand.
CCGCAGATGAACGGATTGGTGCCGTTCAGCGTGCAGTTTGCCAGGCTCGGCACGATCACGGTGCCGTTGGTGTTGCCGCTGCGCAGCGGAATGTTGATGGTGCCGTTGTTGGCGCGCAGCTCATAGGCCGAGAGCATGCCCTGCGCCGAAGGACCGTCCTTGTCTTCGGAATAGAGGCCCATCGCCTTGATCGTCAGCGCCGAAGACGGCGTGAATTCGAGCGAGAGCGTGCCGGTGTGGGTGCGCTGGTCGCCAAGCGTCTGATTCGGGTTGGCGGCGTTGCGATATGAACCGTCCTTCGAGAAAGCGCGCCCGGTAAGGCGGAAGCTCAGGATATCGGCAATGATCGGCCCTTCGAGCGATGCCGAAGCGTCGAAGTTGTTGCGGGTTCCGGCCATGGCCATGATCGAGCCGCCGAAATCCTTGCCCGGCGACTTGGTGACGACGTTGATCGCGCCGGCAAAGGCATTGCGGCCGAAGTAGGCGTTCTGTGGGCCCTTGAGCAGTTCGATGCGGGCAGGGTCGGCGATCGCATTGAGCGCGGTGGCCGAGGCCACCGGCACGCCATCGATGAAGCTGGCGGTCAGCGTCGAGGTGGTGGTCGACGGGGTCATGCCGCGCAGGGAGATCTGCTGGAACGAGCGGTCGTTGCGGCCCGAGTTGGTGTTCGAGACGTTGATGCCCGGCGTGTTGAGCACGACGTCGTTGACGTTGGTGATGCCGCGCTTCTCGATGTCCTGGGCGGTCAGGGCAGAAATGGCGATCGGCGTTTCGAGGAGGCTTTCCTCGCGCTTGCGGGCGGTGACGGTGATGATGCCCAGGCCGCCTTCGTCAGCCGAAGCCTGCGGTTGTTCATCAGCGGCAAAAGCGGTGACCGGCGCGGAAAGTGCCATGCCCGAAAGTGCTATCGCCAGAACGGAAGCGGATGTCCTATTTGCAATTTTCTTCATGGTTCCCCCCATAAGAACGTTTGAATGTAACCGGCACGTCAAGAAAGTCCGCAAAAGGCGGATTGGCACACGTCAGAAGTCTTTTTGATCAACCCGTACCCTGCGGGCACATCCTGTCGGATGGCCTGCTTTCGGATCGTGAGGCTTGCGCGTCGTGCGGTCGTTCACAACGATTGCGCTGCACAATATCCGCCACTCGGAGAGTCTTGGGGGTTGCCCCGATCCCTGATCGATAGCGATCAGTCTCCGAAAGGCAGCGAAGCCTATCCGACTGGTGGTGACCACCGCTCGTGCAATCGACATGGGGCCTTCGCATGTGGCGATTGGCATCGGGAAGACGCCTGTCCTATGGGTGGCGTTCAAGGGAACGTGACGATTATGACGATGGACCGGCGCACATTTTCGCTTGCGGGCCTTGGCGGCCTGGGCCTTGCCGCGATGGGCGCGGCGCAACCCGCGCTGGCGGCGCGCAAGCCGAAGAAGGCGGCCGGCCCTGCGGGTGCGCCGAAGAAGCCCGGGCAAAGCGACGTGATCGTTCTGGGCGCCGGGGTTTCCGGCCTGCAGGCGGCGTGGATGCTCGAGCAGGAAGGCAAGAGCGTTACCGTGATCGAGGCGCGCGAGCGCGTCGGCGGGCGAATCTGGACGCTGCTCGATCAGCCGGGCTACCCGGAAATGGGCTTCAATTCGATGGCAGCCGGTTACGGTCGCGGGCTGGATGCCGCCGCCCGTGCCGGAGTGGAGATGGTCGAGGTGGGCGCACGCTGGCGCTCCGGCCCGCCGCCGCTGCTGTGGATCAACGGCAAGCCGATGACCCGCGCCGAGTGGGCGGCGTTCCCCGGCAACCCCTTGCCCGAAAGGCTCAAGATGCTGATGCCCGGCGAAGTCGTGGGCAAGCTCGTCTCTGACAACAACCGCCTGGCCGACTGGTCAAGCTGGCACGATCCGGCCAATGCCGCGCTCGATATCTCGCTGTACGAATACCTCAAGGCGCAGGGGCTGTCTGACGCGGCAATCCACCTGTGCAACGACATTGCGCCCTATTACGGCGTGAATGCCTGGGACGTCTCGTCGCTGATGATGGAATACAACGACGGCTTCGTGAAGGGGCAGGCCGCTGCTGGCCCCGAATCGCTCTCCGTCAAGGGTGGCAACATTCACCTGGCAACCGGAATGGCCAAGCTGCTGAAAGGTGACGTGCTGCTTGGGCGCGAAGTGGTGGCGATCACGCAGGATGGTGCCAGCGTTACCGTCCACATCGCCGATGGCTCCACCTTCAGCGCGCCGCGCGTGATCTGCTCGCTGCCGTTTTCCGCCCTGCGCAATGTCAAGGTGCTGCCAGCGCTGGAAGGGCCGCAGGCGCAGGCGGTGGGCCAGCTGGGCTATCAGCCGATCTCGATGGTTTTCGTCACCGCCACCTCGCCGTTCTGGGACGAGGACAAGCTGGCGCCGGGTATGTGGACCGATGGTCCGCTGGGCAATGTCATGCCGCAACGCTATGGGGCCGATCCTGCCGAGATCACCGGGTTCATCGTGCAGGCGCGCGGCAATCTGGCGCTCTACTGGGACCGCATGGGAGCAGACGCCGCCAAGGCGATGGTCGTTCGCCAGATCGAGACCCTGCGTCCCGCTGCCAGAGGCAAGGTCGCGGCGCACAGCTACTTCAGCTGGGCGGACGAGCGCTTCAACGGTGGTGACGTGTCGTTCTTCGGGCCGGGCCAGGTCAAATGGCTCGACGAGATGATCAAGCCTGCGGGGCGCGTCCATTTCTGCGGCGAGCACACCGCACAGGGCGCGCGCGGGCTGGAAGGTGCGCTGGAATCGGCCGAGCGCGTGGCGCTTGAAGTTTTGACCGCCTGACGCGGTCGGGTGAAGTTCTGACCGCCTGATGCGGGCGGGCAAAGTCTTGACCGCCTGAGGCGGGATCTGAATTCAGAGGTAAGGTACTGATGGAATACGATTACATCCCGCTGCCACAGCGCAAGCCGCTGGTCTGGCCGAATGGTGCCCGGGTCGCGCTGATCCTGACGTTCAACCTCGAGACGTGGGACCTGACCAAGGATACCGACAAGCCCTATTACGCGGGCGGACCGGCAATCCTGCCCGACGTGCTGCCAGGCAACACGCCCGATTTCCCGAACTTCACCTGGCGCGAATATGGCCAGCGCGTCGGCCTGTGGCGGCTGATCGACTTGTTCGACGAGTTGGGTGTCAAGGCCAGCTGCACCACCAATGCCGTCACCTTCGAGCGGCGCAAGGCGATGACCGATGCCGTGCTCGAACGCGGCTGGGAACTGCTGACCCACAACTGGGAGCAGGGCGAACTGCTGTCGAGCTTTGCGCACGAACCTGCCAGGGAGCGCGACATCATCCTGCGCAGCCTCGACCAGTTCGAGAAGTTCACCGGGCGCAAGAGCAAGGGCTGGCTCTCGTCCTCCCTGCGCGGCACGATGCAGACGGCCGACATCCTCGCCGAATATGGCTGCACGTTCTACTGCGACATCATGAACGACGATCAGCCCTATCTGCTGCGCACGCCGCACGGGCCGATCGTTTCGGTGCCCTATTCCAACGAAATCAACGATTTCACCTTCATCACGCGCAAGAACTACACCACCAACGAATACCGCGATGCGCTGATCGAGGAACTCGACGTGCTCTATGCCGAAGGGGCGAAGACCGGGCGGATCATGAACCTCGGGCTGCACCCGCACGTTTCGGGCCGCGCCCACCGGGTGCGCGCGCTGCGCGAATTCATCGAACACGCCAAGAGCCTGCCCGGCGTGTGGTGGGCGACGCGCGAGGAAATCGCCGAGTGGTATCTCGCCAACCATGAATCGCATATTCCGGGACAACTGAAGTGAGCAAGCCGGAGACCATCCTGATCGTCGGTGGCGGCGTGGCGGGCATGACTGCCTCCGCCGCGCTGGCCCAGCAGGGCTTCAAGGTGACGCTGCTGGAAAGCGCGCCGCAGTTCGGCGAGATCGGTGCCGGGCTGACGCTGACGCCGAACGCGATGAAGGGCCTCGATTTCATCGGCATCTGCGAGGAAGCGGCTGCGGTTGCGGTCGAACCCACCCGCCAGCGCATCCAGCACTGGCAGGACGGGCGCACGCTCGTCGCCATGGACCGCTCGACCCAGCGCGAAAAGTATGGCGCGCCCTACATCACCGTCCACCGCGCCGACCTGCATGGCGTGATGACCCGCGCGGCAGAGCGTTCGGGCGTGGAAATGATCGCCGGGGCGCAAGTCGTCTCCAGCCAAGGGACGAGCGTGACGCTGGCCGATGGCCGGCAGTTCAGCGCGGATATGCTGATTGGCGCCGATGGCGTGAAAAGCGTGATCCGCCAGCGCTTTGGCGATGATGCGCCGCACTTCACCGGCCACGTCGCATGGCGCTGCCTGGTGCCGGTGACCGAAGAGATCCAGGACCTCTCCGACTTCCCCGGCATCATCATCGGCCCCGGCGCGATGATGAACCGCTACAACGTGCGCGGTTCCAAGGTGATGAACTTCGTGTTCTTCGCGCGGCAGGAAGGCTGGAACGAGGAAGGCTGGACAACGCCTGCCGATCCTGCCGAACTGCAGTCGATCTATGGCCACTGGTGCGAAGATGCGCAGCGTCTCTTGAAGGCCGCGGTGGCGCAGCCGCTGTTCAAGTGGGCGATCAATGCGAGGGAGCCCATGGAGACGTGGGTGCTTGATGGCAATGTCACGCTGATCGGCGACGCGGCCCATGCGATGACGCCGTTCCTTGGCCATGGCGCGGCTTGCGGGATCGAGGATGCGGTGGTGCTCGCGCGCGCGCTGGCGGCATCGGATTCGGCGGCAGAGGGCCTTGCCCGCTATGAGAAGGCGCGGCACGAACGCGCAACATTCATCCAGCAGGAATCGAACGCCAACGCCGATCGCATGCAGGGCCAGGACACCGACCTGTTCGGCCTTGGCGAGATGAAGGACGAGGAATCGCTCGGCCTGTTCACCTATGACCCCAGGACCGTCGAAGTATGAGCGTTGCGCCAGTTCCCTTTGACGGCAACCCGATCGCGCCGGAGACGGAGCGTTTCCTGAAGGAAACACACCGCCTGCTGATCGGCGGGCAATGGGTCGAAGGCTCGGGCGAACTGGAAACGCGCGATCCCGCGACGGGCCTTGTGCTGGCGAAGTTCCAGACCGGCGGCGCGGCGGAAGTGGACCGCGCAGTCAAGGCCGCGCGCGCCGCGTTCGAAGGGCCGTGGGGCCGGATGACGGTGGCGGAGCGCACGGCACTGCTGCACAAGCTGGCGCGGGTGATGGACGCCAACGCCACGCTGCTGACCGAGCTCGACGTGATCGACAACGGCATGCCGCGCTTCATCGCAGGGCTGACCACCGCGAACTGCGTCGAGATGATCGATTACTACGCGGGCGCGGTGATGCGGATCGAAGGCACGACCATCGCCCCGCCGCGCCACATCGCCGCCGAGACCGAAGCGCTGACCTATACCTTGCGTGAGCCGGTGGGCGTGGCGGGCCAGATCGTGCCGTGGAACGTGCCGCTCTCGACCGCGATCCTCAAGCTGGCACCGGCACTGGCGGCGGGCTGCACGGTGGTGATGAAGCCATCGGAGGAAACGCCGCTTTCGGCGCTGGCGCTGGGGGGCATGATCCTCGAAGCGGGCATCCCGGCGGGCGTGGTGAATATCGTCAACGGCGTGGGGTCAGAGGCGGGGCAGGCCTTGGCCGAGCATCCCGGCGTCGACAAGATCTCGTTCACCGGATCGACCGCCACCGGCAAGCGCATCATCCAGGCGGCGCTCGGCAATCTCAAGAAGGTCAGCCTCGAACTCGGCGGCAAGAGCCCGGTCGTGGTCATGCCCGATGCCGATCTGGCGCTGGCCGTGCCCGGCGTGGCGATGGCGACGTTCTTTCTGCAGGGCCAGAACTGCATGGCCGGCACGCGCATCTTCGCGCAC
>JBEQCK010000056.1:0-18468 GCA_041639335.1 Novosphingobium sp.
ATCGACAACCGCCTCGCGCGAGCGCTGCATCATTGCGGTGACGGTTTCGTCGACCTGTCGATCATTGCCGAAGGTCTGCCGCGACCATTCGCGCGCTATTGCCTGCGAGGACAGTTGCGGGTCCCAGGCGAGACGACCGAAGGCATACCAGTTGGCCTGGTTGAAGGTACTGCCCGACCAATCGCGATCGCGCCCGATGTTGGCCACGCCAGAGATCGCCCCGAGCGTGATGGCCACGGTCTGATCTGGTGCATGGCCGGTTTGCGTATCGAGCACTTCCTCGAACAGGGGGCCGAGGTAGGCGAGGTGGGTAGCGAAGCCCAGGTATTCCTTGGTGATCTGGAATTCGGCGCCAAGCTTCGTGCGCGGCATGGCGCCGAACAACGGGTGGGCGGGTTCGCGCGGCTGGAAATCGATCGGGCCGTTCTTGACCTGAACGATCACGTTTTCGGCGAACTTGCCGTCGAGCGGCCGGAATTCGCTGTAAGCCTGCTTGGCGCGGTCGGTGGGGTCAGTGTCGGCATAGACGAAGGCGCGCCAGAGCACGGTCCCGCCGTGACGCTTCAGTGCGGCGGCGAGCATGTTGGCGCCATCGGCGTGGCTGGCGCCATAGTCGCGCGGGCCGGGCTGGCCTTCGCTGTTGGCCTTGACCAAGAAGCCACCGAAATCGGGGATCACGCGATAGATTTCGTCGGCCTTGGCCTGCCACCACGCTGCCACCGCGGGATCACGCGGATCGGCGGTCTTGAGGCCTCCGAGTTCGATCGGGGCGGAAAAGCGCGCTGTCAGATAGACCCGGATGCCCCATGGGCGGAACACGTCGGCCAGCGCGGCGGCCTTGGCGAGATAGGGGGCGGTGAGGCTTTCGGCCTTGGCATTGACGTTGTTGAGCACGGTGCCGTTGATGCCGATGGAGGCATTGGCGCGGGCGTAATCGTCATAACGCGGGTCCTTGAAGTCAGGCAGGGTCCACCAGTCCCACAAGGTTTGCCCGGCATAGCCGCGTTCGACCGACCCATCGAGGTTGTCCCAGTGGTTGAGCAGCCGCAGCGCAATCGCAGGGGTGGAGGCGAGATCGATGGCGGCGGTCGATCCGCCAGATCGCACATGGCGTAGCAGGGCAAAGGCGCCATAGAGCACGGCGACATCGCTGTTGCCGGTAACGAGGATGACGGCTCGGTTGCCGATCCTGACTTCGCGAACCAGATAGCCTTCATGGCCGAGCGCCCGCGTATCGAGACCAAGCGTGGCGAGTTGGGGCGCGTTGCTGGTGGCCAGCATCACCGCGGCCGGCAGGCGCGGCAGGCTGCGGCGCAATTCAGCGGCGGCGCGGTCAATGGTGGGGGAGCGGCGAGGGGCTTCGACCGTTGCTGCCGGGGCGTGCAGCTCCGCAGAGGCGCCGGTGATCGGGCGGAGCCAGAGATTGTAGCCATCGTCGGCCCGGGCCGGGCTTGTGGCAAGGCCAGTCAGGGCGGCCATGACCAGGGCGATCGTTGCGTGCAGGCGTATCATTGCCGCATCCTCATTGCAAAGGCCTTCCGGCCATTTTGTGGTAGCGGTATCATGGGGTTGCCGCCGTTGCAATTGTTCGCGGGCGCTCGAACCCTGTGGAATCTGCGTAACCGAAAATCCCGCCAGGCACTCTTGATCTTGCGACGGCATGCTTCTAAGGTAGCGCTATCAGACAAAGGGAAGCCGGGGGATGTTTTGATGGGTTTGGGCCTCACGGCTTGCCTGCCACGCGACTACGCGGAGTGCGTGTTCATCGGTCGGGCCGAAGCGGTCGACGGGCCGCACGTCATCGTTTTGCGCAACGGCCGGATCAACGACATCACCGCCATCGCAAGCTCCGTTTCGGGAGCGATTGCGCGCCGCACGTTCGCGGGGGGAAGCGATCTGGGCGCGATCGAGGATGGCTTGCCCGAAGGCTGGTCCCTGCTTTCGCCGATAGACTTGCAGTGCGTGAAGGCCTGTGGCGTGACCTTTGCCGTTAGCGCTATCGAAAGGGTAATCGAGGAGCGCGCGCGCGGCGATGCCGCAGCGGCGGCCAATATCCGCCAAGGCCTGGAAGATACGGTGGGCGCCGGTATTCGCGCCGTCGTGCCCGGCAGCGAGGAGGCGATGGCGCTCAAGGCCGCGCTGATCGCGCAAGGCATGTGGTCGCAATACCTCGAAGTCGCGATCGGGCCGGATGCCGAGGTGTTCTCGAAATCGCCGGTGCTTTCGACCGTGGGCCACGGTGCGCTGATCGGCGTGCGGTCGGATTCGAGCTGGAACAATCCCGAGCCCGAAGTGGTGCTGGTGTGCGATGGCGCCGGCGAGGTCGTCGGCGCGACGCTGGGCAATGACGTTAACCTGCGCGATTTCGAGGGGCGTTCGGCGCTGCTGCTGTCGAAGGCCAAGGACAACACTGCGTCCTGTGCGATCGGGCCGTTCATCCGCCTGTTCGACGAGGGCTTCGGTATCGACGACGTGCGCGCCGCTGAAGTGGAGCTGGTGGTCGAAGGCACCGACAACTTCCGCATGGAAGGCACCAACCGCATGACCGAGATCAGCCGTGATCCGCTGGAACTGGTGCGCCAGACGATGAGCGAGCACAGCTATCCCGATGGCTTCGTGCTGTTCTGCGGTACGCTGTTTGCGCCGGTGCAGGACCGTGACGAGCCGGGCGGCGGCTTTACCCACAAGGTGGGCGACGTGGTGACGATCCGTTCCGATCGGCTCGGTGCCTTGAGCAACACTGTCACGACATCGCGCGATGCGCCCAAATGGACTCTGGGCATTGGCGCCTTCATGCGCAATCTGGCCACACGCGGCCTGGTGGAGAAGATCTGAATGGCCGCGCATACCCTTGCCGATCACGCTGCTGGCCAGCAGGCAGAGCCTCGCCTGATGGCGGCGCGATACCCCAGCTTGCGCGACAAGCGCGTGATCGTGACCGGCGGCGCGAGCGGCATCGGCGAGGGAATCGTCGAGGCCTTTGCCTTGCAGGGCGCGCAGGTGGGCTTCATCGACATACAGGACGATCCCGCCAAGGAGCTGATCGCGCGGCTGGGTTCGGCGCACCACGTGCCGGTGCTGAAGGTGCAGGACGTGTCCGACGTCGAAGGGCTGAGCGCGGCGATGATCGCGCTGGTCGACGAGCTTGGCGGGTGCGACGTGCTGGTGAACAACGCCGCCAGCGACGACCGCCACATGCTTGACGATGTGACCCCGGCCTATTGGGACGAGCGGCTGGCGGTGAATCTCAAGCACAAGTTCTTTGCCTCGCAGGCGGTGTGGCCCGACATGAAGGCCAATGGCGGCGGGGTGATCCTCAACCTGGGGTCGATATCGTGGCATCTGGGGCTGGATGAACTGGCGCTCTACCAGATTGCCAAGGCTGGGGTGGAGGGCCTGACGCGCAGCCTGGCGCGCGAGCTGGGGCCCTATAACATTCGCGTGAACACGATCATTCCCGGCAACGTGCAGACCGCGCGGCAGATGCGCTGGTACACGCCCGAAGGCGAGGCGGAGATCGTCTCGGCACAGTGCCTCAAGGGGCGGCTCCAGCCGGTTGACATCGCGGCGATGGCCCTGTTCCTTGCCTCGGACGATGCGCGGTTCTGCACCGGGCACGAATACTGGGTCGACGGGGGATGGCGGTGATGACAGCTGTGCGGCGGGTTCTGGAGCTTGGCTGCACGCTGGGCGAAGGGCCGGTGTGGGACGCGGCGCGAGAGTGCCTGTGGTTCGTCGACATAAAGAAAAAGCGCATCCACAGCTTCGAACCCTCTACCGGGCGGCACGAAAGCTTCGGCGTGCATGAGCAGGTCGGCTGGGTGGTGCCTGCCATTGGCGGCAAGCTGCTGGCGGGGATGAAGGACGGTTTGCACCTGTTCGACCCGGCGCTGGGCACGAGCGTGCACGTGGCGGACGTGCCGGGGGAGCCTGCCGGAAACCGGCTCAACGATGCCTGCGTCGATGCGCAGGGCCGCGTCTGGTTCGGTTCGATGGACGACGGCGAGGAAGCGCCGAGCGGAAGGTTCTATCGTGCGCATGTCCGCGATGTGGTGGCGCAAGGGCCGGACGGGGTGTGCATTACCAATGGTCCCGCAGTGTCGCCCGATGGGACGAAGCTTTATTTCACCGATACGCTGGCGAAGACGATCTTCGTCGCCGATCTGGCGGAGGACGGCAGCCTAGGTGTGGCGCGGGTGTTCGCGCAAGTGTCAGACGATTTCCCCGAGGCCTATGCCGATGGGCCGGTGTGCGATGCGCAAGGCTGCGTATGGACCGGGCTGTGGAACGGCTGGGGCGTGGCGCGCTATTCGCCCGAGGGTAGGCTGATCGAGAAGATCGACCTGCCGGTCGCCAATGTGACCAAGCTGGCGTTTGGCGGGACTGACCTGAAGACCGCTTTCGTGACGACCGCGCGCAAGGGTCTGGATGACGAGGCGCTCGCCGCGCAGCCGATGGCCGGGGACCTGTTCGCCTTTGACGTGACGGTGCCGGGCTTTGCCGCGCCGCTGGCGGAGTTCAGAGCGTGATGCGCACGTTGCTGGTCGTGCTGGCCGCAGGGGTATCGGGGCCGGCGATGGCCGCGCCCGCGCTTGAACTGGGTGCGGTGTGGAGCGATCACGCGGTGATCCAGCGCGATCGGCCGGTGGTGGTCGAAGGGCGTGCACTGCCGGGGGCGGTCGTGGCCGGAACGCTGGGGGGCGAGGCTGCACAGGCGAAGGCCGGGGCGGACGGTGCCTTTGCGCTGACGTTCCGGGCGCGCAAGGCTTCGGCGGAAGCGACCGACCTCAAGGTAACTTCAGGTTCTGAGTCCGTGAGCGTTTCAGACCTGCTTGTGGGCGACGTGTGGCTCTGTTCGGGCCAGTCGAACATGGAGTTCCAGCTTTCGCGCGCGCTGAACGGCGGCATGGAAATGGCGATGTCGGCCGATCCGGCACTGCGGCTGCTGCAGGTGCCGAAGGCGATGTCCTACCTGCCTGAGCGCGAATTCGGCAAGGACACGCGCTGGGCGGTTTCCGGGCCGGAGACGAGCCGCGATTTTTCCGCGGTGTGCTGGTTCATGGCGCGGGAATTGCGCCGGGCGCGCGGCGTGCCGATCGGTGCGGTTCACGCAAGCTGGGGTGGATCCAAGGTGACGCCATGGCTTGATCCGGCAGCCGGCGCCGAGATCGGCGGGGCGCAGGAGATGGCGCTGCTGGGTCTGTTCGCCAAGGACAGGCTGGCGGCGGTCACGCAGTTCACGCCGCGCTGGACGGCCTGGTATGCGGGTGAAACAGGGGGCGCCAAGCCATGGCTCAAGCCCGATGAACTGCCGTGGCAGCCTGTTCCGGCGATCAGGGGTTGGCTGGGCTGGGACAAGACGCCTTTGGCGGCCAAGCCCACCGGCACCGTCTGGTTGCGGAGGCAAGTGACGCTTTCGGCAGCGCAGGCGAAGGCGGGCGTCACGCTGGCGCTGGGCGTGCTTGACGACATGGACATGACGTTCGTCAACGGTCACGCGGTGGGCAACACCTTTGGCTGGGACGAGGAACGCACCTATCCGGTGCCGCCCATGTTCCTGAAGGCCGGCGTAAACGAGATCATGGTCGCAGTGACCAATACTTATGGCAACGGCGGCTTTGCCAGTGCGGCGGACCGGTTGTTCCTGACGCAGGCGAGTGGCGAGAAGATGCCGCTGGGCGAGGAGTGGCGATATGCCATTGCGCCGACGAAGACCTATCCGCCGCGCGCGCCGTGGGATGCCAATGCCGGCATCGGACTGATGCACAATCGCATGATCGCGCCGTTGGGACACTTCGCGATGGATGGCGCGGCCTGGTATCAGGGCGAGAGCGATGTCGACACGGCGGACTATGCGCGCCGGATGAAGGGACTGATAGCCGGATGGCGCGTGCGGTTCGGGCAGGACCTGAAGGTCGGCATCGTGCAGCTTGCGAATTATGGCCCGGCGTCGGACAAGCCGGTTGAAAGCGGCTGGGCGCAAACGCGCGACGTGCAGCGGCAGATCGTTGTCGACGATCCGAAGGCATTCCTTGCGACGGCGATCGATCTTGGCGAGCGGACGGACATTCACCCGGCGAACAAGCTGCTGGTTGCGCAGCGCCTTGCGATGTGCGCGCAAGGCAAGGCTCTGCCGATGCCACTTGCGGCAAAGGCGGAGGGCAACGCGGTGCGGATTACGTTCAGTGGCGTCGAGGGTGGGCTTCACGCCTGGAGTTCCGGTGCCGCGATCGGGTTCGAACTGTGCGACGCCGCTGGCGCTTGCCGGTTCACACCGGGCCGCGTTGATGGCGATGCGGTGGTGCTGGCAACCAATGACAAGCCTGTGGCGAAAGTTCGCTATGGCTGGGCCGATAGCCCGGTGGTCAACCTGTTCGACGGACGTTCGCAGGCCGTGCCGGGCTTCGAAATGGCTGTGGTGCCGAACTGATCAGCCTTGTGGCGGCGCTGCGTCGGATTCGCGGCGCACCAGTTCGTAATCGAGCGTGGCAAGCCGCGGCCTGGCCTTCTCCGATGCCCGCTCAGCGCGGATTTCCTGCGCGAGCAGATCGGTCGCGGTCGCTGCCATCTGCCGGATCGGCTGGCGGATCGTGGTCAATTCCGGCCAGATGTTCGAGGCAAAGGCGGTATCGTCAAACCCGCATACGGTAAGATCGTGGGGGACTTCGAGATCGTTGCGGTGCGCAGCGGCAACGCAGCCTGCGGCCATATCGTCGTTCGAGGCGAAGATCGCGGTTGGACGTTCGGGCAGCGCCAGCATTTCCATCGCCGCATCGAGGCCGGAGCGATAGGTGAACTGGCCCTGGCGGATCAGCGCCGCGTCGACGGTTGCGCCGCTTTCGGCCATGGCATCGCGGAATCCGGCGAGGCGCAGGGCGCTGGCCGATTGCTGCGGGTTGCCAATGATGAAGCCGATCCGCTTGTGGCCGAGGCCGAGGATGTGCTTCGTCATGTCGTAGGCGGCCTGGTAATCGTCGATCATGACGACGCCGTGGTGCGCCTCTGCCTGACCCGGCCCGATCAGCACGGCGTGCGTCCCGGCGCGGCGCAGGCGGGCTAGCAGCGCGGTATCATCACAGAGCGGGGGCGGCAGCAGAAAACCATCCACAGCGCTTTCGACAAGGCGCGCGATCATCTTCGACTGATCGGTTTCGGGCTCGCACCGTTCGACCATCAAGTGAGCATCGAGCCGGGTGGCGGCGTCCATGCAACCGATCAGAAGTTCGCTGAGGTAAGAGGCTGAAGGGTTGGCATAGAGCAGGGCAATGCGTAGCTGCGAAGCGCCGGCAAGGCTGCGTGCGGCGCGGTTCGGTGCATAGCCCAGCTGCTTGATCGCCGCTTCTACGGCGACCTTTGTCTCTTCGCGCACGCCGGCCCCGCCATTGACCACGCGACTGACCGTCATTGGCGAGCATTGTGCAAGGCGCGCGACATCGTTGACGGTTGGCCGGCCAGCACTGCGGCGCGATCGGGTATCGTTCATGGTCCAAAGGCTCCCGTTGGCGAAGTCCTGACGGTGCCGAACAGACTTGGCAAGGCGCATTTCGAATAAAACAGACTTAAACGCAATTCGTGCTTGCACCGACATGCGCTTGCGGTAGATAGGTAGCGCTATCAATAACTGACGGCGGGGCCGGAGCATATCGGCCGGGATAACTGGTGAGAACGTAAACATGGCCGTCGACGCTATGCCGCGCGCATGGCAATGTCCGGCCCGGTTCAACGAGTTGGGAGAGGGAAATGGCTGCAGTGCAGCAGGACCGGGTCAACATGGCGCTTGTCGGCGCCATTGTCTCGGTGGCGACAATCGGCGGATTGCTGTTCGGATACGACAGCGGCGCGGTGAACGGGACGCAGGCGGGCCTGAAGGCGGCCTTCGCGCTCGATGACAATGGCCTTGGCTTTACTGTCGGCTCGCTATTGGTGGGCTGCGCGGCGGGCGCGTTCCTGGCGGGGCGCATGGCGGACCGGTTCGGGCGCAAGCGCATCATGGTGCTGGCGGCGATCCTGTTTCTGGTCGGCGCGCTGGTGCAAGGGATTACCGCGAACCATGCCCTGTTCGTGATCTTTCGCTTTCTGGGCGGCATGGCAGTGGGTGCAGCGAGCGTGCTTTCCCCGGCCTACATTTCCGAAGTGGCCCCCGCGGCGATCCGCGGGCGGCTGACCAGCGTGCAGCAGGTGATGATCATCACCGGGCTGACCGCGGCATTCGTCGTCAACTATGTGCTGGCGCAGCAGGCCGGGGATTCGCTGGGCGAACTGGCGGGTGTTCCGGCGTGGCGCTGGATGTATCTGGCGCAGGCGGTTCCGGCGGTGGTGTTCCTGGTGGCGCTGCAGTTCATTCCGGAAAGCCCGCGCTATCTGGTCGGCAGCGGCCGCGAGGCTGATGCGCGCGGCGTTCTTACCCGCATTTTCGGCGAGACCGAGGCGAACCGCAAGGTCGAGGAAATCCGTGCGTCCTTTGCCGACGATCATCGCCCGCGCCTTGCCGACGTGCTGGCACCCGGCACGATCCTGCGACCGATCGTGTGGGCAGGCCTGATCATTGCCGTGTTCCAGCAGTTCGTGGGGATCAACGTGATCTTCTATTACGGCGAGACGCTGTGGAAGCTGGCGGGCGTTTCGGAAAAGGCAGCGCTCGAACGCAACATCATTTCGGGCGTGGTCTCGATCGCGGCGTGTTTCATCACGATGGCGCTGGTCGACAAGGTTGGGCGCAAGCCGCTGCTGCTGGCCGGTTCAGTGGGCATGACGCTTTCGCTGGGTGCGATGAGCTGGGCGTTTTCGCAAGGGACGCTCGATGCGGCCGGAGCCCTGCAGATGGACCCGTCGCTGGGCATGATCGCGGTGATTGCGGCCAACATCTACGTCATCTTCTTCAACGTCAGCTGGGGCCCGGTGATGTGGGTCATGTTGGGCGAGATGTTTCCCAACCAGCTGCGCGGATCGGCGCTGGCGGTATGCGGCCTGGCGCAGTGGGGCGCGAACTATGCGGTGGTGCAGAGCTTCCCCGCCATGGCGAGCGGCCTCGGCCTTGCCGAGACTTACTTGCTCTACACCGTGAGTGCGGCGGTGAGCCTGTGGCTGGTCAAGGCCTTCCTGCCCGAGACCAAGGGTAAGGAACTGGAGCAGATGGAAGGCTGGGGCGGGCACTGATCCGCTGACGCCAGAGCATACGACCGGGGGCGCGAACGGCCCCCGGCGCAAGAGGAGAGCCAAGTCGATGACGTCCGTTGCCAAGAGATTCCGTAACGCGCTGCTGGTGGCGACGTTTGCCGCCGGGCTGGGTACGCCCGTCTTGGCGAAGGAGGCGTCGGTCGAAGTTGCCGTCGATACCGCCACGACTGGGCCGGTCATCGACAAGCATATCTTCGGGCAGTTTGCCGAGCATCTTGGCACCGGGATCTACGGCGGCGTGTGGGTCGGCAAGGATTCGCCCATCCCCAACGTGCGCGGCATTCGCAGCGACGTGGTTACTGCGCTGAAGGCGCTGAAGGTGCCAAATGTGCGCTGGCCGGGCGGCTGCTTTGCCGATGAATACCACTGGCGCGATGGCATCGGCCCGGCCGACAAGCGCCGCGTGCAGATCAACACCAACTGGGGCGGGGTGCCGGAGTCCAACGCGTTCGGCACGCACGAGTTCATGGACTTTGCCGAACAGATCGGGTCCGAGGCCTATATCTCGGTGAACATCGGTTCGGGCACGGCGGCGGAAGCTTCGGCGTGGATCGAGTACATGACCGCCGAGAAGGACACGACGCTGGCCAAGGAGCGAGCCGCCAACGGCCATCCGGCGCCGTGGAAGGTGCCGATCCTTGGCCTTGGCAACGAGAACTGGGGCTGCGGTGGCGCGATGTCGGCCGAGCACTACGTTGAGGAGATGAAGCGGTTTGCCAATTTCACGCGCAATTTCAATCCGGCGCAGCGTGAAAAGGACAAGATGAAGCGCATCGCCGTCGGCTGGGATGGCAACAAGCTCGACTATACCGAGGAAGTGATGAAGGCGTGGAAGGACCACGTTTATTCCTGGGATATCGAGGGCGTTTCACTGCACAACTACACCACCGGAGGCTGGCCGCCGCACCTGCCCGCCACCGGCTTCGGCAATGACGAATATGCGATCGTCATCAACGAGACGCTGAAGATGGACAGCCTGATCGCCAAGCAGAGCGCGATCATGGACAAGTACGATCCCGAGAAGAAGCTGCTGATCGCGGTGGACGAATGGGGCGCGTGGCTTTCGCCCACGCCGGGCAGCAATCCCGGCTTCTTGCAGCAGCAGAACAGCTTGCGCGATGGCATTCTGGCCGCGCTCAACCTCAACATCTTTGCCCGCCACGCAGACCGCGTGAAGATTGCCAACATCGCCCAGATGGTCAACGTGCTGCAGGCGATGATCCTGACCGACGGCAGCAAGATGGTGCTGACGCCGACCTACCACGTGTTCAGGATGTACGTGCCCTTCCAGGATGCGCAAGTTTCTCCGGTGAAGTTCGCCGCAGGCGAGCTTGCCGTGGGGGACCGCAAGCTGCCGCGCGTCGATGCGATGGCGGCAAAGGACAAGAGCGGGCAGGTGTGGGTCTCGCTCGTCAACGTCGATCCCGATGCGGGTACGAGCGTGACGATCCCCGGCTTCCGCACTGCCAGCGGCGAAGTGCTGACCGCGCCCAAGGTGGACAGCGTCAACACCTTTGCCGCGCCGTCAGTGGTCGCGCCCAAGGCGATCAGCGGGAAGGCTGGTGGCGGGGGAGTTACGATTGCGCTGCCGCCGCGCTCGGTGACGGTGGTGAAGGTTACGAAGTGAATTGAAGAGGTGCCCTGCGGCGGTCTCTATCCTCCCTCCTGAGGCTGCTGCAATACTTGAACGGCCCGGAAAGCGCAGTGCTTTCCGGGCCGATTTTTGTCTGGGCGTGATGGCTGGAACGGGGTGGTTTTCACCCGAAAATCCAATTAGCCTCTCGTGATGCGCACCCACTTGGAATTTCGATCGAGTGATCTACTTGACGCCCATAGCGCTCCTGATTTGCCAATGGGCAAGAAAGTAGCAGAACTGTTTGAGGCCATGTTGCCAAGCGCCGGATTTGAAGTCGAGAATTTGATTTCGGAAGACTGGGGTTGGTCTGTTAGATTGCGACATGATCAGTTCCCCCTGTGGATCGGATGTGGCTTTTATCCTGAATACGACGACGGCTTTCTGTGCTTTATCGAGCCTTCCAAGCCGTACGTAAGACGTTGGCTCAGGCGGTTGCCTACAGAAGAGTGTGTCGAGAAACTCGCGGATGCTATCGAAGCGATCCTGCGAGAAAACCCAAGTGTTCGCCACTTACGCTGGTGGACAGATGGGGGTTTAGGGCAACTCTGACTGACAGTGTGCAGCGCCGGAGTAGTACGCCGCGTAACTAGGGTGCTCCTTGAAAAGCTCATCATAACTCGGCTCAAATACGCCCCACAAATCAACTTGGCGCTCATGTAGTGAGGGGTAGTCTTGGATCGAGATTGCCTCACACCTCACCGCTAGCCCGTCAGCCATTTCCAGCCGCAAGACCTCAGTGCGATCGCCTACGTGATCGCCGTCGATCACAGTGGCGTGCCGATTTGCATCATAGTCTCGTGTCGGAAAAAACTTTGCAATTGCCACACACATCGGAGGGTCGAGCGCGAACACCTCTGCGTCGCCAATATGTGTTTCACCTTCAAAATTTTCAGCCGCATACTCAAGGACTATAGCAAGTCTTGGACGATCGCTATGGCGTCATACCCGGAACATTTGCTTCCGACAGGGCTTGGGGTGGACCTGACTTGCGGGCAGCGCAGCGGCAAGGTTTCAAGGGGTTGGATTCGGTGCCGGGGCACCTTGGTGCGGTTTCAGCGTTCAAGGAGATGATCAAGGCGATCCTTGTGGCCGCGGCTGCCCTGCTCTTGACCTGCGCGAGCGCGGTGATCCGTCCCGCCACGGACGAGCGGGCGATGTATGGGTTCGAGGGGCCGCTGGAGCAGAACTGGTTGCCGCGCGCGGTTGCGGGGTGGCCGGCGCCGTTTCTGGCGGACAGCGCCGACACTTCGGTGCCGCACCAGATCGGGCCGGAGGATCACTTCCGGCCCGGTCCGTTTGTTGCCGATCTGGCTTTCTGGGCGTTGGTGACGCTGGGCGTCATGAGGGCTTGGCGCGCGCTGCGGGGGTAGGCTTACCGATCCAGCGCGGCCTCTGCCCAGTCGACCGCCACGGTCTGCATTTCCGGGCGATTTCCTTCGGCGACCAGTTCAACGATCTTCGCGCCCTTGACCGGCACGGAAATCGCGGTGGGGGCGTCGCCGGGTTTGAGCCATGCCGTCTGCTTGAGCAGCTTACCATCGGCGTAGACCGAGAAGCGGACGCGGACGGTGGGGTCGGCTACGGAATCGTCAATTCCGGCCAACGAGGTGAAGGTCGCAAAGCCTGCGTTTCGGACTTCGAGGCGCGAATTGGCCAGGGTGCCGATGGCGCTGTGATAGGTCTTTCCGGCGATCTTCGGTGTCTGGGCGAAGGGCGTGGCGTCGGCACGGGCGCCGCCCCAGCCGCCGTAGACGGGGTGTTCGCCATCGGCCTTGGTCGAGCGCCACGGCAGGAGGCCGCGATAGACCATCGGATCGGCCATGGGATAGACAACGCCGTCGACCGCCGGGTTCACATTGCCGGGCTGTTCGGACAGGTAGAGGCCTTGTGCATGCTCGCGCGTGCCCGTGGCCTTGAACAGCAGGGTCTGGTGGCGTTCGAGGTGGACCGGCATTTCATTGGTGAAGGACTTCGTGCCGCCGTCCCACAAGTCGGTCAGGGTGATCGGCTGATCGGCGCGATACTTGAGGTGCGATGCAATCAGCTTCACATCGATCGGGCTGCCGGTGCGGTTGAACAGGGCGACGGCCTTGGTGCCATCGACCAGCGTCTTGACGAAGATCTGCACCGAATCGCCGTCGTAGGCGAGAATGGCCTGATGGGCCGCGGCATCCTGGTTGAGCGCAATGACTTTCTCGTTGCCGAGCACGCCCATCATGGCCGACGAGGCCTTGCGCAGATCGAAGCCGATGATCAGCGGGGCATTGAGCATGGCCCACAGCGCCATGTGCGAGCGCGCTTCGGTCAGGTGCGTGTCGTCAAACTCGCCGCTGCCGATGAACAGCATGTCGGGATCGTTCCAGCTGTTGGGCTTGGCGTAGAGTTCGCGCCGCGAGGCTGAATCGAGATTGTGAAGCATGCGCTCCCAGTTGGGCGAGATATCCTCGCTGGTGCGCGAGAGGTTGCCCAAGGTGCGCGCCCACGAGCGGACGTCAGCCGAGCCCCACAGGCAGATCGACAGGACAAAGTCGTTGCCCGGCTTGTTGCGCGAGAGGGCCTGGCCGACTTGTGCGAACAGGTCCTTCACCGCAGGGATGTTGGTGCGGGGGATGGTATCGTAGTCGATCAGCGGATCGAGGGCGCGCAGGCGGCCGGATTTGACCTGCGGGCTGTCAGGCGCGAGCGCGCGGATGCCGCAGCCATCGACCTTGATGTAGTCGAAATTCCATTCGCCGAAGTAGAGCGCAATGTCCTGATCGATGTGGCCGTAAAGGCCGATCTCGCGCTCGGCCATGGTGCCGGCAGGCTGTCCGGGGCCGGTGGGGTCGCCGTAGATCTGGCCGCAACTGTTTCGGCCGATCTCGCTGTAGATGCCAGCTTTCAGGCCCATCGCGTGGAGGCGGTCGGTGAAGGGGCGGAAAGTGGTGTTGCCATCGGCGGTGCGGGCGGAGGGGAAGTTGTCGGTGCGGATCAGCACGCGGCCATCGCTTTGCCTTCGCTTGGCCCACCAGCCATCGTCGATGTTGATATAGCGGTAGCCCTTGGCGGCGAGGCCCGAATCGACGATCAATTGCGCCGAGGCGATGACCTTTTCCTCGTCGATATCGGTGCCGAAGGCGTTCCAGCTGTTCCAGCCCATCGGCGGCAGGGGGGCTGATCCGCGCGTCGTGACGCTCCACGTGCCCTTGGCGTCTAGCGGCTTGTCGGCGGCGTGGGCCGAGGATGCGAGGGTGGTGGCAGCAAGCAGGGCTGCGACAGCGAGCCGCTTCACTTGCGAGCTCCGAACGCGAGGTGCTGGCTGAAGAAGGGTACGACCTGCTCCTGAAAGCGGAAGGCGACGCGGTTGGTATGGTCGCCTTCGTACAGGGTGAAGCTGTTGGCGATGCCGTAGGTCTCAAGCACCTTGTGCAGGGCTTCGGTGTCGGTCTTGAGACCGTCCTTGTCGCCCACGTCCATGGCGATGGCGGCGTAGCGGCGCATATTGGGGATGTACTGGTCAACGAAAGAGAGCGGGGCGTTGGCGGCCCACTTCGCCATGACATCGTCGCGCGTCTTGCCGTCAGCGGTTAGCGGCAGGTCGAGATAGAGCGGCGGGTTCTTGGGGTTGGGCGACCATGCGGCGGCGGCGGCGAGAGTACCGCGCTGCGCCCATTGCAGGTTTGCCGATTCTGCCGGACTCTTCATCGCGGCATAGGCTTTCATCGCCTCGGGCGTGACGCCGAACAGGCCGCGCGGCGAAAGGCAGCACGGGCTCATCAGGTAGAGCGCGCCGAACACGTCGGCATGCTTGATGCCGATGCGCGTGGCGCCATAGCCGCCCATGGAATGGCCGACTAGGCCGCGGCTTTCGCGCGTGGGCAGGGTGCGATAGTGGCTGTCGATGTAGCTGACGAGATCGCGGGCGATGAAGGTCTCGAAATCGCCCGTGGTGGCGGACGAGGAATACATCGATCCGTTGTGCACCGTCTTGCTGTCGGGGAAGACGAAGATCATCTCGCGCGCGCCTTGGGCCATGCCGCCTTCGATCACCTGCGGCACGTGGATTTCGCCCATCCACTGTGCCGCGCCGATCGAGTAGCCGTGGAGCGCATAGACGACCGGGTAACGGCCCTTCGGATTCTTCGCGTAGCTTGGCGGCAAGACGACGAATACATCGCGGTCGGCGCTATCGCCCTCAAGTGCGCCTTCGAGGGCCTTGGCGTGGACTGTAATTTTCTGGACAGTGGCCTTGGGGGCACCGGGCACGACGGTTGGAGCAGGCGTTTCGACCTGCGCGAACGCCACGGGCGCGTAAGGTAGCGCTCCCATTGCAAGGCAGGAAGCGGTCACCAAAGGCAGGATGCGCATAAGTCTATCTCCCGGATGTGGTTCTGGTTGTCAGTGGCCGCGCAAGGCGCGGACGATCATGGCGCGGATCTGGCCGTAGCTGGCGCGCAGGTCGCCAAGCACGCCGCGCCGGTCCTCTGGCACGTGGGCGAGGGGATGGCCCTCGGTGCGGAATACATAGTGGTCAAAAAACGCGCGGAACGCCATGCGTTCGGTCTCGGGACGCTCGGCAATGGCGATCATGGCATGGAGCAGCGCCAATGACGGGGCGTCGGGCCCGGTGGCGGTTGCATCCCACCAATAGTTGAGCATGACGTTGACGGGAGCCTTGGCTTCGACCTGGTGCCACCACAGCTTGGGCAGGAACAGGGCATCGCCGGGGCCTAAAGTAACCGTGATGGCCCGCGCCTGCGCTGCGGCGAAGCGCGGATAACGCGCAGTGTCCCCATTCGGAGCGGCGAGGCTGGCGGGCTGGCCGGCCATGGTATTGTCGATCGGACCGACGTAGAGGTCACCAATTGCATCGGGCGGATAGAGCGTGAAAGTACGCTCTCCGGCGATCACGCAGGCGAGATTTTCATAAGCGTCGTAATGTGCCGCAGCGGTGGACGGATTGCCGATCCACAGGCGCGGCTCGACAGATCGGGGCACGATCGCGATGTGGTTCGCCTCGGCAAAGCCCGGCAGATAGGCGGGCGCGACAAGCGAACCGATGTAGGTCGTGGGCGCTGACGGGTTCTCCGCGTGGGCACGCATCTGGGCGAAGGCGTCGGCCAGCGCCATTTCGCTGCGCGTGAAATTGAAGCCCGAAAGATCGGCGGTGTAGAAGTAATGGCCCGCGTTCGCCGGGTCGCCACAGAAGACCTGTGGCTTTCGGTCGTTGGCAAATTCCAGCAGATAGTCGAGTACGGCGCTCTGGATGGAGCCGGCGGCGCGGGTTGCTGGCAAGGCAGCGCCCAGCCCCCTGATGATCGCAGGTCGGCCAAGCTCGATCACTTCTTCGCGAAACGCCTCGGCGCTGAGCAGCGAGGCATCATCTGACGCGAGCTCGATCAGCTCTGGCCCGGCCCGCACAGTCACGTCATGCCCAGCCGCTGGCCGGAGCGGCGAGTCGCTCGTTCCGTCTGCGCGCGAGTTGGCCGATCTGGCGCAGCGACGCGCGGATTGCCAGAGCGGCGGATAACGAGCCGTCCCTAAATAGTCTGATGATTCTATTATCGTCGAGATCGGCGAGGGCATCGCCGCTGACGGTATAGAGGCCGTTCAGGGCGACGGTCTGGGCATCGTCGAACTTCAGGGAAATGTCGACCGGCTCGACCAGCCGCGCCTCGACGATATCGGCAATGAATTTTTCCGTCCTTGCCGCGTTGCCCATCAGCGTGCCGATGGCGCGCTGGACGAGCCGCATCTCGTCTGTCGGGCCGCCCATGGCATCGAACAGAGGGATTGTGCCACCGGGTGCGAAGCGGGGATGAGCTAGATCAACGGCAATGTTGTCGTCAGACGCAAAGAACCCCTGCCGCTGCAGATCAAGCGGAAGAAAGGCTGCGTTCCCAGTGCCTGCGCCTTCGACCAGGACTTCATCAGGCGCAAAACCGAACAAGGCGACAATGGCGAATCGCCCCGTCTCGGGCGATTTGGCCAGCAGAACCGGGCAGCACGATGCGGCTGCTTCGACCTCGGGCAGCGAGATCTGCACCATGTGCGGATGCGCGCCTGCAAGAGGGTGCATGGCCAGGTTGCGATGGACCTCGCTGTTCAAGATCTCGAGTTGCTCTGCCATTCGTCCTCTCCCGTCTTTCCCAGCTTTTCAGGTAGCTTATCGCCAATCTGGCCGAGACGCGATGTGTGCGCTACCATCCTTGGTCTAACGCCATCCGCGGCCTTCTTGCAACACTATCCAACCGAGCGTTCATTGCGCAGACAATTTGTTATTGATAGCGCTACCTAGATCAGTTACACCGGTCTCGCAAGGTGACGCTGACAGAGCGCCTGCAGGGTTGAGAGGTTGAAGGGAAACCGCGGTTCTTCTGCGTGACGCCTCTCCAAATGCGCGTGCTTCGTCATGGCTGCCGGTCCTGTCGTGTGGGGCAGCCGGATGCAGATCACCTTCCCGGGCGGGGGGGCCGTCAGAATAGCAGTGGAGAGGGTATGAGGACGTCCATCAATTCACGCTTCCTGATCGGAAGTGCGGCAGGGGCAATCGCGCTTGCTATGGCGATGCCGGTTGCGGCGCAGGAAGCGCAAAGCTCGGTCATGAACGACGAGCCGAGCAACGCCGAGATCATTGTCACCGGCATCCGCGGCTCGCTCCAGCGCAACATGGAGATCAAGCGCACCGCATCAGGCGTGGTCGATGCGATCTCGGCTGAAGACATCGGCAAGTTCCCCGATGCCAACGTGGCCGACGCGCTGCAGCGCCTGCCCGGCATCTCGATCCAGCGTTCGGGCGCTCGCGGTGAAGCCAACGGCGTGACCGTGCGCGGCTTCGGCGGTGACTTCAACGACACGCAGTTCGATGGCCGCCGCCTTTCGACCGCTTCGGGCAGCCGCGCAGTGGACTTTACCACGATTGGTTCGGACTTCGTCTCGAACATCTCGGTCTACAAGACGCCTGACGTCGAACTCGGCGCCAGCGCGATCGGTGCGACGATCAACGTCGCCCTGCCCAAGCCGTTCGACAGCGCGGGCAGCAAGTTTGCGGTCAAGGCATCGGGTGCGGTGCAGGACCGCAGCGGCAAGGTCACGCCTTCGGGCGCGGCGCTGGCCAGCACGCGCTTTGCCGATGATACCATGGGCATCCTGGCCTATGCCGCCTACCGTCGCGTCGATACCGAAGCCAACCAGGTGTTCATCCCGGGCTGGATCGGCAACTACTTCTACCAGTGCCAGGCCCAGGCGGCCTGCCAGACCAGTGACTTCACCCCCGCCAAGAAGAACGTGCTCGGCTGGTTCCCGCAGCAGGTGGGCGCCAACCAGATCACCACCAAGGACGAGCGTATCGACGGCCGTCTTGCCTATCAGTGGCAGGCAGGGGACGACGTGCTGTTGACGCTGGACGGCAACTTCACCCGCCAGACGCTGAACACCGCGACCTATGGCTATGGCGCATGGTTTAACGGTGACGATCTGCGCAACGTCAAGCAGGACAGCAATGGCACCGTGGTTGACTTCAACCAGTTCGGTACGCCGATGGACTTCAACGCCAGCCTGGCGCGGACGATCAACCAGACCTACATGTTCGGCGGCAACCTGAAGTGGGATGCCACGGACGAGCTGAGCTTCGACTTCGACGCATCGCTGTCGCGCTCGGTGCTCAACCCCGGCCG
>JBEQCK010000057.1:0-18461 GCA_041639335.1 Novosphingobium sp.
CTCCGGCCGCCTCGGGCATCGCCATGGCCGAAGCTTACCTCAACGACCAAAAGCGCATCCTGCCTTGCGCTGCCTATGTCGATGGCCAGTACGGCGTTGACGGACTCTATGTCGGCGTGCCGGTGATGATCGGTGCGAACGGCGTGGAGCAGGTGATCGAGATCGAACTCGACGACGAAGCCAAGGGCAACCTTCAGGTCTCGGTCGACGCGGTCAAGGAACTGCTGGACGCCTGCAAGGGCATCGATAGCTCGCTGGCTTGATTTGGTAGGATGACGTGCGCCCCCGCGCAGGCGGGGGCCTCAGTCGGTTTACGCAGGTGTTGCGTAACAACACCGAGGTCCCCGCTTTCGCGGGGACGCAATATCCGGAAGTATTTGATGTCCATTCTCGTCGACAAGAACACCAAGGTCATCACGCAGGGGATGACCGGCAAGACCGGCAGCTTCCACACGCAGGCCGCGCTTGATTACGGCACGCAGATGGTTGGCGGCGTGACCCCCGGCAAGGGCGGCACCACCCACATCGGCCTGCCGCAGTTCGACACCGTGGCCGAAGCCAAGGCCGTGACCGGCGCGACCGCCTCGTGCGTCTACGTGCCGCCTTCGGGCTGCGCCGATGCCATCCTCGAGGCGATCGACGCCGAGATGGAACTGATCGTTGCGATCACCGAGGGCGTGCCCGTGCTCGACATGGTCAAGGTCAAGCGCGCGCTTTCGGGTTCGAAGAGCCGCCTGATCGGTCCGAACTGCCCCGGCGTGCTGACGCCCAACCAGTGCAAGATCGGCATCATGCCGGGCTCCATCTTCAAGGAAGGCTCGGTCGGCGTGGTCTCGCGCTCGGGCACTCTGACTTATGAAGCGGTGTTCCAGACCTCGGCCATCGGCCTTGGCCAGACCACGGCTGTCGGCATCGGCGGTGACCCGGTCAACGGCACCAACTTCATCGACGTGCTCGAACTGTTCCTGGCGGATGAAGCCACCAAGTCGATCATCATGATCGGCGAGATCGGCGGCGATGCCGAGGAGCAGGCCGCGCAGTTCCTGATCGACGAGGCCAAGCGTGGCCGCAAGAAGCCGATGGCCGGCTTCATCGCGGGCCGCACCGCGCCTCCGGGCCGCCGCATGGGCCATGCCGGTGCCATCGTCTCGGGCGGCAAGGGCGATGCCGAAAGCAAGATCGCGGCCATGGAAGCCGCCGGCATCAAGGTCTCCGCCTCGCCCTCGCTGCTGGGTGAGACGCTGGCCGAGGTGCTGAAGGGCTGAACAACCAAGCCGGTGTCCCCGCGCAGGCGGGGACCTCGGTGGTGTTACGGAACGTTCGCGTAAAACGACTAAGGCCCCCGCCTTCGCGGGGGAACAAGGGTTTTAAAGGCGAGGTTTTGGAGAAATGAAGCCCGGCTACGTCTACATACTGACGAACAAGCCGGGAGGAGTTTTGTACATCGGTGTTACGAGCGACCTCTCGCAGAGGATCGCCCAGCACCGGAGCCGGGCAGTTCCAGGGTTCACCCGGGATTACAACTGCGAGCGGCTGGTCTGGTGCGAGAGGTTCGACAGCATCCATGATGCGCGAGCCTTCGAGCAGCGGATGAAAAAGTGGAACCGGGCATGGAAGGTTGCCCGGATCGAGGAACGGAACCCGCAGTGGCGGGATCTGTTCGTAGAAGGCCTGATGCCTTGAACGACCTCGCATCGAGGTTGCGCAAGGCCGACTGAGGCCCCCGCCTTCGCGGGGGCGCAGCAGGTTTGAAGTAGTTTTGTCCGAAGCCCCCAACCTCCCCGGGGGGACCAGGAGTTGATGATGGGTTCTGAACTGCACGATTTCGACGTGGATCCGGCTCAGGAAGGTCCGCAGCCCGGTCCTTCGTGGGCCAACAAGCGCTGGCCGATCACCGATGCCGCGGCGGGCGACGACCTGACCCAGGCGATGGACCCGATGGCGCTGAAACTCGCCATCGAGAAGGCCGCCAAGAAGGGCGGCGTCGCGCTCGACGAAGCAGCGTTGCAGCAGGCAGCGATGGATTCGATCCGCGCCATGACGCTGATCCGCACCTATCGCGTGCGCGGCCACCTTGCGGCTGACCTTGATCCGTTGGGCCTTGCCCGTCAGAAGCTCCCGGCGGACATCTCGCCCGAGTACCATGGCTTCACCGCCGCGGACGCCAAGCGCAAGATCTATCTCGGCGGCGTTCTCGGCCTCGAATGGGCGACGCTCGAAGAACTGGTTGCGATCCTTCGCGCCAACTATTGCGGGCACATCGGCTTCGAATACATGCACATCGCCGACGTGGAGGAGCGCAAGTTCATCCAGGATCGCATCGAAGGCGGCGACAAGTCGGTCGACTTCACCCCCAACGGCAAGAAGGCGATCCTCGCCGCCGTGGTGCGCGGCGAGCAGTACGAGAAGTTCCTCGGCAAGAAGTACGTCGGCACCAAGCGCTTCGGCCTCGACGGCGGGGAATCCATGATCCCGGCGCTGGAAGCGGTGATCAAGTACGGCGGCCAGCTGGGCGTCAAGGAAATCGTCTATGGCATGGCCCACCGCGGCCGCCTGAACGTTCTCGCCAACGTGATGGCCAAGCCCTATCGCGTGATCTTCCACGAATTCTCGGGTGGCTCGGCCAACCCCGAGGACGTCGGCGGTTCGGGCGACGTGAAGTACCACCTCGGCACCTCGACCGACCGCGAGTTCGACGGGACCAAGGTGCACATGAGCCTTGTGCCCAACCCGTCGCACCTCGAGACGGTCGATCCGATCGTGCTCGGCAAGGTCCGTGCGCAGCAGGTGTTTCGCGACGACATCGGCGACGATGTCGGGCCGAATGCGCGCCACAAGCAGGTGCTGCCCGTCCTGATCCACGGTGACGCCGCATTTGCCGGCCAGGGCATCGTGTGGGAGTGCTTCGGCCTTTCCGGGGTGCGCGGCTACAATACCGGTGGTTGCATCCACTTCATCATCAACAACCAGATCGGCTTCACCACCTCGCCCCAGTTCTCGCGCGGGTCCCCGTACCCGTCGGACGTGGCCAAGGGCGTGCAGGCGCCGATCCTGCACGTAAACGGCGACGATCCGGAAGCGGTGACCTTCGCCTGCAAGCTGGCGATCGACTACCGCCAGAAGTTCGGCCGCGACATCGTGGTCGACATGTGGTGCTATCGCCGCTTCGGCCACAACGAGGGCGACGAGCCTTCGTTCACCCAGCCGCTGATGTATGCCAAGATCCGCCAGCATCCCGGTGTGAGCGACATCTACGCCAAGCGCCTTGTCGGCGAAGGCGTGATCGACGCCAACTACAAGGGCGAGATCGAGAGCCACTTCGTGGCGACGCTCGAGACCGAGTTCGAGGCGGCGAAGGGCTACAAGGCCAACGAAGCCGACTGGTTCGGCGGCCGCTGGTCGGGCTTCAACAAGCCGGCTGACCCCGTCACCGCGCGCCGCAACGTCGGCACCGGCATCGACCAGAAGCTGTTCGACAGCCTCGGCCGCACGCTGACCACCGTGCCTGAGGACCTTACCGTCCACAAGACGCTGGGCCGCGTGATCGATGCCAAGCGCGAGATGTTCAGCTCGGGCCAGGGCTTCGACTGGGCAACAGGCGAAGCCCTGGCATTCGGCAGCCTCGTGTCCGAGGGCTATGGCGTGCGTCTCTCTGGCCAGGATTGCGGCCGCGGCACCTTCAGCCAGCGTCACGCGGTGTGGGTCGACCAGAAGGACGAGCGCAAGTACGTGCCGCTCAAGACGCTGCCGCATGGCACGTTCGAGGTGCTGGATTCGACGCTTTCGGAATATGGCGTGCTCGGCTTCGAGTATGGCTATGCCAGCGCGGACCCGAAGAGCCTGGTGCTGTGGGAAGCGCAGTTCGGCGACTTCGCCAACGGCGCGCAGATCGTGATCGACCAGTACATCGCGGCGTCCGAAGCCAAGTGGCTGCGCGCCAATGGCCTCGTCATGCTGCTGCCGCACGGGTACGAAGGACAGGGTCCGGAGCACTCGTCGGCACGCATGGAGCGCTATCTCCAGCTTTGCGCCGAAGACAACATCCAGGTGTGCAACATCACCACGCCGGCCAACTACTTCCACGTACTGCGCCGGCAGATGCACCGCCCGTTCCGCAAGCCGCTGATCATCATGACGCCCAAGAGCCTGCTGCGCCACCCGCTGGCAAAGTCGGTCGCTTCGGACTTCGTCGGCGAAAGCCACTTCATGCGCATCCTGTCGGACATCAGCCCGGCAGCGGACAAGGACACCCGCAAGGTCATCCTGTGTTCGGGCAAGGTCGCCTATGACCTGATCGAAGCGCGCGATGCGGCCGGGATTACCGACACCCAGATCATCCGCCTCGAACAGCTTTACCCCTTCCCCGGCGAGCCGCTGGCCCTGCGCCTGTCGCGCATGACCAACCTCGAGGAAGTGGTGTGGTGCCAGGAAGAGCCGCGCAACAACGGCGCATGGTTCTTTGTCGAGCCGATGATCGAGGAATCGCTCAAGGCGGCCAACAGCAAGGTTGCCCGCGCGCGCTATGCCGGTCGTGCCGCGGCGGCATCGCCCGCCACGGGCCTCGCCAGCCGCCATGCCAGCGAGCAGGGCGCGCTGGTTGCCGACGCGCTAGGCCTGTCGGTCCGTGGCGAGATCCGTCGCCAGAAGAAGAACTGACTCAGAAGAACTGATTTTCCTTCTCCCCGAGGAACATGAATTATGTCGATTGAAGTGAAGGTTCCGACGCTGGGTGAAAGCGTCAGCGAAGCAACCGTAGGCCAGTGGCTGAAGAAGCCCGGTGAAGCCGTGGCACTGGACGAGCCGATCGTCAGCCTCGAGACCGACAAGGTCGCGGTTGAAGTGCCTGCGCCTGCGGCCGGCGTGCTCGGCGCGCTGGTGGCCAACGAAGGCGATACGGTGAACGTCGGCGCGCTGCTCGCGCTGATCGAGGACAGCGTTGCGGCGGCGGGCGCGCAGGCCCCTGCCCCGCGCACCGAAGCGCCGGTTCCGCCCGCTTCGGCTTCGGAAGCACCTGCTGCGGCACCTTCGGGCGATGCCGCTGCGCTTTCGCCCGCCGTGCGTCGTGCGGTGCTGGAATATGGCATCGATCCTTCGACCGTGAAGGGCACCGGCAAGGACGGCCGCCTGACCAAGGAAGACGTGATGGCCGCCGCTGCTGCCAAGCAGGCCTCCCCTGCCCCGGCCACTTCGGCTCCGGCTGCTGCCCCCGCCGCTGCTGTTGCCGGTGGTCGCAACGAAGAGCGCGTCAAGATGACGCGCCTGCGCCAGACCATCGCCAAGCGCCTGAAGAGCGCGCAGGAAACCGCCGCCCTGCTCACCACATTCAACGACGTGGACATGAGCGCGGTGATGGAAGCCCGCAACAAGTACAAGGACGTGTTCGAGAAGAAGCACGGCGTGAAGCTTGGCCTGATGTCTTTCTTCGCCAAGGCCTCGGTGCTGGCGCTCAAGGACATTCCGGCAGTCAACGCGCAGATGCAGGGCGATGAGATCGTCTACTTCGATTACGTTGACATCTCGGTCGCTGTCTCGGCTCCGAACGGGCTGGTCGTGCCGGTGGTGCGCGATGTCGACAAGATGAGCTTTGCCGACATCGAGAAGGCGATCGCCAATTACGGCAAGGCGGCGCGTGATGGCACGCTGACCATGGCCGACATGGCCGGCGGCACCTTCACCATCTCCAACGGTGGCGTGTTCGGCGGCCTGATGTCGACCCCGATCATCAACCCGCCGCAGTCGGCCGTGCTCGGCCTGCACCGCATCGAGGACCGCCCGGTCGTCCGCAACGGCGAGATCGTGGTGCGCCCGATGATGTACATCGCGCTGTCTTACGACCACCGTATCATCGACGGTCGCGAGGCGGTGACCGCGCTCAAGACGATCAAGGAAGCGATCGAGGATCCGACGCGGTTGTTGATCGATCTTTGATTTGATGTTGCGCGGCATCCTTCGACAGGCTCAGGATGAGCGGGTGTTGTGCTGTGACTTGAATCCAAGGCCGCTCATGCTGAGCTTGTCGAAGCATGAGCGCGCAACGGAGGCCGAAAATGGCTGAATACGATTACGACGTCCTTGTCATCGGTGGTGGCCCCGGCGGTTATGTCGCAGCGATCCGTGCGGCGCAGCTGGGCCTCAAGACCGCTTGTGCCGAAGGGCGCGAGACGCTGGGCGGGACCTGCCTCAACGTTGGCTGCATTCCTTCCAAGGCGCTGCTGCACGGCTCGGAGAAGTTCGACGAGGCGCGGAACGGCACGTTCGCCAGCTATGGCATCAAGACCGGCGCGGTGGAACTCGATCTGGATGCGATGCAGGCGCAGAAGGCGGATTCGGTCAAGGGCCTGACCGGCGGCATCGAGTTCCTGTTCAAGAAGAACAAGGTGACCTGGCTCAAGGGTTACGCCACGTTCGAGGACGCGCACACCGTGACGGTCGCCGGCCAGAAGGTCACCGCGAAGAACATCGTGATCGCAACGGGTTCGAGCGTGACGCCGCTGCCGGGCGTGACCGTGGACAACGATGCCGGCGTGATCGTGGATTCCACGGGCGCGCTCGCGCTGAACCGCGTGCCCAACCACATGGTGGTGATCGGTGGTGGCGTGATCGGGCTGGAGCTCGGCTCGGTGTGGCGCCGCCTTGGTGCAAAGGTCACCGTCGTCGAGTTCCTCGACCAGTTGCTGCCCGGCATGGACGGCGACGTGCGCAAGGAAGCCGCCAAGATCTTCAAGAAGCAAGGCATGGACATCAAGCTCGGCACCAAGGTGACCGGCGTTGCTGTTGACGGCGGGAAGGCCACGCTTACGGTTGAGCCTGCGAAGGGCGGCGAGGCTGCGACCATCGAGGCCGACTGCGTGCTGGTGGCAATCGGGCGTCGGCCCAATGTCGACGGCCTCGGGCTCGACAAGATCGGGCTCGAACTCAACGCGCGTGGGCAGATCGAGACCGACCACGACTTTGCCACCAAGGTTCCGGGCGTGTGGGCCGTCGGCGACGTGATCCCGGGCCCGATGCTGGCGCACAAGGCCGAGGACGAGGGCATTGCCGTGGCCGAGAACATCGCCGGGCTGACCGGCATCGTGAACCACGACCTCATCCCTGGCGTGGTTTACACGATGCCCGAGTTCGCGGGCGTTGGCCTGACCGAGGAAGCTGCAAAGGAAAAGGGCGAGATCAAGGTCGGGAAGTTCCCGATGCTGGCCAACAGCCGCGCCAAGACCAACCACGAGCCGGACGGCTTCGTGAAGGTCATTTCCGACGCAAAGACCGACCGCGTCCTGGGCGTCTGGTGCATTGCCTCGGTTGCCGGCACGATGATTGCGCAGGCGACGCAGGCCATGGAGTTCGGCGCGACGAGCGAAGACATCGCCTATACCTGCCATGCGCACCCGACCCATTCGGAAGCGCTCAAGGAAGCGGCGATGGCGGTGACGGGCAAGCCGATCCACATGTGATCGGACGCGCCTCAGCGAATACGAGGGCCGTCCTTCGGGGCGGCCCTTTTCGTTTGGGTCAGAAGCACTTGGCGTTGCAGCGTGACATTTGCCCCCCGCCCTGCTAGCGGCCAAGCCGAATAAGGAAAGCAAACGAATAACATGGCAGGTTACAAGGAACCCGGTCTTGGCGACCGTCGCGATGCTTCGGCACAGGCCCGCGCCAAGGCCATCGAGGCGCTGAAGGCCAAGGCGAAGGCGCCGGTGGACCCGGCAGTGCTGGCCGAGAAGATCGCCCGCGCCGAGGCCAAGGAAAAGGCGGAGGCGGAAAAGCGTGAGGCCGCTCGCCTGAAGCGCGAGGAAGAGAAGGCCGAGAAGGCCAGGCGCGCTGCCGAGCAGGCCAATGCGCCCGCCCCGCCGAGCAAGGAAGAGCTGGAAGCCGCGCAGAAGGCCGCGCGTGATGCGCGCTATGCCGCCCGCAAGGCGCGGAAGAAGTAGGCGTTGGACGCCGCCCTTCCGGTTCACGGAGCTTCACCCAACGCCCCTATCCCGATGTGGGAACTGGAAGACGGCGACGAACTGATCGACACCTGCCGCGTCCCAGATGGCGCGCGGCTGCGGCTGGTTCGTAATGGCGATGATTTCGTCATCCTGCTCGATCGCAACGAATTGATGAGCACCGACGTCTGCGCTTCGGAAGTGCAGCTGGCGGAAATGACCTGCGCACGGCTTGTCGGCCGCGACGACCTGCAGATGCTGATCGGCGGCTACGGATTGGGCTTCACCTTGCGGGCAGCACTTGCCGTGCTCGGTCCCAAGGCTGGCGTCACCGTTGCCGAGATCGTGCCGGAGATCGTTGCCTGGGCGCTTGGCCCGATGGCGCAGCTGACCGCCGGCTGCCTCGATGATCCGCGCGTGCAGCTGGTGCACGATGACGTGGCGATGCTGATCGATTCCGCTCGTGGCGGCTATGATGCGATCCTGCTCGACGTCGACAATGGCCCGGAAGGCCTGACGCGCATGATCAACGGGTGGCTCTATTCGCCCGACGGACTGGAAGCGGCATCGCGCGCGCTGCGGCCGGGCGGCATTCTCGCGGTGTGGTCAGCCTTTGAAGACCCCGCTTTCGTCGAACTGCTGGAGCAGGCGGGCTTTACCGTTGACGTGGCCAGCGTCGATGCCGGCGAAGAGCCGCGCGAAGGGCGCAAGCCGCTGCATCACGTGATCTTCTTCGCGACGAAAGCCTGAAGCTTTCGTTTGTGCCCTGCGGCCTGTGACGGTAACCGCAGGGTTTAAATCGAAGGAGTGCCACGATGGCCATCAAGCTGACCCTGACCGAAGACGAGACCGAAATCCTGATCGATGCTCTGGAAGCCGATCTTGAGGGCTATGTCGAAGCGGCGAAGGAAGCGCGCGGCAACAACAACCGCGAGGACGTCAAGACTTTCACCGAGGCGGCTGAACGCATCACTGCGCTGAAGGGCAAGCTGGAAGCGCTGCTGGGCAACTGAGCCTGTGCCCACCGATCTGCCGACAGCTGACCTGTCCGCGCTGATCGGGCTGCTCGACCTTGCGGGCATTGCCGTGTTCGCGCTGACCGGGGCGCTGCTGGCGGCGCAATTGCGGCAGACGTTCGTGACGATGGCGTTCTTTGCGCTAGTCACGGGCGTGGGCGGCGGGTCGGTACGTGATCTGCTGATCGGCGCGCCGGTGTTCTGGGTGCGCGATCCGTGGGTGGCGCCAGTATGCCTCGGCGTGGCGCTGGTGGCCTGGTTCACGCCCCATCGCTGGTGGGACAAGCCCGTTCTGGAATGGGCGGACGCAGCGGGACTCGGAGCCTATGCCGTGCTTGGAACAGCAAAGGCGCTGGCGTTCGGCGTATCGCCCGTGCCAGCCGTTCTGATGGGTATCATCACCGGCTGCGTCGGCGGGATTATCCGCGACGTGCTGGCGGGGCGGCCTTCGATCCTGATGCGGCCCGAGCTCTACGTGACGGCGGCGGCGCTATCTGCCGGGATCTGCGCAGGCGGCGCAGCGCTGGGGCTTGATCGCGGCATAGTCTGGCCGGTGGCTGCGCTGGCCGGGTTTGCGCTGCGGGGGGCGGCGATCTGGTGGAAGCTGGGGTTGCCGGTCTACAGTTCGGGGGAGCGCACGGGCGACTGAGGCCCCCGCCTTCGCGGGGGCGCATGTCCTCGTAAGTTACCCGATCATTTCGACGACGACCTTGCCCATGGCCTGACGGTTTTCGAGCAGCGCTATGGCTTCGCGCCCCTGATCGAGCGTGTAGCGCTGCGAGACGCGCGGGTTGATCTTGCCGGCCTTGAGCAGCGCAAAGAGTTCCTCGACCTCCGCCTTGAAGGCGGCGGGTTCGCGGGCGGTCCATGCGCCCCAGAACACGCCGCAGACGTCGCATGATTTGAGCAAAGTGAGATTGAGCGGCAGCCTGGCGATGCCGGCCGGGAAGCCGACGACGAGGAAGCGGCCTTCCCACGCGATCGCACGCAGGGCCGGTTCGGAATAATCGCCGCCGACGATATCGTAGACGATGTTCGCGCCGTTCGGGCCACAGGCGGCCTTGAATTGCTCGGCCAGCGCCTTGGACTGAGCCTTGTCGAACGGCGGGCGGCCGTAGATAACGACATCGTCTGCACCGGCGTCGCGCGCGACCTGTGCCTTCTCCTCGCTGGAGACGGCAGCGATCACGCGGGCGCCGAAAGCCTTGGCGAGTTCGACGGCGGAAAGTCCGACACCGCCCGCCGCGCCGAGGACCAGCACGGTATCACCGGCCTTGATGTGGCCGCGATCCTTGAGGCCGTGGATGGTGGTGCCGTAAGTCATCAACAGCGATGCGCCGGTGGCATAGTCGACGCCATCGGGCAGTGGGAAGAGGCGGGCGACCGGGGCCACGACCTTTTCAGCCAAGCCGCCGTTGCCGATCATGGCGATGACGCGGTCACCAAGGTTCCAGCCGGTGACGCCCTCGCCCAGCGCCTCGATCTCACCTGCGAGTTCGCTGCCCGGAGCGTATGGCCGCTCAGGCTTGAACTGGTAGAGATCGCGGATCATCAGCGTGTCAGGGAAATTGATCGAGCAGGCGTGGACGCGCACGAGCACTTCGCCCTTGCCCGGTACCGGATCGGGCAGGTCATCCATGACCAGCGTTTCGGGTCCGCCCGCAGCGTGGGTGCGCAGAGCCTTCATTTCACTTCTCCCAATAGTTGCGGATTCGATCCGCTCCGCATCAGGGAAGCAAGTTTTACGCGGCTTGGGAAGCCCTGTTAAGCGCGCAGTTAAGCTGCCGCTACGGCATCGGTGCCACGCGCGAGGAAGGGCAGGCTGTCACGCATCTTTGCCTCGTGCGTGGCGATGGCGTCGCCGCGCGCCATGGTCAGGCCGACCTCGTCGAGGCCATTGAGCAGGCAGTGCTTGCGGAACGGATCGATCTCGAAGGTGAAGCGATCCTGGAACGGGGTCGTCACCGTCTGGGTTTCGAGGTCAATCGAGACAGGGTCGGTCTGCGCGACTTCCATCAGGCGATCGATCGCTTCCTGCGGCAGGACGACGGTGAGGATGCCGTTCTTGAAGGCATTGCCCGAGAAGATGTCGGAGAACGAGGGCGCAATCACGGCCTTGATGCCCATGTCACCAAGGGCCCAGGCAGCGTGTTCGCGGCTGGAGCCGCAGCCGAAATTGTCACCGGCGATCAGGATCGGCGAGCCGGAAAATTCCGCGCTGTCGAAAATGTTGTCAGGATCGGCGCGCAGGGCCTCGAAAGCACCCTTGCCGAGGCCCTGACGGGTGATCGTCTTCAGCCACCTGGCAGGGATGATCACGTCGGTATCGACGTTCTTGCGGCCAAACGGGATAGCCCGTCCTTCGATCTGCTTCACCGGTTCCATGGCCGTCGCTATAGCTTGCGCGTTAGGTGATGCAATGGGGACTTTGGCGCACGATTATTGCGTGGCGGACATTCCCGGATCAGTCGGTCTCAGGCGCGTCGGCGGGCGGGGTCTTGGGTTCGGACTTTTCCGCGCGTTCCTTGCGGCGCGACGCATAGAGCAGGGCTGCGGCCAGTGCTGCCGAGCCGATTGCCGCGCCCGCCATGGCGGCCTTGCCGGTCCAGTCCGTCTTCTTGGTCACGCTTGAGAACTCCTTGAAACCTGTAGCCAAGATTGGCCGGGCGTTCGGTGATTGCAAGGCTCAGGCGAGGAATTTCCGCAGCTTCGTCCATTCGCCAAGCTTTGCCTCGAAAGTGAGCGAGGCGTGCGCCGGACTGCTGGATGGCAGCCGCAGGAGTTCGAAGGCCCCTCCCCCGATCAGTTGCGGCGTGCCGATACTGGCGGACTTGGCACCGTTGAAGGCGATACAGCGCAGGTGCGGGAGCGAGGCGGCAAGCGTGGCCAGCGCATTGGGCGCGACATCGCGAATGGCGGTATCGAGGCTACCCGAACGCGTCGCCGAACCGATCGAATCCCACAGGCCGATGCGATGGGCGAGCAGGGTTTCGAGGCGGCGGTCGTAGTCCTGCGCGACGAGATCGACGTCGATCACCGCGCCGACCAGCCGCCAGAACTGGTTGCGTGGATTGGCGTAATAGCGCGCGGCGGCAAGGCTCGCTTCACCCGGGAGGCTGCCGAGGATGAGAACCCGGGTGTGCGGATCGGCGACGGGAGCGAAAGAGGATTTGCGGGTCGTCACGCCGGCGCCGGGGCCACTCCGTCCTTCACGGCTTCATCCTTCGCAGGCGTGCCGCAGGTCATGCAGAAGCGGAAGAAGGCCATCTTGCGGGTGTTGCAGCTGTGGCAGTGGTCGAACAGAGTCATGCCGCAGTGAACGCAGAAGTTGGCTTCGGCATCCCCGGTGGTCGAGATCGGGCGGTCACAGCCGGGGCAGACCTTGGCGGCCATCTTCTTGAAGGCCTCGTCATGGCTGACGCGGGCGCGGCGTTCCTTTTCGGCTTGCGCCTCGACCTCCTGCCGGTGCGCAAGATAGGCGCGCATGTTCTTGATGAGGAAGTGCCCGGCAGCGAAAGTCAGGATGATGCCGACAGCATAGCGGATGTAGCCGCCGTAGCTCGGCAGGTAGGGCACGAGTTCAACGAAGAACACGAATACCGCGGCGAGCACGAAGCCGCGCATCAGCGGCCAGTGATCGCTCTTGCGCTTTTTCACCACCATCCACGCGGCCACGCCAAGCATTGGCAGGGTGATCAGCAGCCGCAGGCCGAAGACCCGCAGTTCCTGCCAGAACATCGCGCGCTCCTGCGCCGGGATGGCGTCGGAGATCAGCTGGTTTTCGCGCAGGCGCAGCGTGTTCTCTCGCTGGTCGAGCGGGGCGCGCTCGTTCTCGAGATTTGCAATCGTCTGCTGGATGCTGCGTTCGTTGGCCTTGAGCTGTTCGAGTTCGCGGGTGCGGGCGAGAACTTCGGGGTCCTGCGCCGGATTGGTGGTGGCGGTGCGCGCGGCGATCCAGGCCTTGAACGTCTCGTTGGCGGTGCTGGACTGACGCTGGGCCTGATCCAGCTGGAGGCGCTGGATCTCGAGCTTGTCGTCGATGGCCGTCTTGCTGTCGCCGATCCTGCGGATCTCGTCGCGGACCTGCCGGATCGCAGGGGAGTCGTCGGCGGGGGCCGTGTAGACCTGTTCCTCGACCATCGGCAGATCGCCGATGACGAGGTTGCCGAGGCCGACGATGAAACCGGCGAAGACGATGGAAACCGCCCAGAGCACGCCGCGATAGACGCGTTCGGGCACGCGCACGCCCTTGATCATGTCCATGGCTCACCCCTCCTTGGTCTGGAGGGAAGCTAAGCTTCGGGGACGGCGTTGTAAATCGGGGGCTTACTTCTGGACCAGCGGGCTCACGGGGTCGCGGGCGGATTCCCATTGCTGCCACTTGTCGCCAAGGCCAGTGTGATCAAGCGCGCCTTCGCGCATCGCGGCGGCGGCCTGTGCGGCGGGGAGCGGCGGGAGCGGGCCGTTATCGCCGAGCATGAGTTCATCGCCAAGCAAGCGGAAGTCCTGCGGGCCGGGACGGAAGGCCTGCACCACGGTCATCACGCTGCCGCCATACTGGACGACATCGATCACCAGCGCATCGACCTCGCCTTTGGGCGTGTCGACCTTGACCTGCCGGGCAATGGCGCAATCGGGCCATTGTGCCGCACCGCCACCGATGAAGGCGCGGGCAGCAGCGTCCTGATCCTTGGCGCTGGCGCCGTCAAAGGTCTGGAGCTGGCGGCTGCCATCGGCTCGCATGCACAGCGACTGTGGCTGGTAATGGCCACCGGGTGGCAGGTCCGACGCCGTCCAGAACGCGTGGGCCATGAGGAACCCGGCGAGCTGGAGCGCGGCTGTCGGAAGGCCTGCCACGGGCGCGTCAGCCGATCAGCTTGCGCACGTCGGTCAACCGGCCGGTGACGGCGGCAGCTGCGGCCATGGCGGGGCTGACGAGGTGCGTACGGGCGCCGGGGCCTTGCCGTCCGACGAAGTTGCGGTTCGAGGTCGAGGCACAGCGTTCGCCTGCAGGCACCTTGTCCGGATTCATGCCGAGGCAGGCCGAACAGCCCGGCTCGCGCCATTCGAAGCCGGCCTCGGTGAAGATGCGGTCCAGTCCTTCGTCCTCGGCCTGTTGCTTGACGAGGCCGGAGCCGGGGACGACGATCGCCCACTTGACGTTGTCTGCCTTCTTGCGGCCCTTGAGGATCGCGGCGGCGGCGCGCATGTCCTCGATGCGGCTGTTGGTGCACGAGCCGATGAAGATGTTCTGGACCTCGACGTCTTCCATGCGCTGGCCGGGTGTGAGGCCCATGTAGGCGAGGCTGGCCTTGGCGGCTTCCTGCTTGGAAGGATCGGCGAAGCTTTCCGGCGCGGGGACGAGGCCGCTGATCGGCAGGACGTCCTCTGGGCTGGTGCCCCAGGTGACGGATGGCGCGATGTCCTTGGCGTCGATCACCACGACCTTGTCGTAAATGGCGCCGGGATCGGTGGCGAGGCTTGTCCACCAGGCGACGGCCTTGTCCCAGTCCTCGCCCTTGGGCGCATAGGGACGGCCCTTGAGGTAGGCAAAGGTCTTCTCGTCAGGCGCGCACAGGCCGGCACGGGCGCCGTGTTCGATCGCCATGTTGGAGATGGTCAGGCGGCCTTCGATGGAAAGGTCGCGGATGACTTGCCCTGTATATTCGATGACCGAGCCGGTGCCGCCCGCCGCGCCCAGCACGCCGGTGATGTGCAGGACGACGTCCTTGGCGGTGACGCCGGGCATCAGCGTGCCTTCGACGCGGACTTCCATCGACTTCGACTGCTTGAGCAGCAGCGTCTGCGTGGCGAGGACATGCTCGACCTCGCTGGTGCCGATACCGAAGGCCAGCGCGCCGAGGCCGCCGTGGCAGGCGGTGTGGCTGTCACCGCAGACGATGGTCGCGCCGGGGAGCGAGAAGCCCTGTTCCGGCCCGACGACGTGGACGATGCCCTGCTCGGCATCAGCATCACCGATGTAGCGAATGCCGAATGCGGGGGCGTTGCGTTCGAGCGCTTCGAGCTGCTGCGCGGACTCAGGGTCGGCGATGGGCACGCGCTGGCCATCGGCGGTGCGGCGCGCGGTAGTGGGCAGGTTGTGATCGGGCACCGCGAGCGTGAGATCGGGGCGGCGCACCTTGCGGCCCGCTGCGCGCAGGGACTCGAAGGCCTGCGGGCTGGTCACTTCGTGGACGAGGTGACGGTCGATGTAGATCAGCGCGGTGCCATCGTCGCGCTGTTCGACGACGTGGGCGTCCCAGATCTTCTGGTAGAGCGTGCGGGGGGCTGCAGTGTTCGACATGATGCAAGCGGTTAGGCCCGCCCTTCCCGCAATTCAAGCAGGAAAGGGCGGGCCCCAGCCCATGCACGCGTAATTTTGTTACGCCTGTCGGGCATTATCCGCCAAGCGGTAATTGCGCGCGCCCTCAGCCACGGCGGCCGTCACGATCACGACGTTCGACCTGCAGGCGATACCGCATCTGCGAGACCTTGCCTTCAAGGCTGCGGTATTCGTTGGCCGAAAGCCCACGCCTCGCGTAACGGTTGTAATCGTCCTTAAGGTTCTGCAGATCTCGACGGAGCCCTTGGGCTTCACGCGGGGAAATGACACGGTTGCGCTGGGCGCGGTTGATGCTTTCGTCGAGTTGCCAGATGTCGCGACGAACGTCAGCATTGCGTCCCGGGGTGATGTAAGCCGCTTCGACGCGGTTGCCATAGTGGTAGCGGCCAGTGTCGTGGGCCAGCGCCGGAGTGGCGACGCCCGCTACGAGGGTGGAAAGAACGGCTGCCAGAACGGTCTTGCGCATGGGAAAACTCCTCATTGGTCTGTGAGGACAAACTGCCCCCCAGCGCCTGAACGCCAGAAAAACGATCCGTCGCGACTTTCGGGCAAAGTGTAAGAATGTGTCGCGAGGGGCGACGAGGCGGTGTAAGGGAGCGCCATGCAGACGCTTGTTGCCTTGCTCATCATCATCGCCACGGTGCTGGTCATGGAGTTCGTGGCCTGGTCGAGCCACAAGTACGTGATGCACGGTTTCGGCTGGGGCTGGCACCGCGATCACCACGAACCGCACGACGGATTCTTCGAGAAGAATGACCTCTACGCGGTTGTCGGCGCGGCGATCTCGATCAGCTTCTTCATGATCGGCAGCCCGCTGGTCATGGGGGCCGATGCATGGTGGCCCGCCACATTCATTGGCCTTGGCGTGATGGCCTATGGCGCGATCTACACGCTGGTTCACGATGGCCTTGTGCATCAGCGCTGGTTCCGCTGGGTGCCGAAGAAAGGCTATGCCAAGCGGCTGGTGCAGGCCCACAAGCTGCACCATGCGACCGTCGGCAAGGAAGGCGGGGTCAGCTTCGGCTTCATCTTCGCGCGCGATCCGCAGGTGCTGAAGAAGGAACTGCGGGCGCAGCGCGAGCAGGGCATTGCGGTGCTGCGGGAGGCGGTGGACGGGTGAAGCCCTATGTGGCCGCATTCCTGCGCGCTACGCTGGCGGGAGTTCTTGCTGCGAGTGCGTTCCCCTTCCTCTTCGCGATAATAATCTTTGTTTCCAGCATCGCTACGGCTGAACCAACCCAAGCACTGACCACGGTGTACGTGTTTCTGATCGTTGTAGTCGCAATCGCCGCTGTCGTTGCCTGCGTCTCTCTGTTTATCGGCCTACCGATCAGCTTTCTGCTGCAGCGACTGGGAATATCTACTCGCAAAGCGCATGTCCTTGCAGGGGTGGTCGTTGGATTTGCCTTCTTCCCCGCAATCATTGCGCTATCAGGCAGATCCGATTCCGAGGCCGCACTCTTATTTGCCTATGCCTATTCAGCGCTTGCCGGTGGCGTGACCGCCGACAGTTGGTGGCGCAACACCGCAAATGCCCGCCCCGGGGAAATCACGCCAGTCTGATCTCGTTCAGCACGCCTTTCGCCAGATTGCGGAAGCGCAGGGCGTCGGCGGCGGAGATAGCCTGATCGTGGGCGGCCGCGTTGCGAAGCGCGCGCATGTCCTCGATCATAACGACGGTTCGCGCCGGCAGGATACCGCGCTTTTGCAGGGTGCGGCCGGCTTCGGAGGCATCGGCGCTGGCGACGGCATGTTCGATGGCGAGCGATTGCAGCGCCTCCTCCACCCCGGCCCATGAATCGAGCACGGCCGCGCCGGGCGAGAGATCGAGCAGCTTGAGGAAGCGGGCATGGTCGCCGCTGAGAGCTATTTCGGGGCCGTCGGCTTCGACCGGCGGGGGACTGGCTTCGGATTCGAGGCGATCGAGCCGCTGCGCAAAGCGCGCGGATTTGTCACCCCAGCTCAACTCATCGAGCCGGGCCAGAAGCGCCAGCAAGGGGCGGCGGAAGATCAGGGCGATGACCAGCGCCGCGACCGGCCATGCCAGCGATCCAAGAACCGAGGCTGTCCAGTCCAGCCAACCCATGGCACCTCCAGCCGGGCCGACAGTCAGGGAAATCATCGTTCACATCCAATCCGCTCGAGTCCACCGCAACTCTATCGGATTTGGAACAAAAGTGGAACAGATTGCAGGGGGCTATTCGGCGCGCGTCCAGATCCAGGTGCCGGTGACGCCCATGACCACAGCCGGGATCAGCACCCACGGCCAGCCGGCGGTCACTGCGGTCAGCACGACCCCTGCACCCATCGCGATCAGCGCGCCCTGCTTTGCCTTGCGCGAGATCGCACGCCGCTCCCGCCATTGGCGCAAGGGTGGGCCGTAGCGCGGGTGGTCAAGCAGGCGCTGCTCCCACGCAGGATTCGAGCGAGCGAAGCAGAAAGTGGCGAGGAGCAGGAACGGCACCGTCGGCAGGATCGGCAGGAACGCGCCGACCGCTCCCAGCGCCACGCTGATCACGCCGCCTACGAGATAGAGGTGGCGGCGCAAGTCCCCTGCCCTGCCGTCAGGCCGTGGCGGCGATGCGCGCGGCGTGTTCGCGCACCAGCGCGATCATGTTGGGAACGCCCTGGGTGCGGTTGGACGACAGCTGCTTCTTGAGATCGAAGGGCGCCAGTTCTTCGGCAATGTCCGTTTCGGCAACCTCGGCCGCAGGCTTGTCCTGCACGGCGGCAAGAACGAGCGCGACGATGCCCTTGGTGATTGCGGCATTGCTGTCAGCAAGGAAATGCAGCTTTCCGCCTTGGCCCTGCGTGGGATAGACCCAGACGCTGGCCGAACAGCCGCGGACCAGCGTGGCGTCGGTCTTGAGCGCATCGGGCATGTCCTCAAGCTCGCGCCCGAGCTCTATCAGCAGGCGATAGCGTTCGTCGCCGTCAAGGAATTCGTACTCTTCGAGAATGTCTTCAAGGCTGCGCATGGGGCAGGCATTAGCGGGCGGTTCGGTTGGCGTCCACCACCCGGTGGTGCAGAACATCCTTCGACAGGCTCAGGATGAGCGGGACAAGAATTGCATTTCAACACCGCTCATGCTGAGCTTTTCGCAGCAGGCCGACGTACAACCTAACCCGAAAGGCCACCGGGACGCGTGAGCGCATACCAGATCACGTAGATCCACG
>JBEQCK010000058.1:0-18402 GCA_041639335.1 Novosphingobium sp.
CCCGCGAACTCCATCGCGATGTAGCCGGCACCAGAAATCACGACCCGCTTGGGCAGCTTCTCGAGATGAAACACCTCGTTCGAGGTGATGCAATGCTCGCTGCCCTCGAATTCCGGCATGACCGGCCAGGCGCCGGTTGCGATCAGGATGTATTTCGCGCTGATTTCCCTGCCCGAAGCCAGCCGCACGGTGTTCGGCCCCGCCACCTCGGCGCGTTCGAGGAAACGCTCGACCTTGTTGTTTTCAAGCGTGTTCGTGTAGGCGGTGTTGAGCCGGTCGACATCCTTCAGAACCGCGTCACGTAACGTCGGCCAGTCGAACGTCATCTTCTCGACCGTCCAGCCATAGTTGGCCGCGTCCTGCAATTCCTCGGCGAAATGCGATCCGTAGACCAGCAACTTCTTGGGCACGCAGCCGCGGATCACGCAGGTCCCGCCGACGCGGTATTCCTCCGCCACCGCCACCCGAGCGCCATGGCTCGCGGCGATGCGGCTGGCGCGCACACCGCCCGATCCTGCACCAATCACGAAGAGATCGTAGTCGAAGTCCTGCCCAGAGTCCTGCTCAGCCATATGCGCTCCTGTTGGTGAAGGCGCATATGGCCTCTGGTCTCGTCCAAGACCAGAGGCATTTAGCGGATATTGTTAGCCTTGCGAACTATCAGCCACCAATTCCCGCAGCAGAGAGAAGCGCTTCCGTCGACGGATCGAAGCCGGCGCCGCCGCCTGCCTCGATCTGCTTGGCAATCGCCTTGCCAAGTTCGACGCCGAACTGGTCGAACGGGTTGATTCCCAGCATTGCCGCCGAAACGAACGTGCGGTGCTCATGGAACGCGATCAGCGCGCCGAGGGTGGCGGGGTTCAGGTCCTCGCACAGGATCGTCGCCGAAGGACGGTCTCCGGGATAGGCACGCGCGCCATCGTCAGACGCCTTGCCCGCCATCAGCGCCGCCCCTTGCGCAAAGCAGTTCGACAGCAGTATCTCGTGATGGGCCGGATCGAGGTCATGGCCGGGAGTCTTGACGGCAAGGAAATCCACCGGGATCAGGTGCGTGCCCTGGTGCAGCAACTGGAACACCGCATGCTGGGCATCGGTGCCAACCCCGCCCCACGTCACCGGCGCACTGGCGCGCGTCAGGGGGGAGCCATCGGCCAGAACGCTCTTGCCGTTCGATTCCATTTCAAGCTGCTGGAGGTAATCAGGCAGAAGCTTCAGCCGCTCGTCATAGGCGAACACCGCGCGTGTCTGGCAGCCGCGTACCTGCGTGTAGTAAAGATCGGCAAAGGCCGCGCGGACGATGACGTTTGCAGCGAGGTCGGCGTCGATGAAATGCCGGTCGATCGCTGCAGCGCCATCGAGAAACTCGGCAAAACCTTCCCAACCCAGCGCCATGGCCACCGGAAAACCGATCGAGGACCATAGCGAGTAGCGCCCGCCGACCGTCTCGGAGAATGGCAGCACGCGGGTTTCATCCACGCCCCACTCGACGGCCTTCTCGGGCGAGGCAGTCAGCGCAATCACGCGCCCGTATGGATCGGCGACACCGCCCTCACGCAACCACTCCAGCGCCGAATGCGCGTTGGTCATCGTTTCGGTCGTGGTGAAGGTCTTGGAGGCAACCGCGATCAGCGTCGATTCCGGGTCGCAGGCCTTCATCGCTGCTTCGAGCGCGCAGCCATCGATATTCGACACGACATGGACCGCAACCTTTGCGCCATCGCGGGTCAGCGCGTCGATGGCCAGCGCCGGGCCGAGCGCGGACCCGCCGATGCCGATGTGAATCAGGCTCTTCACTTCGCCGAGCGCGCCTTCATGGATCGCTTCGACCAGCATCCGCATCCGGGCATGCAACGCCTCGGCTTCCTCGACACTGGTGTCCTTGCCGACCCCGCGTTGCGCCGTGTGCTCGGCAGCGCGTCCTTCGGTGTTGTTGATCTTTTCGCCCGAGATCAGCGCATCGCGCTGCCCTTCGAGGCCCATCGCGGCCGCGACCGAGCCGAACAGGGCTTCGACTTCCGGCGAAAGGTGCGTCTTGGACCAGTCGAAGATCACCGGCCCACCGGGCAGAT
This sequence comes from Novosphingobium sp., assembly GCA_041639335.1. Lineage (GTDB taxonomy): Bacteria > Pseudomonadota > Alphaproteobacteria > Sphingomonadales > Sphingomonadaceae > Novosphingobium. The sequence continues at coordinate 2,070 of JBEQCK010000058.1, forward strand.
CGAGCGTGGCCGAATACCGTGACAGCCGCGCGGTGTCCGAAAACAGGGCCTTTAGAGTTGGCCGTGGCAACTTCTCGAGTGCCGTCCAAAACTGCTGTGCCTCGCCTGCCGACATGTCCAACCTCATCCTTTCGCAACTGCGTAATGGCCCTAATGCCCGCTCGGGGACGCCGCGCCAAGCGCGCTGTTCATCGCCGCGCAAGCTGCGCAGACGTATTTCGCCACTGTATTACACAAACAACACACTTGACGAAGGGCCTTGCTGGCAACATGACCGCGACGATGAACGACACGCCCGAAGCCAGCAGCCCCTCCCCGGTCGATCCGGCGACGCCTGCGCCCGCGCCGACCAAGCCGAAGAAGGAAAAGAAGGAGGACAGCTTCCCGGTCTTCCTGATCAAGCTGGTCATCGTCGTTGCAATCTTCCGCAGCTTCATCTTCTCGCCGTTCAACATCCCTTCGGAATCGATGTTGCCGCGGCTGGAGAACGGCGACTATCTTCTCGCCGCCAAATGGCCCTATGGCTACAGCAGCTATTCGTTGCCGTTCAGCGCGCCCCTGCTGCCCAAGCGCATTTTCGCCAACCAGCCCGAGCGTGGCGATGTTGCCATCTTCAAGGCGCCTCCGGGCAATGATGTCGATTACATCAAGCGTGTGATCGGCCTGCCCGGCGATACCGTGCAGATGATCGACGGCGTGCTTCACCTGAATGGCCAGGCCGTACCCAAGGCGCGTGTCGAGGATTTCGTCATCCCCGTCAGCCCGAACACCGATTGCCTCTCGGCCGAATTTGTCGTGACCGAGGCCGATGGCACGCAGACCTGCCATTACCCGCAATTCCGCGAGACGCTGCCGAACGGCAAGACCTACAACGTGCTCGACCTTGGCCAGCGTGATGCCGACAACACCGTTCCGGTCGTGGTGCCAGAGGGCCAGTTGTTCATGATGGGCGACAATCGCGACAACTCGATGGACAGCCGCTTCCCGGCCATGGAAGGCGGCGGCATTGGTCTCGTCCCGCAGGAAAATCTCGTCGGCCGCGCGACAGTGATGATGTGGTCCACCGATGGCAGCGCCAACTGGTTCCTGCCCTGGACCTGGTTCACCGCGGCGCGCTGGAATCGTATCGGGGGCACGTTCTGAGCGCGCTGTCGCCTGAAACGCTGGGCTACCTCACGGATCTGACCGGGAGTGCACCGACGCGCGTCGACCTCTGGATCGAAGCCCTCACCCATGGCTCGATGGGTGAGGCCCGCGATTACCAGCGCCTCGAGTTTCTTGGCGACAGGGTGCTCGGTCTCGTCATTGCCGAGTGGCTCCATGAAAAGAGCGATGCCGCCGAAGGCAAGCTCTCGCAGCGGCTCAACGCGCTGGTCAGCCGCGAAACCTGCGCCGATGTCGCGCGCCATATCGCCCTCCCCGCCCACATCCGGCTCGGCAAGCAGGCGCGCGATGATGGCGGGACGCAAAGCGACAACATCCTGGGCGACGTGATGGAAGCGCTGATCGGCGCTCTCTTCGTCGAGCGTGGATTTGAAGCCGCACGCGCCTTCGTACGCAAGGTTTGGGACAAGCCGATGGCCACGGGAACCGGCCAGCGCAAGCATCCCAAGGCTGCCCTGCAGGAATGGGCCGCGGGCAACCGGCGCAAGCCCCCGGTCTACACCCTGGTCGCGCGCGAAGGTCCAGACCATGCCGCGAAGTTCACGGTTGCGGTAGAGGTCAAGGGCGTCGGCACGGCCAGCGCCACCGGATCAAGCAAGCAGGAAGCTGAAACCTCGGCTGCCCGGGCCTTCATGCAGGCTCACGGCTGAGCCAACCTAGCCGCGGCGGCACTTTTGGCCTAAGATGGCCGCAACTCATCTGAAGAACTGGAATAATGACCGAAAAATGTGGCCTCGTGGCCGTCCTCGGCGCACCTAACGCCGGCAAGTCCACCCTCGTCAACGCGCTTGTCGGGCAGAAAGTGGCCATCGTCTCGGCCAAGGCGCAGACCACCCGCGCCCGTCTTATGGGCATCGCGCTTGAAGACGTGGGCGAAGACAAAGCGCAGATCATCTTGGCGGACACGCCCGGCCTGTTCGAACCGAAGCGCCGCCTGGATCGCGCCATGGTCAGCGCGGCATGGGACGGCGCGCACGAAGCCGACGCGATCCTGCTGGTTGTCGACGCGCGCAAGAAGAAGCGTGACTATCTCGAACCCATTCTCGAGACGCTGAAAGGGCGGCCGGAACGCAAGCTTCTGGTGCTGAACAAGGTGGATTCGACGCCGAAGGAACCGCTGCTGGTCATGGCCGAAGCGCTGACGCAGGAGGCCGAGTTCGACGAGGTGTTCTTCGTTTCGGCGCTCACCGGCGATGGCGTGCCCGAACTCAAGCAGCGTCTCGCAACGCTCATGCCCGAAGGCGCGTGGCACTATCCCGAAGACCAGGTATCTGACGCCAGCGAGCGCCTGATGGCTGCGGAAATTACCCGCGAGCAGCTTTACCGGCAGCTTCACGATGAACTTCCCTATGACAGCACGGTGCGGCCTGAGAAGTATCTCACCCGGAAGGATGGTTCGATCGAGATCCACCAGCAGATTGTGATTGCCCGCGAAACCCAGCGCGCGATCGTGCTGGGCAAGGGTGGCGCGAAGATCAAGGCCATCGGCGAAGCGGCGCGGAAGGAACTGTCGCAACTCCTGGATGCCAGGGTCCACCTTTTCCTGCACGTCAAGGTGGACGAGCGCTGGGCCGACGCTAAGGAGATCTACGAGGAAATCGGGCTGGAATGGGTCAAGTGATGCGGCTGGCTCTCACCACACTGGCGCTTGTCGCCACGCCTGCCCTCGCCAAGCCTGCGCCCTTGCCTGAAGGCGCGCGTTACGTGGCGCTGGGCAGCTCGTTCGCGGCTGGTCCGGGCGTTGGCCCCAACACGCCGGGCACGCCGGATCGCTGTGGCCGGGGAACGCTGAACTACCCCAACCTGCTGGCGACAAGGCTCAAGCTCTCGCTGGTCGACGCCACCTGCAGCGGCGCGACGACCGAACACGTGCTCGGCCCGTGGAAGGAAGTCCCGGCGCAGATCGAAAGCGTCACCGCCGAAACCCGGCTCGTCACCATCACCATTGGCGGCAACGACGTGAACTTTGTCGGCAACATCTTTGCCGCCGCCTGCGAACAGATTCCGCAGCCGGATGCACGCTGCCAGAAGTGGCGCGACATCGGAGAGGACGTGTGGAAGGCCGACGAAGAGCGCATGCGTCGCATCGTCCGCGAAGTACGCCAGCGGGCTCCGGAAGCGCGCGTGGTGTTCGTCGACTACATCACCGTCCTGCCACCCAAGGGCACATGCACTTCAGTTGCGATCAGTGCCGAACGGATGAAGCAGAGCCGCGCGGCAGCAAAGCGCCTGGCCAAGCTGACTGCCAGGGTCGCGCATGAGGAAGGCGCCGAAGTCTTCCGCTTTTCCGCGATATCGAAAGGCCATGCGCCTTGTTCCGCCAACCCGTGGAGCAACGGCCTCACCGCGCCATCGGGAGACGGCATCCCGATCCACCCCAATCGCGCCGGTCATGCTGCTGCAGCCGAGGGGTTGGCGCGGTTTCTGGACTGAGCCACCACCGTTACTAACGCTTCGTCGGCCGCAGAGGGCGGTTTGTCGCCCTTCTCTGGCTTTGTTGCACTGCAACACGGAATTGACATCGACAATTGACGTTTGCTCCCTAGCGTCGCCCGCGCGAAGGGAACGGGCAGCTCGCCCGTTAACGTCCCGGGTGCAATGGTGGACGGAGTGCGAGCATGAACGAAACTGGCGGCGTCTTGGCAGCGGCCACGGCAGGCGCGCTGCCCGGCCGGTTTGTCCCGTCCGCCATCAGGAACTTGCGCCGGCCCAAGGTTTTGCCTGGCTGGCTGATCGAGGCGGCCGGGTTCGCCCTGATCTTCCTCGCGACCCGCAGCTTCCTCTTCGGCAACCCGGTGGTCCACATCGACGAGCAGTTCTACCTGTTCGTCGCTGAACGCATGCGCGATGGCGCAGTGCCCTATGTCGACATCTGGGACCGCAAGCCGATCGGCCTGTTCCTGCTCTATCAGGCGCTGGTTTCGCTCCCGTTCGATCCCGTGATCGCCTACCAGGTCGGCGCAGGCATCAGCTTCACCTTGACGGCCATGGTCTTGACCCGTCTGGCGCGCGAGATTGCTTCTCCCAAGGCCGCGTGGCTGGCTGGCGCCGCCTATGTCCTGTTCATGCCGATTTTCAACGCCGGCATGGGACAGGCACCGGTTTTCTACAATCTGCTTGTCGCCATGGCGGCGTGGGGCGTGGTCGACAGCGTCAAACGCCCGGAGCACCCCCCGCTGATCTGGCGCGGCTGCCTGGTCATGCTGTTGCTGGGCCTCGCCATCCAGATCAAGTACACGGTGATCTTCGAAGGTGCGGCATTCGGCCTGATCCTGCTGGCGCGCGGCTTTGCCGATGTGTGGTCGTTCAAGCGCCTGGCGGCAACTGGCCTGCTGTGGATTGGCGTCGCGCTTGCTCCGACTGCCGCCGCTGCGCTCTGGTATGCAAACATCGGTCAACTCGATGCCTTCGTCTATGCGAACTTCGTTTCGATCTTCGAGCGGGATTCCGACGGATGGACAGCCTATTGGCGCCTGACCAAGGAAGTTCTGGTGCTGACCCCGTTCTGGCTGGCGATCTTCCTCGCGCCCAGGCTCTCGGTCAGCGCAGGAGACGAGCAGGCGGGCAGCAGGCGCGTCATCGTGGTTTGGTGCCTCGCTGCCGTCGGTGGATTCCTGCTGTTCGGCACATGGTACGATCACTACGTCGCGCCGGTGCTGATGCCGCTTGCGGTGCTTGCCGCTCCCGCCCTCGCCCGCACGGCACCGGGAGAACGCTGGTATGGTCGGTTGCTCCTCGGCTTCGGGGCGTTCGCCGGGATCGTGGTGATGGTCTACCAGTACCGGCAGCACGGCTCCACCAGCGAATATCAGGCGATGGATACTGCCATCAGGCAGGAGCTGCGCGACGGCTGCCTGTTCATCTTCGAGGGCGAAATGGCGTTCTATCGCACGACCAACTCGTGCCTGCCGACAACGCGCATTTTCCCGAACCACCTCAACACATATGTCGAGGCACCTGCAGTGGGCGTTGACCCGCATCAGGAAGTGGCCCGCATCCTCGCAAGCCGGCCGGACGTGATCCTGACCCGCGCGGCATACGAAAAACCCTACCTGCCCAACCTCGATACCCGCCGGATGATGGCCGAGGGTCTTGCCCGCAGCTACGAACGCTACGCTGCCCTGCGCCTCGGCAACAAGGACTACTGGCTCTACCGGCCGCGCCGCTAAGGTACGGCCGGTAGCCCGCTTACTCGGCGCTCTTCGCAGCCTTTTTTGCCGGTGCTTTCTTTGCCGCTGGCTTCTTGGCCGCTTCCTTCTTCGGTGCGTCCTTCTTGGCCGGAGCTTTCTTGGCCGGGGCCTTCTTGGCGGCCTTCTTGCCCTTGGCCGGACCCTTGGCCGCCCGCTCGTCGATCAGGGTGATCGCCTCTTCCAGCGTCAAGGCTTCGGGCTGCTTGTCCTTGGGCAAGGTCGCATTCGTGGTCCCATCGGTCACGTAAGGCCCATACCGCCCAGCCATGAGCTTGATTTCGCCACCTGACGTCGGGTGCGGCCCGAAAACCTTGAGCGGTTCGGCTGCCGTCCTGCCGCCACGAGCGCCTGCGCCTGCCGCTGCGGCGGCAAGGTGCATAACGGCCGCGTTCATGCCGGTCTCAAACACCTCGCTGGTCGATTTGAGGCGCGCATACTTGCCCTCATGCGCCAGGTAAGGCCCGTAACGACCGATGCTGGCCGTGATCGGCTTGCCGGATTCGGGATGCATGCCCACCTCGCGCGGCAAGGACAGCAGCTTCAGCGCCCACTCCAGATCGAGCTCGCCGATATCCTTGGGGATCGACGCACGCTTGGCCTCCTTGCCCTCGCCCAACTGGATGTAGGGACCAAAGCGGCCAGCCTTGCGCACAACCTCGAGCCCGGTTTCCGGGTCCTTGCCCAGGACGCCATCCTCGCCGCCATCACCGTCGGCCCCGCCGGGCTGGGCGAACTTCCGGGTATACTTGCATTCCGGATAGTTCGAGCAGGCGACGAATGCGCCGTAACGGCCACCACGCAGCGAAAGGCGGCCCGCCTCGCACTTGGGGCACAGCCGCGGATCGCTGCCGTCTTCGCGCGGCGGGAAGAGGTAGTCCGACAGGAATTCGTCAAGCTCGGCGGTCACCTCGCTCGGCTTCTTTTCCATCACCTCGTCGGACTTGGGCTTGAAGTCGCGCCAGAACTCGGCAAGCACCTTCTTCCACTCGGCACGTCCGCCCGACACATCGTCGAGCTCCTCCTCCATGCCCGCCGTGAACTCGTAGGCCACATACCGGGTGAAGAACCGCTCGAGAAACGATGTCAGGAGTCGGCCCGATTCTTCTGCAAAGAAACGGTTTTTCTCCGTACGGACGTAGTTTCGATCCTTCAGCACCTGCAGCGTTGCCGCATATGTCGAAGGCCGCCCGATGCCCAGTTCCTCCAGCCGCTTCACCAGGCTCGCCTCGGAATAGCGCGGCGGCGGCTGCGTGAAGTGCTGCGTGGCGTCGACCCCGCGCTTGGCAGGCGTATCGCCCTTATTCAGCGAGGGCAGCAAGCTGCCGTCCTCGTCGTCGCCATCGGGCTTCTGGTCGCGCCCTTCCTCATAGACGGCGAGGAAGCCGGGGAACTTCACCACCTGCCCCGTCGCCCGCAGCTCGTGTTTGCCAGTACCATCGCGCAGGGTCACGCTGGTGCGCTCGATATTTGCCGAGGCCATCTGGCTTGCCATCGCGCGCTTGTAGATCAGGTCATAGAGCCGCGCCTCGTCCCCCGAACCGTAGCGATCCTTGCTGAAATCCGTCGGCCGGATAGCTTCATGTGCTTCCTGAGCATTCTTGGCCTTCGTCTCGTAATGACGCGGTTTTTCGGGAAGGTAATGACCGTCGTAGCGGTCCGAGATCGCCTTGCGCGCCGCCGAAATGGCGCTCGGGTCCATCTGCACGCCATCGGTACGCATGTAGGTGATCGCGCCCGCTTCATACAGCGTCTGCGCCACCCGCATTGTGTGGCTGGCCGAGAAGCCTAACTTGCGCGCGGCTTCCTGCTGCAATGTCGAAGTGGTGAACGGCGGATAGGGGTTGCGGCGCGTCGGCTTGGTCTCGACGTCCTCGACGCGGAAGGTCCCGGCCTCGACCACGGCCTTCGCCTTCATCGCCGCGCCTTCGTCACCCAGCGTCAGCTTGTCGAGCTTCTGGCCATCGAACTTGACCAGCCGCGCGGCAAATTCGGTTCCGCCCTGCTCGAGCCGGGCAATGACCGACCAGTATTCCTGCGCCCTGAAGACCTCGATCTCGCGCTCGCGCTCAACGATAAGCCGCAAGGCCACGGATTGCACGCGCCCGGCAGACTTCGCCCCGGGCAGCTTGCGCCACAGCACCGGCGAAAGCGTGAAGCCGAACAGGTAATCGAGCGCGCGCCGGGCGAGATAGGCGTCGATCAGGTCCTGGTCGAGTTCGCGCGGCCGCTTCATCGCATCGGTCACCGTCTGCTTGGTGATCGCGTTGAAGGTGACGCGCTCCACTTCCTTGGGAAGCGCCTTACGTTTCTTCAGCAACTCCCTGACATGCCAGGAAATTGCTTCGCCTTCACGATCAGGGTCGGTCGCCAGAATGAGGCGATCGGCGTCCTTGGCCGCATCGGTGATGGCCTTCACCCGGGACTGCTTGTCCCCGTAAAGCTCCCAGTCCATCGCGAAGTCCTCGTCCGGACGGACCGAGCCGTCCTTTACCGGGAGATCGCGGATATGACCGTAGGAGGCGAGAACCTTGAAGCCGGGGCCGAGGTACTTCTCGATGGTCTTGGCCTTGGCCGGGGATTCAACAATGACAAGCTGCATGGCGATGAAAAGCAGTCCTTACGTGTACGTACGCGCGAGGGTGGGGACCGGCGTCGGGGTTCGTCAAGCGTGACGATGCACGGGGGTAGCAGCTGCGATCAGGCGAAAACATCCTCGTACTGCCCGCCGTGGCCGACATGGGCGCGGTAGACGGCAACGCTGATGAGGATTGACAACATGCCCATCACGCTGGCTCCGCCATTGGTGGCGATCGTGGTGCCAAGGCTGCTTTCGACTTCGCTGCCGGTGGCGACACCTGCCGCCATGCCCAGGCCGATCATCACGAACAGACCTACGAAGATCAGGAAATAGACCAGATAGACCGCCGCCAGCGACCATGCACTGTTGCGGGTGGCTTCCCAGCTGCGTGACATCGCCTGGCTGGTCGTCAGCCCCTCGGCGACGACAAGCGGCGAGACCATCGACCAGCGCGCCAGCAGATAGAGGCCGGGCACGAGCAACAGGACGAAACCCACGGCAGCGCCAAGCGTGGTCAGAATGTTCGCTCCGAACATAGCGCCGTAGGAACGGCTCCACACCGTCATCAGGCCTTCACCGCGCAGAACCTGTTCGGTCACGTGGTAGGTCACGAAGAAATTGACGAACCCGACGATCAACGTGCCGAAAACGGCGCCCCCACCGGTGCCGAGCGCAAGATCGATAATCGCCTGCAAGGCGGTCATGAAACCGATGGCAAGCGCAAAAATGCCGATATGGCCGCGCGCCAGTTCGCTCATTCCGGCGAAAATCTCGCCTGAGGATACCTTGACCTGTCCGTCCATCGGCCTGTCGCCCCAATTCAGCCTGCGAGTGAAACCCGCCCGGCTGCGTGACGGACCAACCTGCCCGCCAGTTCCAGTTCGAGCAATGCCATTTGCACGGCCCCGGCGCTGGCACCACTCTGGCGGATGAGTTCGTCAACCGCCACCGGGGCGAGTGTCAGCATGCCGGCAATGTCGGCGCGGTCGTCGTCCAGGGTGCTGTCATAAGCGGGCGCGCGTTCGCGGAAGGCCGATCGCGGCTGGCCCGTGAAGCCGGTCAGCAGTTCGACCACATCCTCGGGCTTCTGTACAAGGATAGCGCCGTCCCGGATAAGCTGGTTGCAGCCGTGCGAACGGCTGTCCAGGGGGGAGCCGGGAATGGCCATGACCTCGCGCCCCGCCTCTGCGGCCAGTCGTGCCGTGATCAGCGAGCCCGATTTGGGCGCCGCCTCCACCACCAGCGTCCCGGTGGCCAAACCGGCAATGATCCGGTTGCGATGGGGAAAGTGGCGGGCAAGCGGTTCGGTGCCCGGCGGCATTTCGGCAATCAGCAGCCCTTCGCAGGCGACCTGCTCCTGCAGGTCCACGTTTTCGGGCGGATAGGTGATGTCGATCCCGCTGGCGATCACCCCGACAGTGCCCCCACCTGTCGCCATGCCGGCCAGCGCCCCGCGATGCGCGGCAGCATCGATCCCGCGTGCCAGCCCGGAGACAACGGCATAGCCCTGACCGGCCAGTGCCGTCGCGAAATCGCGCGAGAGCTTCACGGCGGCGGCCGAAGCATTGCGTGCCCCCACCACGGCCACGGACGGCCGATGCAGCAGTGCCGCGTCCCCCCGGATCGTGAGGATCGGCGGGGGGCTTTCGAGCTCGGCCAGCAGCGCCGGATAGTCCGGCCCGTCATGGAAGAGATAACGGGCTCCGGCCTTGCGGACCGCTGCGATTTCCCGCTCCACGCGGTCCGCGGCAGCCGGCCGATAGGGCGCCCCGCCGCGCGCTGCCAGATCCGGCAGGGCATCGAGAGCGGCGCTGGCCGTGCCGAAGCGACGCAGCAACTGGTTGTAGCTGACCGGGCCGATATTGGGCGAACGCAGCAGGCGGATGCGGGCGAAGGCCTCGTCGCGGGAGAGGGTGGCTTCAGCCGCAGCGCTCACTTCTTGCTGCCGACCCTGGGCTCGGTCCCGGCGCGCAGACGGCCAATGTTCTCGCGGTGCAGGAACAGGACAAGCAGCGCCAGCAGCGCCAGAACCGGAACGTAAGCCGTGTAGCCCAGAAGCAGCGCGGCCAGTGGAGCTGCAAGCGCGGCGCTCATCCCTCCCAGCGAGGAGATGCGGCTGGCGAACAGCACGCCGAGCCAGACCACCGCATAAGCGAGGCCGATTGGCCAGGCGAGCCCCAGCGAGACGCCCATCATCGTCGCCACGCCCTTGCCGCCCTTGAACCCGAGCCAGACCGGGAAGCAATGGCCCAGCACGGCCGCCAGCGCTGCCAGCGGTTCGCTTCCCGGCCAGACGTGCCGCGCCAGCAGCACTGCAGCCAGCCCCTTGCCCATGTCGAGCAGGAGCGTTGCAACGGCGACGCCCTTCTTGCCGGTGCGCAGGACGTTCGTCGCCCCGATGTTCCCCGAACCGATGGCGCGCAGATCGCCGCCCCCGGTCAATCGGGTCAGGACGAGGCCGAAGGGCACGGAGCCGAGCAGATAGCCGACGAGCAGGGGCATGAGCGTTTCCACGTCCCGCTCATATCCTGTCCCTTCACAAAAGCGAAAGAGGCCACTTTCCATTTTGTCGCCATTCCCGATACAAGCCCGGCAGATGACCGCTTCTCACCAACCCGATGCCGCCGCGCCGCTGCTCCTTTTCGATTCGGGCGTGGGCGGTCTGTCCGTTCTGAAAAAGGTGCGCGGCGTCCTGCCCGAGGCGCCGGTGATCTACGTCGCCGACAATGCCGGCCTGCCTTATGGCGACAAGACCGAGGCCCAGATCGCGGCGCGGGTTTCCGGCCTGCTCGGCAGGCTTACCGAGCGCCTACGACCCAGGCTGGTGTGCATCGCCTGCAACACCGCGTCGACCATCGCGCTGGCCGCTGTGCGCGAGGTGCTCGAAGTGCCGATCGTCGGCACCGTGCCGGCGATCAAGCCCGCTGCAGCGATGACGATGACCGGCGTCATCGGCCTGCTCGGCACGGCTGCCACGATCCGGCAGGCCTACGTCGACCGGCTGGAGGCAGAGTTCGCCAGCGACAAGCTGCTCCTTCGCCATGGCGCGCCCGAACTCGTCGCTGCTGCCGAGGCCAAGCTGCGGGGCGAGCCGGTCGATCCGGCCATCTACCAGCGCGCGGCGCAAGCCCTGAAGGAGATGCCCGGCGGCGATCGCATCGATACCGTCGTGCTTGCCTGCACGCATTTCCCGCTGGTGCAGGATGAACTCGCCGAGGCTTTCGGGCTTGGCGTCCAGTTCGTCGATGGATCGGACGGCATCGCCCGTCGCATCGCCTACCTCACGCAGGGCCAGTCTTGGCATCGCGCGGGGCCGGATCTTGCCCTGTTCACGCGCGACGGCGACGACGTGTCAGCCCTGCGTCAGGCTCTGGCGCGGCACGGGCTGGATCGGATAGAGACATTTTGAAACAGGCACGACCAGGAGGACAGGTCTTGGGCAAGATATCCAGGTTCATGATCGTGCTGCTGGCAGTTCTGGGCTTTGCCTATTACTGGCTTCTGGTGAACGCCGGACCGCAAGTTCCGGCCCGCAGGATTGACCTCGGTGCGCTACGCCAGGCGGCAGATGCCATGCCGGGCGACAAGCCGACGGCCATAACCTATGCCACCGTGGCGATGCGGGATGTTCCGGGTGCCGCGCTGGCTGCAGGCACCGGCCTGCGGCAGGTCACCAGCGGCATCACGGCGTGGCGGATCGAGACGCCCGAAGGCGCCATCGTGATCGATCCAGGCATCTCGGAAGACGATGCCCGCAGCATGGGCTTCGAGATCTACAGGCACCGGGCGCAGCAGTTGGTTGACGACTGGATGGATCGCGCGACGATGATCCTGTTCACGCATGCGCACATCGATCACGTCGGAGGGTTCCTCGATCACCCCCGCTTCAAGAGCATCGAAGGCAAAGCTGTCGTTTCCGAAGGAATGATGGGCAATATCAACGCACTCTGGCGCGAGAATGCCCGGCTGCTGCACACCCCGCGCAAGTTTGCCGCGATCGAGGCGGTTGCCCCGGGCGTGGTGCTGATCCAGACGCCGGGGCACACCCCTGCCTCGGAAATGATCTATGTGCGTCTTGCCTCGGGCCGGGAGTACATCTTCGCCGGCGACACCGCCTCGCTCGCCACCAATGTCGAGATTCCAACGCCGCGCTCGCGCCTCCTGGCTGACTGGCTGGTGCCTGAAGACCGGTCCGCCGTCATGGGCTGGCTCAAGGGGCTCCACGCCCTTAAGAAGGAGCACAAGGATCTCGTGATCGTTCCTTCGCACGACGCCGAATGGGCGATGGCAAAGGGGCCGGAATACGGAATCACGCCTGCGCCGGAACTACGTAAGGCCGAGACAACCAAATAGCTCCGACTTTCGGGCAGTTATGCCAAATGAGGCTGGCAATGCGTTTTGAACAGGCGTAGAAGCCGCCCGTTCGCCGGTGGCCCAGCGGGATCGGGCCTCGGAAGCGCGGATGCGCTTTCGTTGCAGGAAGGAGCGGCGGGGTGAATTACGATCAGGTTTTTGATTCTGCGATCGAGCGTCTGCACTCCGAAGGTCGCTACCGCGTCTTCATCGATATCCTGCGCAACAAGGGCGCCTACCCCAACGCGCGCTGCTTCGCCGGCCACAACGGTCCGAAGCCGATCACGGTGTGGTGCTCGAACGATTACCTCGCCATGGGCCAGCACCCCAAGGTGATCGAGGCGATGGAAGAGGCGCTGCACAACGTCGGCGCCGGCTCGGGCGGCACCCGCAACATCGGCGGCAACACCCACTACCACATTCAGCTTGAGGAAGAGCTGGCCGACCTGCATGGCAAGGAAGGCGCACTGCTGTTCACCTCGGGCTACGTCTCGAATGACGCCACGCTGTCGACGCTGGCGAAGATCCTGCCCGGCTGCGTGATCTTCTCGGACGAGCTGAACCACGCCTCGATGATCGCGGGCATCCGCAATTCGGGCGCCGAAAAGAAGGTGTTCCGTCACAACGACGTCGAACATCTCGAACAGCTTCTGGCCGAGACCGACCCCGCCCTGCCCAAGCTGATTGCCTTCGAATCGGTCTACTCGATGGACGGGGACGTTGCTCCGATCCACGCGATCTGCGACCTTGCGGAGAAGTACAACGCGCTGACCTACATCGACGAGGTCCATGCCGTCGGCATGTACGGCCCGCGCGGCGGCGGCATCACCGATCGTGACGAGGCGGCCCACCGCATCGACATCATCGAAGGTACGTTGGGCAAGGCCTTCGGCGTCATGGGCGGCTATATCGCGGCGGATCGCAAAATCATCGACGTGATCCGCTCCTATGCCCCCGGCTTCATCTTCACCACCTCGCTTTCCCCGGTGCTGGTCGCAGGCGTGCTCGCATCGGTCCGCCACCTCAAGGCGTCGAGCGAGGAACGCGAAGGCCAGCAGGCCGCAGCGGCCTACCTCAAGAAGGCCTTCGCCGATGCCGGGCTGCCAGTCATGGCGTCGACGACGCACATCGTCCCTCTGATGGTGGGTGACCCGGTTCGCGCCAAGAAGATCAGCGACATCCTGCTCGCCGAGTATGGCGTCTACGTGCAGCCAATCAACTTCCCCACCGTCCCTCGCGGCACGGAACGCCTGCGCTTCACGCCGGGGCCTTCGCATACCGAGGCGATGATGGACGAGCTGACCGAGGCGCTGGTCGAGATCTGGCAGCGCATGGACATGGAAAGCCAGAAGGCCGCCTGATCTACGCGCTTCTGCAAGACAAGAAGCCCTCCCCTAACCGGGAGGGCTTTTTCGTTGGGCATGCCGGGTCGCAAGCCCGATCCCGAAGGAAAGCCGTCACCCTGAACTCGTTTCAGGGTCCATTTTGCCGCACGAGCAGTTGGTGCGTGCGGAGAGATGGATGCTGAAACGAGTTCAGCATGACGTAGCCTTAGACCACCAGTCACAACCCTTGCCTTTCACGCACACCGCGCTATCCTTAACCGATCAATTAAATATCGGGAGAGTGCATGTCGGTTCCGTCCTATGACGAAGTGGTCCTCGGTCGCCGGTCGATCCGCGGCTATCTCGACAAGCCGGTGCCGCGCGCTCTGGTCGAGGAAATTCTGACGCTGGCGATGCGTTCTCCCACGTCGATGAACACGCAACCATGGCACTTCCACGTCATCACCGGCGAGCCGCTCGACCGCATCCGCAAGGGCAACACCGAACGCATCCTCGCCGGCGAGCCTGACAGCCGCGAGTTCCGCAAGGGCAGCCCCTTCGCCGGTGTCCACCGCGATCGGCAGGTCGAAGTTGCCAAGCAATTGTTCGGCGCCATGGGCATCGCCCGCGACGATGCCCCCGCCCGCCAGGACTGGGTGCTGCGCGGCTTCCGCCAGTTCGACGCACCGGTCTGCGTCATCGTCACCTATGACAGCGAGCTGTCCGGCAGCGACGATACCGCTTTCGACTGCGGTGCCGTGACGACCGCGCTCGTCAATGCCGCATGGTCGCGCGGGCTTGGCTGCGTGATCAATTCGCAAGGCATCATGCAATCGCCGGTCGTTCGCGAACACGCCGGCATTCCCGACAATCAGGTGATAATGAAGGCTGTCGCGCTCGGCTGGCCGGACCCCGACTTCCCCGCCAACGCCGTCGTCAGCAACCGCAAGAGCGTGAACGAAGCCGCCCGGTTCGTCGGGTTCGACTGAAGCTTGTAACAGCGCGCCGGGCCCTTACCTCGTGCAGATGGCGGCCAAGGCACTCCAGGATCTCAAGGCATGGGCCCGGCGCATCAAGCGCGACGTGGTCGCCCTGTGGCTCGCCGCACGCGATTCCCGGGTGCCCGTCGCGGCGAAGGTAGTGGCCGGCATCGTCGCGGCCTACGCGCTGTCACCGATAGACCTCATCCCGGATTTCATCCCGATCCTCGGCTATCTCGACGACCTGATCCTCGTGCCGCTCGGCATAGCGCTCGCCGTCAGGATGATCCCGGCGGCGGTCATGTAGGACCTGCGCGAAAGGGCGGGCTCGGTCGACAAGCCACGCTCCACCGGCGGGCTGGTGGCTATAGTGGTGCTTTGGCTGGTCTCTATCGCTGCGCTCTATCACGCCGTCATCGCACTGCACTAACGAGAAAGGCCCCACCTCGCGGCAGGGCCTTCCCTTTGTTTCTTCAATCGGGCCGAAATCTCAGCGCAGCGAGACCACGTTGTCCGAAACGCGCGGATCGCGGCGGTCGCCACGGTACTGGCTTGACATCGGCTCGTCGGTCACTTCGAACACTTCCGTGGCGCCAAAGCCGTTGAATGCAGTCTTCATCGCCGCGCCATAGGCGCCGAGCATGCCGATCTCGATGTAATCGCCGACTTTCATGTCCACCGGCAGTTCGAACGGACCTTCCATGTGGTCCATGTCGTCGCAGGTCGGGCCATAGAAGCTGAACGGCTCGAGTTCGATCTCGGTATCGACGTCGTTGGCCACCTCGTCGCGCAGCACGCGTACCGGGAAGCGCCAGCCGACATGTGCCGCATCGAACAGCGCGCCATAGGCACCATCGTTGATGTACAGCTCGGCCCCGCGGCGACGTTCGACGCGCACGATCATCGAGTTGTACTCGGCGCACAACGCGCGGCCCGGCTCGCACCACAGTTCGGCCGAGTACGAAACCGGCAGCGATTCATAGGTGCGGTCGATCACGCCGAAGTAATCTTCGAGCGGTGGCGGCTCCATGCCCGGGTAGATCGACGGGAAGCCGCCGCCCACGTCGATGATGTCGACAAGGACCGAAGCGTCGACGATCGCAGCGCGCACGCGCTCCAGCGCCTGGACATAGGCATGCGGGCTCATCGACTGGCTGCCGACATGGAAGCACACGCCAAGCGAGTCCGCCACCTGGCGGGTCGCCTGCAGCAGTTCCGCCGCATTCGTCAGATCGCAGCCGAACTTCGAGGCAAGGCTCAGTTCCGAATATTCCGACGAGACGCGCAGGCGCACGCACAGCGTCAGGTCTTCGGGCACGTTGCCGTCTGCATCGGCGGTCGCGGCCTTTATCTTCTCCAGCTCCTCGATCGAATCGAGGCTGAACACGCGCACGCCATAGGTGTGATAGGCTTCGCGGATCGCCGCCGGAGCCTTCACCGGATGCATGAAGCACAGCACTGCCTCGGGCAGCGTTTCCCGCACCAGGCGCACTTCGGCAATCGAGGCGACGTCATAGTGCGTCACGCCCGAATCCCACAGGATACGGATCAGATCGGCCGACGGATTCGCCTTCACCGCGTACAGCGACTTGCCCGGAAACTTCTCGACGAAGAATCGGGCAGCGCGCGCGGCGGCGTGCGGACGGTTCAAAATGGCGGGTTGTTCAGGCGCGGAGGCGCGAACTACAGCCAGTGCGTCAGGATGGATGTGCAACTCAAGGGACCCCCAAACGGAACGTTGAA
>JBEQCK010000059.1:0-18169 GCA_041639335.1 Novosphingobium sp.
GCGAAGACGAACCATGCGAGGAAGGCGAGCGCCATCGGCAGGGTCCAGCGCGACTTGAGCTGGTCGCCCAGCGCCACGGCAGCCTGGTCCTCGTCGTCGCTGGCGCTGACGGCATAGGTCGTGGCGAGCGAGCTGACGGCGACTTCGCGCGCGGCCATCGCAGGGATGATCGCAAGGCTCATGTCGCGGTTGAAGCCGATGGGCTGGAGCACGACCGACAGGCCATTGGCGAGCGTGCCCGCAACCGAGGCGTTGATCTGGTCCTGCCCCGGTTCGGCGCGCGGGAAGTTGAGCAGGATCCACAGCGCGATGGTGACGGTGAAGATCATCGTGCCGGCGCGGCGCAGGAAGATCCATGCGCGCTGCCACAGGCCGAGGGCGAGATCCTTGATCGTGGGCAACTGGTACTTGGGCAGCTCCATGATGAAGCCCGAAGCCGCGCCCTTGGTCACCGAGCGGCGCAGCACCAGCGCCACGACCATCGCGCCGATGATCCCGGCGACATAGAGGCAGAACAGCACGAGGCCTTGCAGCCCGATGCCGGGACCGACGCGGGTGTTGGGGATGAACGCGGCGATGATCACCGCGTAGACCGGCAAACGCGCCGAACACGTCATCATCGGCGCGATCAGGATCGTGGTCAGCCGGTCCTTGGGATCGGTGATGCTGCGTGTCGCCATGATGCCCGGGATGGCGCAGGCGAAGCTCGACAGCAGCGGGATGAAGCTGCGGCCCGATAGGCCCACGCCCGCCATCATGCGGTCCATCAGGAAGGCGGCACGGGCCATGTAGCCGGTCGCCTCCATCGTCAGGATGAAGAAGAACAGGATGATGATCTGCGGCAGGAACACCAGCACCGAGCCGACACCGGCGATCACGCCATCGGTCAGCAGATCGCGCAGCAGGCTTTCGGGCAACGTCGCCTTGGCAAGATCGCCCAGTGCCGAAACGCCGCCGTCAATCGCATCGGCAAAGGGCGTGGCCCAGCTGAACACCGCTTGGAAGACGATGAACAGGAACGCGAAGAGGATCGGCGGCCCTGCCCACGGATGCAGCAACAGCTTGTCCATCCGGGCATGGATGCGGTGCTTGGACGTTTCCGAAAGGATCGCTGCCGTCGCCATCTGGTGGGCGAGCATGCGCCGCTCTGGCAAGGTGACGTGCGGCCGCGCGGCATCGAGTGCCCGCGCCGGCTTTTCGCGCGCTTCGCCAATCGCAGCGGCGAGTTCGGCGAGGCCGCGCCTGCGCACGGCCACGGTCGGGATCACCGGCACCCCGAGCGCCGCTTCGAGTGCGGCGGGATCGAGGGTCAAGCCATCGCGCTCGGCAAGATCGACCATGTTGAGCGCAACCACGGTAGGCCGGCCGAGTTCGAGCACTTCCTGCGCGAAAACGAGGTGCTGTTCGAGGTTCGAGCTGTCGAGCACCAGCACGATGACGTCTGGTCTGGCCTGGCCGGCCTGCTCGCCCATGATGACCTTGCGGGTCACTTCCTCGTCAGGGCTGGTGGCATCGAGGCCGTAGGAGCCGGGCAGGTCGACCAGTTCGACCGGCTCGCCCGAAGCCAGGACCAGGCGCCCTGCCTTGCGCTCGACCGTGACGCCGGGATAGTTGGCAATCTTCTGGCGCGCGCCCGTCAGCGCGTTGAACAGCGCGCTTTTCCCGGCGTTGGGGTTGCCGACCAGTGCGGCGACAGTGGGCATCTTGCTCATGCGACAGCTTCTGCGATCGGTTCAACCGTCATCGCCAGCGCATGGATGCGGCGGATGGCGACGGTCATGCGGCCAATCTCCACCGCCAGCGGATCGCGGCCGGCAAAGACGCCACGGTAGGCAAGCGTGACTCGCGCCCCCTCGTCAAGACCAAGCGCGCGCAGGCGCTGCGCCTCTTCCGCGACAAGCGCAGACCAATCCACCGATGCGATTCGGGCGGGCGTACCAATAGGGAGCTGATCGAGCGTCACCGGTTCCCGCTGCCATAGCGGGCCAGCATTTGCAAGTCATTCGCAATAGAATTGCGCTGGATCAAAAAGAAGGTCGGCGCAATCCTTCTTCAGCGTCATCCCGGCGAAAGCCGGGATCCATTACGCCAGTGACGTGAACCGCATCTAGGCCATGGACCCCGGCCTTCGCCGGGGCGACGTGAAAGTGGTGTGGCGCTATGTGTTACCGGTTACGCCGCCGGATAGCGTAGGCGGCCCAGCATTCGCGTCAGCGAGAAGGTTCCCTCGCGCGGCTTGACAAGCTTGGCCTTGGCCTTTTCGAACTGCATCACGTTCTCGATCCGGCGATCGAGGAAGGTGCGCGTATCCTCGTGGCCGTCGCTGGTATCCTGCGCGAAATAGGCAAGCGTCGCGGCGTAGATCGAGCCGAGCGTGATGCGCTTGGTGTAGTGGTTGTAATCGGTGGCGGTGTCGCCTGCGAGCCGCCACATCGCGTCGGCGCTCGACCAGCCGAGCCGGGTCGCCTTTGCCACGTTCTGCGGCATGGCCATGATCGCCAGCGCGCGGCGCAGGGCTTCTTCCTTGCCGACCAGCGCATCGAGCCGGAACTGGACAAGACGGCGGATACGCTCGCGAATCGGCAGGTTGCCGAGCTGGGTGGAGGGCAGCGCATCGGCCATGTCGGCGTCGATACGCGCGATCCAGGCCGAGATCATCTGCATCGGACCGTCCTGAAACGCAAAGGCGGCCAAGGCAGGATCGACGCCTTCCATGGCAGCGGCCGCAGCAACGGCAGCCGGTTTCCAGCCATCGAACGCAGCAGCTTCGGCAATAGCCGGAGCGAGGCGAAGGCGTAGGGCATCGAGGGTTTCGTCGGTCATGTCAGTACCCGTCAGAACGAGGGGCCATAGGTCTTCTTGGGCGCGGCGGACTTTGCTTCCTTCGAGGCCTTTTCCAGTTCGCCCAGCACCGGACTGCCCTTGTCGAGCGCAGCATAATCGCGCGCGGACCGGCCCGAATTGTCCGGGCGATCGGGGTTGGCGCCGGCCTTGATCAGCATCCGCACCAGCGCGAGGTCCTTGCGGTGGACGGCGCTGATCAGCGGGGTCTCGCCGGTGTTGTTGGCTTCATCGACGCGCGCGCCCGACTTGATCAGTTCATCCACGCCTTCGAGAAAGCCCATTTCCGAGGCAGCCACCAGCGGCGTGACGCCGCGGTTGTCGCGAGCATTCACATTCGCACCCTTGGCGATCAGGAACTGCACCCAGACAAGATCGCGCCGGGCGACGACGATATGCAACGCGGTCTGACCGGTGGTGTAGTCCTTGGTGTTGACGATCTGCGTGCCGGGCTCGTTCAGGGCCTCGGTCACCTTGTCGCCCTCTTTCTTGCGGACGGCATCGAGGAACTTGTAGCTGTCGGAAAACTGGGCCTGCGCCGGAATTGCCGTGGCGGCGGCCAGCAGCATGGCCAGCATGGTAAGCGGCCTGCGCATCTTCGACAGCATTCGAACCTCCTGTTGCGTGCCCCATCAGCCATTTACGGCCCTGCGGACTCGCCTCTTGCAAGGACACGGTTAGCAGAGCATGAACCGGCGCGCCATGGCCCTCACTTTCAGATCGACCCTCAGATCCACACTCGTCGCGCTTGCCGCAACCTGCACTTTCGCGCTTGGCGGCTGCAACATGACGCCTGCCGAGCAACCTCCTCTCGAAGGCGCGGCAATCGGCGGCGACTTCACGCTGACCGGCAAGGATGGGCAGGCCGTGAAGTGGAGCGACTTTTCCGGCAAGTATCGCATCGTCTATTTCGGCTACACGTTCTGTCCGGATGTCTGCCCGCTCGACCTGCAGAACATCGCGCAGGGCCTGCGCCTGTTCGCCAAGGAGCACCCCGACGCCAAGCCGATCGTGCCGATCTTCATCACCATCGATCCCGAGCGCGATACCGCGTCGGTCGTCGGAAAATATGCCGCGAACTTCGGCAAGAACGTGGTCGGGCTTACAGGCACGCCAGCGCAGATCGCCGACGTCGCGAAGAAGTGGGCGGTGTTCTATCAACGGCGCGATGAGGGAAAGCCCGATGCCTACCTGATGGACCACAGCCGCGCGGCCTACCTGATGGGCCCGGACGGCGCAGCCATCGCGTTGCTGCCTGCCGAGCAGGATGGCAAGGCCGTTGCCGCCGAACTCGCCAAGTGGGTGAATTGACCGAAGACCCTTTCTGGGAACGGCCGGTGGCAACACTCAGCCGCGAGCAGTGGGAAGCGCTGTGCGACGGATGCGGCAAGTGCTGCCTGCACAAGCTGGAGGACGAGGACACCGGCGAGGTGGTCCACACCAATGTCGCCTGCAAGCTGCTGGACCTCAGGACCGCGCGGTGCAGCGACTACAAGCACCGCCGCGCCTATGTCCCGGATTGCCTGCGCCTGACGCCAAAGCTGGCGCGAGAGTTGCCGTGGCTGCCCGATACCTGCGCTTATCGCCTGCGGGCCGAAAACCAGCCGCTGCCTGAGTGGCATTATCTGATTTCTGGCGATCGCGAGGCGGTGCATAGCGCTGGCCAGTCCGTTGTTGGCAAGGCAGTGAGCGAAACACTAGCCGGGCCGATCGAGGACCACATCGTGCCAGCGGACCATTTCGATGGCTAGGGGCGTGCTCGACTGGTTGCGGCGAGCCGACACCAAAGCGAAGTCGCAGACCCCTGCCCCGCGCGCGGTCTCGCGCCGCACGATCGACGTGGCGGGGCGCGAACTTCCGCTGGTGATCCGCAAGCTTGGCCATGCGCGGCGGATGACGCTGCGGCTTGCGCCCGATGGCAGCGAAGCGCGCATCTCCATCCCTGCGTGGGGCCGCGTCGGCGATGCCGAGGCTTTTGCGCGCGACCGGGCCGACTGGCTGGCGGGCCAACTGGCGCGGATGCCCGAACCCCGCACGATCGCGCCCGATGCCGCGCTGCCATGGCGGGGCGAGACCTTGCAGATCGAATGGTCGGAGCAGGCCCGACGCAAGCCGGTGATCGCGGATGGCCGCCTGATCGTCGGCGGGCCGGTCGAGGGGCTCGCTACACGGCTGCAGCGCTGGCTGGAGGCGGAGGCCTTGGCGCTTTTTGCCGTCGATCTTGCACACTATTGCGCCCTTGCCGGGGAAGTGGTGCCGCGCCTTTCGCTGTCGCGAGCGCAGCGGCGCTGGGGCAGCTGTGCGGCGGACGGATCGATCCGGATGAACTGGCGGCTGATCATGGCGCCAGATTTCGTGCGGCGTTCGGTCGTGGCCCACGAGGTGGCGCACATGAAGCACTTCGACCACAGCCCCGCTTTCCACGCTCATCTCGAACAGCTTTTCGAAGGCGAGATCGAGACCGCGAACCGCTGGCTCAAGCGGCACGGTCGGTCGCTCTATGTGCCGTTTGGCTGAATGCCTGCCGATGGGTAGCGAAAGCCTGCGCCAGCGCCTATCTAGGCCGGCATGAAAGCCTTTTTCCGCAATGTTTCCCCTCGCCGGGCCATCGTCGATTTCTGGCAGGTGTTTACCGCGCCCAGCGACTATCGCCGTGTCGGACTGGTGATGGCGGCGGCGGTGACGGGGACGTTGTTCACCGCGATGGCGCTGGAAGGCGGCACGGCGCTGCCCCGTCCGCCCGAGATCATCTACTTCCCGAGCTTCATCGAGGACCGCAGCGATGCCGAGATCCTCGCCGAGAACAAGGCGGCGACGGCCAAGGCCCGGGCAGAGGAAGCCGAGGAAGAGGCGCGGCAGGAGCGCATCCGCCAGATGTACAAGGCGGTCGGCGACGCCACCGGCGTGGAAACCAAGCGCGCCTATGAGGAAGGCAAGGCCGAGCGTGAGGCCTGGCGCAAGAAGGTCGAGGCAGCGCGCAAGGAAGTGCTGGACAAGCACCTCGTCGACAATCCGGTCTATGATGCCGAGATGAAGAAGGCGCAAATCGGCCAGTGATGGCGCGCGCCGAGGACCTGCGCTGGCTCGATTCTGCAGCGGCGCTGGCCGCGCGTGGGCGTCCGCTGAGCAGGCCCAACCCGGCAGTCGGAGCGGTTATCGTCAAGGACGGCGTGGTGGTAGGCCGCGGCTGGACGCAGGCCGGCGGACGCCCTCATGCCGAAGCCGCGGCGCTCGCGATGGGGGGCGAGGCGGCAAACGGTGCGACGCTTTACGTCACCCTCGAACCTTGCGCCCATGCGAGCGCGCGGGGTCCTTCATGCACATCGCTGGTGCTGGAGAGCGGCCTTGCGCGGGTGGTCATTGGCGTCGAGGACCCGGACCCTCGAACGGCGGGGAGTGGCATCGCGGCACTGCGGCAAGCGGGGATTGAGGCCGAAATCCTGCCCTGCCCCGCCGCAAGGGAATCGCTGGCCGGATATCTGAGCCGCGCGACACTGGGACGGCCATACATAACGCTGAAGCTTGCCACATCGCTCGATGGCCGGATCGCGCTTCCCGATGGCAGCAGCAAATGGATCACCGGCCCCGAGGCACGGGCGCATTGCCACGTCGAACGTGCGCGGGCCGATGCCATACTGGTAGGCGGCGGCACACTGCGAGCCGATGCACCGCGACTAGACGTACGCCTGCCAGGGCTCGAGCAGCGCAGCCCGCAGCGCATGGTGCTGACGCGCAGGATTCCGCCGGAAGGCTGGACAGCGGTATCGGATGTCACCGCACCGCAAGCTTTCGGGGATGCGCAGTATATTTTCGTCGAAGGCGGAGCGCAGACGGCAGCCGCATTTCTCGCTGTCGACCTCGTCGACCGCCTCCTGCTCTATCGTGCTCCGATCATCATTGGCGATGGCCTGCCCTGTATCGCGGACATCGGCCTCGGCTCGCTAGCTGACGCGCACGGCCACTGGCGCAATGTGGACCGGCGGACGCTTGGCAGCGATGCGCTCGACGTCTACGAGCGGGTCCGCTGAAGGAGATTTCTTATGTTCACCGGGATCGTCACGGAAATCGGCAACATCCTCGCCGTTGAGGACAAGGGCGACCGCCACATCACGATCTCGTGCGCGATGGACCCGGCGAAGATCGCCATCGGTGCCTCGATCGCCTGTTCGGGCGTGTGCCTGACCGTGGTGGACAAGGGTGGCGTGGCTGGCGAAGGCTGGTTCGCGGTGGACGTTTCGGGCGAAACGGTCAGCCGCACTGCGGCGGAACAATGGGTCGTGGGCGCGCCACTGAACCTCGAACCGGCGCTGAAGCTTGGCGACGAGCTTGGCGGGCACATCGTGACCGGGCACGTCGATGCAGTGGGCGAAGTCGTCGGCATCTGCCCCGATGGCGCATCGCTCAAGTTCGGGATCTCGGCGCCGCGGGAACTGGCGCCCTACATCGCCGCCAAGGGATCGATCACGGTCAACGGCGTGTCTTTGACCGTCAACGAAGTGGCCGATCAGCCCGACGGCTCATGCCACTTCGCGCTCAACATCATCCCCCACACCGCGCAGGTCACGACGATGGGCGCGCTGAAGCCGGGATCGAAGGTCAACCTCGAGATCGACGTGCTCGCACGCTATCTCAAGCGGATGCAGAGCTTGGCGCAGCAGGGGTAGGCCCACCCCGCTGCGACTAAGCTTGCCTGCGGCTCGCCAAGTCTCGCGGCCCTCCCGCCTGCGGGAGGGCAAGACGGATCTCTGCGACTCCCCTCCCGCAGGCGGGAGGGGTCGGGGGTGGGCCTAAGCGCAGCCCAGAACGATCTGGAGCAACTGCTCCGGCTGGTCACCCATCACGTTGTGAGTGGCTTCGGCCTCGTGATATTCCCACGCCGGATCGTCCTGCACTGCCTCGGCGAACTTGCCGAAAGGTGACGGGCTCCAGCCATTGGCGAAGATGTAGACGTGGCGGGGGATCTTCGCTTCCTCGCCGGTGAAGCGCACCGCCTCGACCAGCGTCAGCAGCGGATGGTTCGATAGGACCGGGCTTTCAAGACCGGGGAGTGGAGAGACGGCGCCGGGCTTGTGCTTCTGGCTGCCGATGTAGTGATCGTGCTCCCACTGCCCGGTCAGGTCCCACAGCGACTGGCCATCCTGCGGCAGGAAAGCATCGACGTAGACTATCGCGTCGATCCGCGCGCCGAGGCGCGTGGCGACGCCGGTGATGACCATGCCGCCCCAGGAATGGCCAACCAGCACGAAGCGATCAAAACCGGCCATGGCGATCTGGTCGCACACATCATCGATGTGCGTGGTCAGCGTGATGCCGGGGTGGAACTCGGCCTTGCGGCGGCCAAGACCGATTAGGTCGGGCGCGAGGACGCGGTGCCCGGCGGCGGTGAGATCGGCTTTCAAACGGTCCCACGCAAAGCTGCCGCCCCACGCGCCATGCACCAGCACGAAGTCGGTCATGGCTCAGCCCCCTTGGCCGATGCCGTGCTTCTTGTTGTAACCGTGAATCCATTCGAGCGTCTTGGTCAGGCCGCCGAAGGGATAAAAGTGCAGGCGCACCTTGCCATGCTCGGGCCCGAGGCCACGGGCAAAGGCATCGACCAGCTTGTCCGGTCCTGCCGTGCCGAGAAGGTTGGTGACGGAAATTCCGTACTTCTTGAGCACCGAGGTCGACGCACCCACGCCGCAACGGGCAGCAAAGGCGAGCAGGCGCTTGATCCCGGCAGGTCCGGGCACGCCGATGCGCACCGGGGCATCGATGCCACGCGCGCGCAGTTCCTTGAGCCAGGCGAGGAAAGCGTCGGGATCGAAGCCGAACTGGGTCACGATCAGCGGGGCCATGCCGCGCGCGGTGATGTCTGCCACCTTCTTCTCGAGGACCGCCCAGCATTCGGCCTCGGTCATGTTGGGATGGCCTTCGGGATGGCCGCCGATGCCGATCGCCTTGATGCCCGATCGCTCGAACGCGCCGGTCGCGATCAGGGCGGAAGTATCGAAATAAGGGCCGACCGGCTCGGGCGGATCGCCAGCGACGATGAAGCAGCGCTCAACCCCGGCCTGTTCGACCACGGCCTTGAGGTAGCCTTCGAAATCGTCTTCCGACGTTATGCGGCGGGCGGAAAAATGGGGCATCGGCTCGAAGCCGAGCTGGCGCACCGCGACTGTGGCGGCAACGCGGGCGGCAACGTCCTCGCCGGGGAGGAACGTGACGGCAATGGGGGTGTCGGCGGGTATGAGCGGGGCTGCATCGCGCAGCGACGCTTCGTCCTTCGCGGTCATCTCCAGGCTGAAGCCATCGGTGATCCCGTCGGGCGCCTTGTCCCAGTTGGGATGGATAAGCGGTGCTGCCATGTGCGGGATCCTCTCAATGGTTGAGGGCAGTCCGCCCGGTTGCCTTTGCAGCAATCCGGGCGGCGCCAGTCTGGTTGGGCTCAGCGCGCGGTGCGCCAGCCTTCGGCATAGTTCTCGCGAGCGACGCGGCTGTAGGGAACCGGCGAGACGATCGCGCGGACTTCGATCTGCTTGTGCGGCTCGACCGTGGTCTTGCGGGTACCGCCGTTCTCTTCGCCCCACACCACGCGCAGCTCGGTGCCGACCGGGATTTCCGGATCGATCGTGGCGAGGCTGAGCGCCTGCTTCTCGTTGTACGAGTAGCCGGTGAACATCGAGAAACCGACGGTCTTGCCGCCTGCATCGACGACGCGGTCGTAGTTGGACGAGGCATAGTTGGCGAGCGGGGTGTCGAAGAACTTGTACTGGTCGCCATCGGGGTTGAACAGCGAGGCCATGATCTTGGCCATGTCCTCGGGGTTCCAGGCGAGCGTCACCTTCTTGCGCTGCTCGGCGGGGTTCAGGGCTTCGAGAGCTTCGCGGCCATGGAAGTCATGGTCGAACTTGACGAAGTTGCCGTAACCCAGCTCCCACGGATTGAGGTAGTAGTCCTCGATGTTGTCGGAGACGAACGAACCGCCGATCGAACCGGTCGCTTCGTAGCTGTCGGCCGCCAGCCATTCGCGGAAGCCCTTGAGCTTTTCGCCGGTGTAGATGGCGGGCAGCGGCGAGGGGATCCAGCCGGATTCCAGCGTGTTCGACGGGTAGGCGCGGCTGCCGCAAGCGATCAGGCCGAATTCCTTGCCCGCTTCCAGAATGGCAGCGCGGATTTCTTCCTGCTCGGCGTAGGGACCCCAGATTTCAAGGCCCGGTGCGCCCGACATGCCGTGGCGCAACGTGCGTACGGTCTTGCCGGCGATGTTCATCGTGCTCATGTTGAAGAACTTGAGCTGTTCGAGCGGGCCGCCGTGCAGCTTCTCGATCACGTTCCACGCCTGCGGACCCTGGATCTGGAAGCGCCATTCCTTGCGGGTGACGGGCTTGCCCATCGGGCGCATCGGCGAACGGTCGTCGAGTTCGATCTCGACATCGTAGCCACCGGTCGCACCGTGGTAACGCAGCCAGTTCGAAGCTGGGGCGCGGCCGACGTAGGTGAACGATTCTTCTTCTTCCCAGAAGATGATGCCATCACCGATGACGTGGCCGTAGGGCGTGGTCGGGACGTACTGCTTGGCCTTGTTGACCGTCCAGCCCTTGGGGCTGTTGATCATGGTGTCGGACAGCAGCTTCAGCGCGTCCTTGCCACGAATGTAGAGGTTCACCATGTGGTGCGACTGGTCGAACAGGACGGCGCTGTGCTGCCATGCCCACTGTTCGCTGCGCCAGTTCGAGAATTCCGGCGCGACCACCGGATAGACATAGGCACCGAGCTGCGAGTTGCGCAGCATTTCAACGACGTTGCCGCCTTGCTGGATTACCTCTTCGAGGTTCTTCGCCATCTTGAACTCTCCCGACTTGTGAAATGGCAGGGTTGAAAAACTTGTATGCAACACATACAATCTCCCTCGAGATTCGCAATGGGAAATGTTGCGCCCTATGAGCGCCACATCGACGGGAGAGATTTTGATGAGCGCATCGCTGATTTTGACGCTGTCTTGCGAGGACAAGCCGGGCATCGTCGCCCGGGTCACGGGCAACCTCTATGAAGCGGGCGGGAACATCCGCGAGGCGCAGCAATTCGATGACTCGCTGAGCGGCAAGTTCTTCATGCGAGTCGTGTTCGATCCGGGCGAGACCGGGATCGATGCGTTCCGCACGGCCTTTGCGCCGGTTGCCGATGACTACGGCATGGAATGGAACATGCGCGACACCGCCGTGAAGCGGAAGGTCGTGCTCATGGTCAGCAAGTTCGACCACTGCCTTGGCGACCTGCTCTACCGCACCCGCATCGGCGAACTGCCGATGGAAGTCGTGGCGATCCTCGGCAACCATCCCAAGGAAGCGCTGTCGATCTCGCTGATCGGCGATGTGCCCTATTACCACCTGCCGATCACCAAGGAGACCAAGCCGCAGCAGGAAGCCGAAGTGAAGCGCATCGTCACCGAGACGGGCGCGGAACTGGTGGTTCTGGCGCGCTACATGCAGATCCTGTCGGATGATCTCACAGCGTTCCTTGCCGGCCGCTGCATCAATATCCACCACTCGTTCCTGCCGAGCTTCAAGGGCGCCAAGCCCTATCACCAGGCGCATGCGCGCGGCGTGAAGATGATCGGGGCGACCGGGCACTACGTTACCGCAGATCTCGACGAAGGTCCGATCATCCACCAGGACGTGGAAACCGTGACGCACGCCGACAGCCCCGAAGACCTCGTGCGCAAGGGCCGCGACGTGGAGCGCCGCGTGCTGGCCGAAGCGGTGCGCCTGCACCTCGAGGATCGCGCACTCGTCAACGGCAACAAGACGGTCGTGTTCAAGAGCTGAGCGGTTTCAATAGTTGAGAAAGGACGGCGGCGGGGGCACCATGCTCCTGCCGCCGTTTTGCTGCGGGAGAGACAGAAAATGCACGTCAACGCGCTCGATCATGTCAACATCATCACCGACCGGCTCGACGAGACGGCAGAGTTCTATAAGGCGCTGCTCGGCCTTGAGCGGCGGGACGGCCCGCCTCCCCTGACCCCGCAGAACGCGCAGTGGATGTATGACGCAGGCGGCAAGGCCATCGTGCACATCAACGCCGTCGATTGCCCGCGCGCCTACGACCGCGAGGTGCAACCGGGCTCGCTCACTGGCGCCATCCATCACGTTGCGCTCAATTGCTCAGGCTATGACGAAGTGCTGGCGCGCGTGGCCGCGCTGGGGCTCGACTGCCAGACCAACGTGGTTGAAGCCATCGGCCTACGGCAAATCTTCACCGCAGACCCGAACAATGTGCTGCTGGAGCTGAACTTCTTCGCCGATTAGGCGGGGATTGCTGCTTCCAGCGCGTTGGCCAGTTCCTCGGGCTTTGACAGATAGGGGCTGTGATCGGCCTCCAGCGTGACGACATTCGCACCGGGCGACATTGCGATCATGCGGCGCTGGCTTTCGATGGGGATCGTGCGGTCGAGCGTGCATTCGACGTAAGTGCGCGGAAGGCTGCCCCAGCGTTCCGGCGTCACCGCGATCTTCTCCGCACGCGGCGCGTGGGGCTCCGCCATCAGCCTCGCCATCGCCGCATCGACGAGGTCGGGCGGCGAGACTTGCGCAAAGACAGGTGCAGCATTGGCCGCGTCGATGACGGTCGCGATGCCGCCATGGACCTTGGAAATGATCGCATCGAAGGCGGGGTTGGGGCCTTCGAGTTCCTTGAATTCGGCGCGGCTCATGCCCGTCGGCAACATCATCGCGCAGATATAGACGATGGCGTTCATTGCAGACGGATCACGCTCCGCTGCGGTGGACACGACAAGGCCCCCGCGCGAGTGTCCGCCGAGGACAACTGGCCCTACACCCTGCGCCTTGAGGTCACGGCAATGCTGCGCAGCAAAATCACTCCAGCCATCAAGCGTGACAGCGGCCATCTCCTCTGCAGTGCCGCCCATGCCGGGCAGTGTCGGCGCAACCACAGTATGCCCCCGCGCGCGGAGAATTTCCGCGACAGGATCGAAGCACCAGCCACCGTGCCAGGAACCATGAATCAGAACGAAACCAGCCATCAGCGCACATGCCCCGACCAGGTGCGCAGGCCCGGAGCGGTCCGGTCCTCGCTCTTCAGGGCTTCGGCAACAGCGGGACGCGCCGTGACGGAATCGCGCCATTCGCACAGGCGGGGGAAGCGGCTCGCCACTTCCATCTCGGGAAACATACGCTCGACCATCGTGCCGCAGTGCGAATAAAAGTTGATGTCGGCAAGAGTGTACGTGTCACCTGCCAACCACTTTGTTTGCCCAAGCTGCGCCTCGACCTTGGCGAGGGCATATTCGATCTTGGCAGTGGCATTGGCGAGGTCCGCTTCGGAAAAGCCGGAGCGTGCCGTCGCCCACTTCTTGCGCTGGTCGGGCAGCGGGATGCTCTCGAGCAGCTTTTCGAAATCGCCGCTTTCGATGTTGCGCGCGATCACGCCAACCATGCGGTGCCAGCCATGCATCGACACGAAGTTCATCACGTGCTCGTCGATGAACTTGTTCCAGTAGCGCATCCGCGCCGCGCCCACCGCGTCGCGCGGACGCAACGGTGCGTCGGCGGGCTGGGCATCGGGGAAAACGTCCTCGAGGTATTCGTTGATCACGGTGGTGTGGGTGATGACCGTGCCATCGTGATCGAGCACGGGCACCTGGCCTTCGGGGTTGATCGCGGTGAACCACGGCTGGTGCTGCTCGAACTTGTGCAGGTCGACGTAGATGCTCTCGTAGACGAGGCCCTTTTCCTTGAGCGGGACCATCGACTTCAGCGAATTCGCCAGCGGTTCGGCGTGGTAGTATTTCAGGGCCATTGGCGTCTCCGGGGGGATCAGACTCGCATGGTGCCGAGCATGCCTCCGTCCACTGCCCAGCTTTGGGCAGTGACGTGGCTGGCGGCATCGGAAAGAAGGAAGGCGGCGACCTTGGCCAGCTCCTCGGGCTGGCCGGTGCGGCCTTGCGGCACGGCCTTGGCCATCTGTGAGGCAGCCTCGGGCGGCAGGCCGTCGAGCATCGGCGTCTCGATCAGCCCCGGCACGATGCAATTGCAACGCACCCCGAACTGGGCGACTTCGTTGGCAACGGCGCGCGAGAGGCCAAGGACAGCGTGCTTGCTCGCGACATAGCCCGCGTTCATTGGCAACCCGCGCTCACTGGCAAGACTGCCGGTGACGAGGATCGTGCCTTGCCCGCGCTCCTTCATCGCCGGAAGCACATGCTGGATCGCCCAGAGCACGCCCTTGAGGTTCACCGCCATCACGGCATCGAACATCTCGTCGGTATATTGTTCGACGGGCGCAAACATGCCGCCGATGCCGGCGTTCAGAAACAGGCCATCGATTGGACCGTTGGCGGCAACCGCGTGATCGAGGGCTGCATGAAGCGCGGCCTTGTCGGCCACGTCCGCCGCAGCGTAGGCGGTGCTGCCGCCAAGGTCACGCGCAGCCTGTTCGAGCAGATCGGCGCGGCGGGCGATCAAGGTGAGGCGCGCGCCCGCAGCGGCGCAGGCCGTCGCCGTTGCGCGGCCGATGCCGGTGGAGGCGCCGGTGATGACGATGTGCTTGCCCGAAAGGTCGGTCACTTAAGGGTCCTTGCAATGAATTCCGCCCAGACGCGGGCTTCCTTGCTGTCATGGCCTTCAGGAGACCACTGGCGTTCCATCAGCTTGCGCGCCTCTGTCTCGGGCAGGCCGCGAATCTCGCGGTTGTAGCGGTAGAAGAACGCCGAGACGCGCCAGTTCATGATGCAGTGGACGTGGACCGGCCTGGGACCTTCCTCCACCGCCTTCACGAAAGCGGCGAAGTGGTCTTCGTCCGGCGCGTCGAACGGCACGGGAATATGGGTATAGGCTATGCCTTGCGCGGCCAGCTTGTCCCCTTCCCCGGCCAGGGCCTCGGGATGGGTCTCCAGCGCGAGGTTGACGACATGCGCGACGCCCAGATCGGCGAGGCGCATGACGTCCTTGTCCTCGATCCGGCCCGACGTGGTCACTTCCGCATCGAGCCTCTGCCAGGCGCGGATGTCGTCAGGATCGGCCATGGGGCAGGCTCAGGCCAGCCCGAGCAGGCGCGCGGCGTTGTCCTTCATGATGCCCGGCATGACCTCTTCCTTGAAGCCGACCTGAAGCGCGGCGTCGATCCACTTCTGCGGGTGGATCAGCGGGAAGTCCGAACCGAACAGCATCTTCTTCTTGAGCTGCGTATTGGCGTACTGAATGATCTGCGGCGCAAAGTACTTCGGGCTCCAGCCTGACAGGTCGATGAACACGTTGTCCTTGTGCAGCGCCATCGACAGGCTTTCATCCACCCACGGCCACGACGGGTGGGCGAGGATGATCTTCATGTCGGGGAAATCGACTGCAACGTCGTCAACCAGCATGGGCTGGCCATACTTGAGGCGCATGCCGCCGCCGCCGCGCATGCCGGTGCCCATGCCGGAGTGGCCGGTGTGGAAGATCGCGGGCAGGCCGTATTCGGCGATGACTTCGTAGATCGGATAGCCGACGCGATCGGCCGGGTGGCAGTTCTGGGCGATGCCGTGGAACTTGAAGCCCTTTACGCCGAAGTTCTCGATCAGGTCGCGTGCTTCGCGCGCGCCGAACTTGCCCTTGTGCGGATCGATCGAGGCAAATGCGATGCAGACGTCGTCGTTCTTCGCCGCCATTTCGGCGACTTCGTAGTTCGACACGCGCTTGGCACCCATGCCGCATTCGGCATCGACCGTGAACATGCAGAAGGCGATCTGCTGTTCGCGATAGATCTCGACGATTTCGGGCATCTTGGGGCGTTCGCGCGGAGCCTTGAAGTAGGCCGAAGCCGCGTCGAAGAACTGGCCCATGACTGGATCTTCAGGATCGTGGCACGAGACCTCGGCATGGACGTGGACGTCGATCGCCTTGATCTTCGAAAGGTCGATGGGCACCGTTCTTTTCCTTCAGTTATGCAGGCGTCGAGGCAGCCCGGTCGCCAAACAACAGGGCTGCCTTCGATATTCAGGCGCGGATCAGACCAGCGCGTCCTTCTTGACCGTAATCACCTGACTGTAGGTGAATTCCTTCAGGCCCTCGATGCCGTATTCCGCACCGAAGCCGGACTGCTTGTGTCCGCCGAACGGAGCGAAAGGCGAGAGGTGGAGGAACTCGTTGATCCAAACCGTGCCGGTCTCAAGCTGCTCGGCGATCTTCACGCCACGCTCGGTGTCCTTGGTCCAGACCGCACCAGCCAGGCCGTATTCCGAATTGTTGGCACGAGCGATCACTTCGTCGTCGCTCGAGAACTTCATCAGCGGCATGACCGGGCCGAACTGCTCCTCGGCCACGATGCGGGCATCCTCGGGCGGGTTGTCGAGGATGGTGATCGGCACATAGTAGCCCGAACCCGAAGGATCGACATCGCCACCGACGAGGAACTTGTAGCCGTTGTCCTTGGCGTCCTGGATCAGTTCGCAGACGCGTTCGAACTGCTTCTTGTTCTGGATCGGACCGACGCCAGTGCCCTGCTCGGACCCGTCACCGACCTTCACCGTCTTGGCGTATTCGGCAATGGCCTTCGACAGGTCGTCGTAGATGTCCTCATGGATATAAACGCGCTTGGCGGCGACGCAGATCTGGCCGGCATTGGTGAAGCTCGACCAGAACAGCTGCTCGGCAACCTTCTCCACGTCGGCATCGGGCAGGACGATCGAAGCGTCATTGCCGCCCAGTTCCAGCGTGATGCGCTTGAGGTCCTTCGATGCGCCTTCCATGATGCGCTTGCCGGTGGCGGTCGAACCGGTGAAAGTGATCTTGTCGATGTCCGGGTGCGAGGTCATCATCGGGCCGAGCGCATCTTCGCCCGTGATGATATTGACGACGCCTGCCGGCACGATGTCCTTGATCAGCTCTGCGAACTTGAGCGTGGTCAGCGGCGTGAACGGCGAAGGCTTGAGCACGATCGTACAGCCGGTGAGGATCGCGGGCGCGATCTTCTGCACGGCCATCAGCAGCGGGAAGTTCCACGGCACGATGCCGGCGACCACGCCGACCGGCACGCGGCGCGTGCGGCTGAGACGTTCGGCGCTGTCCTCGTTGATCGTCTCTTCGAGCGTGAGCGTCGACTGGGCGTTCATGATCCCGGCGCAGGCGCCGATCTCGTGCTGGGCCTGGTGGTGCGGCTTGCCCTGCTCGCTGGTCAGCAGGCGATACAGTTCGTCGAAGTTGGCTTCGATTGCCGAGGCCATGTTGCGGATGACGGCACGGCGATCGTCGACCGGGGTCTTCGACCAGGTCTTGAAGGCAGCACGCGCGGCGGCGACCGCGCGATCCAGTTCTTCAGCGCCGCAAGCCGGCACCTGGCCGATGACCTGCTCGTTGGCGGGGTTGACGACATCAAGCGACGATGCGGTGGTGACCAGCTCGCCATTGATCAGGTTGGGATAAAGATGCGTCATGAATCTCTCCACTCGTTATGATTGCTATTTCTCATAGCATTCTTGTCAGCGCGCTTCCAGAGCCTTGTCTTCGTTGGCGCGCTTGATCAGGTACTGGCGAATGTTGTCTGCATCCTCGGGCTTCAAGGCCGACTTGAACGAGACCATGCCATTGTGCTGCAGTGCGCCGTCGATCACCACCGAGCGGATGGCTTCGGGAGCGTTGAGCGCTGCGGAATGGCGCAGGTCCGGGTTCACGCCGCCGGCAACCGCCGCATCGCCATGGCAGACGTTGCAGTAACGCCCATAGAGCTCGCCACCGGCCTTGACCTGTTCAGGCGTGCCGGTGAACGGCGGGGGATCGAGCACCATCTTGGCCATCGGCGGAGCAGCCGGCAGCGTAGCCTTGCCGCCAAGCTTGAACACGACGAGGCGGCTGATGTTGCGCTGCTTCTTGGCCTTGTGCGCGAGGACGCCGGTAGCGACGTCCCAGACGCCACCCCAGCCGACCATGACCGCGACGTACTGTTCGCCGTCAATCGCATACGTCATCGGTGCGGCAATGATGCCGCTCTGCGCCGGGAACGACCAGAGTTGCTTGCCCTTGTCCGCGCTGTAGGCGACGAAATCACCGCCCGCGGTCCCCTGGAATACAAGGTTGCCGGCGGTCGAGAGAATGCCACCGTTGGACGGGCTTGGCAGTTCTACTTTCCACGCGGCCTTCTTCGCGACCGGGTCCCAAGCCACCAGCGTGCCGGTGGTCGCGCTCATCGCGGCGGAGCGGGCCTTGGCATCGGCCGGCATTGCGGTCACGTACCCGTCGAGGCCAGTCTGGAAGCCGATGTCGGTAGCCTTCCAGTCTTTCGCGGCAGCATAGGGGAACGCTGCGTTGTTTACCGGCAGGTAGAGCAGGCCCGTCTTCGGGCTGAAGCTCTGCGG
>JBEQCK010000060.1:0-17952 GCA_041639335.1 Novosphingobium sp.
CGGGGCGACGCGCATGTCCTTGGTCTGGACGAGGCTGATCGATTCCTGCCCACCTGCAGCAACCACGTCCATGCGGTCGATGATCACCTGCTTGGCAGCCGTGGCGATGGTCATCAGGCCCGACGAGCACTGGCGGTCCATGCTCATGCCCGAGGTGGTGACCGGAAGGCCTGCCCGCAGCGCGACCTGGCGGGCGATGTTGCCGGCCTGCGCGCCCTGCTGCAGCGCGGCGCCCCACAGCACGTCGTCGACTTCGGCGGGGTCGATCCCGGCGCGGGCAACAGCGGCCTGCAATGACAGCGCGCCGAGCGTTGCGCCCGGCGTTGCGTTGAAGGCACCCTTGTAGGCGCGCCCGATGGGCGTGCGGGCGGTCGATACGATTACGGCGTCACGCATGTCTCATGCTCCTGCTGAGGATGTTTTTTCGAGGGATGTGGCGGCGAGGATGGGGTTGCCGCCGAACCTGTCGCGAAGCTCGCGTTTCAGCACTTTGCCGATCGGGCTGCGGGGGAGTTCGTCCACAACCTCGATCGCGGAAATGCGCTGCGTCTTGCCAAGGCGGCTGTTGGCTTCGGCGAGGATGGCCTTTGGGTTGGCGGCAGGATCGGCAAGCACAACTACGGCCAGTGGCGTTTCGCCCCAGGCATCTGACGCCACGCCGACAACCGCCGCTTCCTTCACCGCGCTCTGCCGGGTCAGTTCTGCCTCAAGGTCGCTCGGGTAGATGTTGAACCCGCCCGAGATGATCATGTCCTTGGCGCGGTCCATCAGGATCAGGAAGCCGTCCTCGTCGAACTTGCCGACATCGCCGTGGCGGATGTAGCGGCGGCCCTCGGCGTCGTACCACTCGACCTCGCGGGTCTTGTCGGCCTTGTTGTGATAGCCGTTCATCATGATCGGCGAATGGCCGACGATCTCGCCCACTTCGCCCTGCGGCAACTCGTTGCCGTCCTCGTCGATGATCTTGATCACGTGGCCGGGCGAGGGCTGGCCCACGGTGTGCAGCTTGTCGGGATAGAGATGCGCCAGCAGGATCGAAGTCGCCCCGCCCTCGGTCATGCCATAGCCATCGGTAAGCCCACCGGGCCAGCGCTTGAGCACATCGGCCTTCAGCCACGCCGGGAAGGGCGCCGAGGTGCAGGACTTGAGCTTGTAGGATGTGAGGTCAAAGCTGTCGAAGTCGGGCACTTCCATGATCCGCCGGTATTGCACCGGCACCAGCATGGCGTGGGTCACGCGCTCGCGTTCGGACAGTTCGAGGAACGTGCGCGCATCGAACTTGCGCATCAGCACCACTTTGCCGCCGGCGGTAAGCGCCGGAAGGAAGCTGACCAGCGTGGTGTTCGAATAGAGCGGCGTGGAGCAGATCACGGCGGTATCGTCGCCATAGCCTGCGGGGATCGTGCGCCGGGCATATTCGTGGCGCATCTTGTGGCTCTGCACGATGCCCTTGGGCGCGCCGGTCGTGCCGGATGAATAGATGATATTGAATGGATCGCCGGGCGCGGCGGTGCGCTCTTCCGGCCTTGCGCCTTCCTCGGCCATCCACTGGCTGAACGGCTCGCCCGCATCGCTGTCGTCGAGTGCAATGCGTTTGACGCCCGCGGGCAGCTCACGCCCGGCTAGCCTGTCCGAAATCTCCTTGTCCAGCAGCAGCACCCGGCTGCCGCTGTCCTCGAGCATGGCAACGATCGTCTCGGGCGTCGCGGTCGACGTCAGCGGCGCCGCTACCGCGCCTGCCCGGATCGCGCCGAGGAAGGCCAGCCCGGTCGGCACCGCGTTCATCGCCGCAATGGCGACCGGCTCGTCCTTCTCCACGCCCTCGCGCTGCAGGGCCGTAGCGATGCGGTCGATCAGGGCGTCCATCTCCGCCCAGCCGACAGTGCGGTTCTCGTCCGCCAGCGCCACTGCATCGCCCCGCCTTGCGGCGTGGGCGCGCAGAATGTCGCTGAGCGGCGTGAACTCGCTTTCGACGATATCCTCGATCCGCATCGCAGTTCTCCGGTCAGCCGTTGAACTTCTCGCCCGCAGCAGCCTTGCGCTCGAGCAGCGGAGCCACCGGCAGGCCGTGCTTCTTCAGGCCGGCAACGACAGTATCGAGCCCGATATGATCGGCCCAGAACATCGGACCGCCGGTCCAGGCCGGCCAGCCGTAGCCGTTGAGCCATACGGTATCGATGTCGCTCGCCCGCTGCGAAATGCCCTCGTCAAGGATCAGCGCGCCTTCGCTCACCATCGGATAGAGCAGGCGCTCGCGGATCTCGTCCTTGCCGATTGCGCGCTGCGGCTTGCCCTCCTTCTTGGCAAAGTCTGCGATGATCGCCTTGACCTCATCCGAAGGGGTGCGCTGGCGGTTGTCGTCGTAGTCGTAGAAGCCCTTCTTGGTCTTCTGGCCCCAGCGGCCGACCGCGCAGAGCGCATCGCGCAAGCTCTCGATGCGGTTGGGATCACGATGCCAGCCGATGTCCACGCCAGCCAGGTCGGCCATCTGCCACGGCCCCATCGGGAAGCCGAACTCCAGCAGCGCCTCGTCCACGTCCCAGTAGTTCGCGCCTTCCATGATCAGCGCGTGGGCCTGGGCCTGACGGGGTGAGAGCATGCGGTTGCCGATGAAGCCATGGCACACGCCCGAGACCACCGGCACCTTGCCGATCTTCACCGAGAGCGCCATCACCGTTGCCAGTTGTGCCTTGCCCGTCGCCTTGCCGCGCACGACCTCAAGCAGCTTCATCACGTTGGCGGGCGAGAAGAAGTGCATGCCCAGCACCGCTTCTGGCCGCGAGGTGGCGGCGGCGATTGCGTCGATGTCGAGATAGCTGGTGTTGGAGGCCAGGATCGCACCTGCCTTGGCGACCTTGTCGAGTCGCCCGAACACGTCCTTCTTCACGTCCATGCTCTCATAAACCGCCTCGATCACCAGATCGGCCTCGGCCAGAGCATTGAAGTCCAGCGTGGGCGTCAGGCGGCCCATCGCGGCCTCGGCGTCTGCCGCTTCCATCTTGCCGCGCTTCACGGTGTTCTCGTAATTCTTGCGCATGGTGGCAACGCCACGCTCGAGCGCTTCCTGCGTCATCTCGACGATTGTCACCGGGATGCCTGCGGTGAGGAAGTTCATGGTGATCCCGCCGCCCATCGTGCC
This sequence comes from Novosphingobium sp., assembly GCA_041639335.1. Lineage (GTDB taxonomy): Bacteria > Pseudomonadota > Alphaproteobacteria > Sphingomonadales > Sphingomonadaceae > Novosphingobium. The sequence goes on from JBEQCK010000060.1 coordinate 3,140, forward strand.
CGCGCCGATCACGCCAACGCGATTGATCGGCAGCAACTGCGTGTCTGCGGGAATGTCGTCGATCGTTGCGGCAAGCTTGCGGGCCGCGTCGATGTGTTCCTTGGCGCCGGGGATGGGGTCGGACATCGTTTCTTTCTCCTGCAAGGTTGTGTCAGGCGCGGCTGCTGGCCAGCGCGCTGTAGATCAGCGTCTTCAACTGACGCCGGATGGGGTAGATGAACGAGGGGTAGAGCTGCGTCATGAAGACCGCATGGATCTTCTCCACCGGGTCCACGAAGAACGCGGTCGAGAAGATGCCGCCCCAATAGAATTCGCCGGCAGAGCCCGGCACCAGCGCCCGCGCCGGATCGATGGTCATGCCGAAACCGAGGCCGAAGCCAGCGCCCGCGTTGTAGGCCTCGCTGAACAGTGCCTTGGAAACCTGCGTCAGGTCCGCACCGCCGGGCAGGTGATTGGCGGTCATCAACTGCAGCGTCTTCGGGCTGAGGATACGTTGATGACCTTTGGCGCCGTCGGCCGCACCGCCGCCGACCAGCATGCGGCAGAACCGGTGATAGTCCGCCGTTGTCGACAGCAAGCCGCCGCCGCCGCTTTCAAATCGCGGCGCCCGGCGCGTTCCGGACTTCTCGGCGGGGTCGAACAGCTGCGGCGGCTGTCCAGCCTGATAGGCCCAGGCATCGGCCAGCCGGTGCGCCTTGTCCTCGGGGCAGTAAAAGCCGGTATCGACCATGCCCAGCGGTTCGAAGATGCGCGTGCGCAGGAATTCGCCCAGGCTCATGCCCGAAAGCCGCGCCACCACCACGCCGAGCACGTCGGTGCCCACCGAGTAATTCCACGCCTGCCCCGGCTCGAATTCCAGCGGCAGCTTGGCCAGTTCCGCGACGAAATGTTCGTTGCCGGGCAGGCTGGCGTGCCCATCCAGCCGCGCCTTGCGGTAGGCGGCGTCCACGTTGGTACGGTTCTGGATTCCGTAGGTCAGGCCCGACTGGTGCGTGATCAGGTCGATCATGCGCATCACCGGGGCAGGGCGCGCCGGAAAGAAGTCCACTTCTCCGCCGCCGCCGGCATAGACGCCCAGATTGGCGAATTCCGGGATGACCTTGCTCACCGGATCGTCGAGCGCAACCTTGCCTTCCTCGACCAGCATCATGAACGCCACCGAGGTCAGCGGCTTGGTCATCGAGGCGATACGGCAGATCGTGTCGGCGGCCATCGGCGTGCCGTCCTCGCGCGCGCGGCCTGCGGTATGGCGATAGACCGCCTCGCCATCGCGGGCGACCAGCACGTCGAGGCCCGGCAGGCGCCCGCTGGCAATGTAGTGCTCGTCGAGATAGGCCCCGATTCGGGCGAGCCGGTCCGGCTCGAACCCCAGCGATTGTGCGTCGGCCAATTCCATCATCGTCCTCTCAGCCAAAAATCGCGACGCTTTGCAGGCCGTGCATTACCTGCACGCCATCGGCGTTCCACATGCGCAAGGTCTCGCTGCTGAAACCATCACCCATGTGATTTGATGCGGTTTCCAGCAGCCACCAGCCGTCGCGCGTTTCCGGAGCATCACCCAGCAGGGTGAAGGCCCAGTTGATCGAGCTGATCGGCCCCTTGCGCTCCATGGCGCGCATCGATCCGGGCGGCAGCGTATCGCCGATCAGCACCAGCTCCCCGATAGGGTCCAGTCCGCTACGATCCCGCAGGCGCACCCAGCGCCGCACCACGCCGGGGCGCCGATCTTCCTTGGCCTCGCCGCGGCGCAGTTCGAACTTTTGGATGAAGTGCAGCCCCTCGGGCGAACCCAGTTCCGGCATCTCGCTATGGGATACGAAGTTCTCCGCGCGCTGCGGCGTGACCGATCCGTTCGATGGCCGCGCACTGCCGAACACCCACGCGGCGCGATGCGCCAGCGCTCCGCCGCTCGTCATGTCGGTCTGGATATTGGCTACGCTCTTGCCTTCGCGCAGGCTGGAAACGGTGATGTCCACGTCGGAGCCCACCGGGGCGAGGAAACTGATCTGGCCGGCGCGCAACGGCGGCAGGTCGGGCCGTGCCTTGCGGGCGGCGGCATAGGCGAGGAACGAGGACGCCCCGCCATACATCGTGCGGCCCTGCAGCCAGCCGTCCACGCCGCGCACGGAAAAGTCCGGGCCTGATCCCGCCATGCCTTGTGCGATTGTGCCGATCGCTTGCGCATCCATGCCGATTGCAGCTTCCAATGCTCTCTCCCGGTCGCCTGTCGCTGGAACGACTCTGTGACCCAAGAGCTAGTGGAAGTTTACGTAAAGGGAAAGGGGGCGCGCGCCCTGTCCGGGCCGGAACGAGCCCCTTACGCTACGGCACGCACGGCCTCGGGTGGCCAAAAAAATTCGGCCCCGGCGCAAGGACCGGGGCCGACGTGTTCTTGGGCCGTCAGGGGCTGCGGATCAGTGCATGCTTTCGCCACTTGCGCGGCGCAGGATCGGCGCCTTTGCCGCGCTCGCTGCGAACACAACCAACAGCACGTAGCAGACGAGCGGCACGAGGAACGACGCGAAGATGCCCGCCGCATCCGTCACCCCGCCGGCCAGCGCCGGGATCAGCGCGCCGCCGATGATGCCGGTGCACAGCAGGCCCGAGGTTGCCTCTTCGCTGGCCGAGGAGCGCTCCAACGTCAGCGTAAAGATGACCGGGAACATGATCGAATTGAACAGGCCGATCGCCAGCGCCACATAGCCCGCCGAAACCCCGCCGACGAGGAACAGGTAGGCGCACATCGCCGCGGCAATCGCAGCGAACAGGGTCATCAACCGCGCCGCCGGGAAGCGGGCCAGCAGCACCGTGCCGATCGCGCGGCCCACCATTGCGCCACCCCAGTAGAACGAAACGGCCTTGCCCGCCTGCTCGAGGCTGACGTTCCAGATGCCCGGATTGTTGAGATAGAACGCCATCTGCGTGCCGATGGTAACTTCCGCGCCAACGTAGATGAAGATCGCGGCGGCACCCAGCACCGCCCAGCGCGACGAGAACGCCTGGCGCAGCAGCGCACCGATGCCACCGGTCGGCTGCGCCGGAGGGGCCGCCGCCGAAATGCGCGCGCGGTTCACGAAGAAGAACGCCAGCAGGACGATCAGCAGTCCGCAGATCCAGAAGTAGGCGCGGTCGATCCCGGCCAGTGCTGCCTCGCGCACTTCAGGCGTCAGCGCGGTGCCTTCCGACACCTCCACGCCTTTCAGGAACAGCGATGCGCCCAACGCCGGCCCAAGGAACGTGCCGAACGAATTGAACGTCTGCGAAAGCGTCAGGCGGAAGTGGCTGCCCTCGGGCTTGCCCAGCGCCGCGGCCAGCGGGTTTGCGGCAACCTGCAGCACGGTGATGCCCGCCGCCAGCATGAACAGTCCGGCCAGCACTAGCGGGTACGACGCGATGTTCGCCGCCGCAAGCATGACGAGGCAGGCCACCACCATTGTCGCCAGCGCCAGCAGGATCGCCGGGACGGCCCGCAGCTTGCCGATGATCGCTGCCGCCGGGAAGCTCATCACGCCATAGGCGATGAAGAAGGCAAAGGCCGAAAGCTGCGCCTCGAGCGTCGTCAGCGTGAAGATGCCCTTCACCGCTGCGACCAGCGGATCGATCAGCGAGGTGATGAAGCCCCAGGCAAAGAACAGCACGGTAACCGCGATGAACGCGGCCTTCTGCGATCCCGAATGTGCACTGCTGCCCGCCACGTATCTCTCCTCACCCTGCCATATTTGGCGTATCGTTTCTCTAGCCGCCGCTGACAGCCTTGTCATGCTTGTTGCATAGCTATTCCTGTGAACGTTCTCACAAAATGCTCTGCGTTTCAACCCGCTGCCATCGCCGGGGCCAGTTCGCGCCGCAACTTTTCGATGAGCCGTTGGACCTTGGGCAGCAGATGCCGCCGCTGCGGGTAGACTGCCCAGATCGGGTCGACCTCGGGCCTGAACTGCGGCAGCACTTCGACCAGCGCGCCTTCGGCAATCGCCCGGCTCACGTAGAATTCGGGCAACTGGCACAGCCCGATCCCGGCCATCGCCGCATCGAACACCGCCGTCCCGTTGCTGCACCGCCAGCGCCCGCGTGGCCGTATCGTGCGCACCTCGCCGTCCACCAGATAGCGCCACATGTCGAGCGTGGCCGGAATGCAGGCATGCGTCTCGAGGTCGTCCACCGTCTCGGGCGTGCCATGGGCAGCAAGATAGGCGGGCGAGGCGCAGGTCACGATGCCGCGCGTGGCGATCTGCGTGCGGATCAGGCGACTGTCGGGCAGGGTGCCGGTGCGGATGGCAAGGTCGTATCCTTCCGAAACCAGTTCGACCACGCGGTTCGACAAGTCCAGGTCCACCGAAAGCTTCGGATATTCCTGAACATAGGCGCGCACGATCGGCGCGACGAAACGCTCGCCCAGCGCGGTCGGGCAGGTGATGCGCAAGTGCCCCTGCGGCTCGCCCTGAAGATCGAGCATCGCAATGGCCTCGTCACGCTCGGCAATGAGGCGGCGGAACTGGTCGACCAGCGTGCGCCCGGTGTCCGTCAGGCTGACCGCCCTCGTCGTGCGGTGGAAGAACTGCGCGCCAAGGCCCTGCTCAAGCCGCGCCACCGCCCGGCTCACATGCGAAGTCGATGTCCCCAGCCGCTTCGCCGCCGCCACGAAGGTGCCGGTATCGGCAACCGCGACAACTTCATCTATCCCGTCCCAGCGATTGCTCATTATTCTCGTCTTGCAACAGTGTTTCGCATATTGTGCAATTTAACACTGGCCTAGCAATTATGCTAACGCGCCGCCACACCCAAAGGGAGACCCCGCACCATGAAGACCCGCGCCGCCGTAGCGTTCGCGCCCAAGCAGCCGCTCGAAATCGTCGAGCTCGATCTCGAAGGCCCCAAGGCGGGCGAGGTTCTGGTCGAGATCATGGCCACTGGCGTGTGCCACACCGACGCCTACACGCTTGATGGCTTCGACAGCGAAGGCATCTTCCCGAGCGTTCTGGGCCATGAAGGTGCGGGCGTCGTGCGCGAAGTCGGCCCCGGCGTGACCTCGGTAAAGCCCGGCGATCACGTGATCCCGCTCTACACCCCCGAATGCCGCCAGTGCAAAAGCTGCCTCTCGGGCAAGACCAATCTATGCACCGCGATCCGCGCCACGCAGGGGCAGGGCCTGATGCCCGATGGCACCAGCCGCTTCTCCTACAAGGGCCAGACCGTCTTCCACTACATGGGCTGCAGCACCTTCTCGAACTTCACGGTTCTCCCTGAAATCGCGGTCGCCAAGATCCGTGAAGACGCGCCGTTCAAGACCTCGTGCTACATCGGCTGCGGCGTCACCACCGGCGTCGGCGCGGTGATCAACACCGCCAAGGTCCAGGTGGGTGACAATGTCGTCGTCTTCGGCCTCGGTGGCATCGGCCTCAACGTGATCCAGGGCGCGCGGCTTGCCGGTGCAAACAAGATCATCGGCGTCGATATCAACCCCGACCGCGAGGAATGGGGCCGCAAGTTCGGCATGACCGATTTCCTCAACTCGAAGGGCATGAGCCGCGAGGATACAGTGGCGAAGATCGTCCAGATGACCGACGGCGGCGCGGACTATACCTTCGACGCCACCGGCAACACCGAAGTGATGCGCACCGCACTGGAAGCCTGCCACCGCGGCTGGGGCACTTCGATCATCATCGGCGTGGCCGAGGCCGGCAAGACCATCGAGACCCGCCCGTTCCAGCTCGTAACCGGCCGCAACTGGCGCGGCACGGCGTTCGGCGGCGCTAAGGGCCGCACCGACGTGCCGAAGATCGTCGACATGTATATGACCGGCAAGATCGAGATCGACCCGATGATCACCCACGTCATGGGCCTCGAGGAAATCAACACCGCGTTCGACCTGATGCACGCCGGCAAGTCGATCCGCTCGGTCGTGGTGTTCTGAGACAACACGTCTGCCGAATGACGAGGGGGAGGGGGCAGGCGCTCTCTCCCCCTTTTCTATGGCGTCAGTCTTGACGACAGAATGCCAAAGAATACGGTCTCAGGCCGACATGACTTCAACACCGCGCCTGAGCCCAGCTGCAACCAGCGCCTTGTCGCAAGTGGCGAGAGGCTGACCAATACGCATTGCGAGTTCAAGGTAGGTGGCATCGTACAGCGTGAGATTCTCGGCCCTTGCAAGGGCCAATGTCTCGTTCCAGGCGCGTGCCTCGGTCTGAGGATCAACCTGAATGCGCAACGCGGAAAACCGTCTGAACGAGCGGTCTGCAAACGGTTCATCACAGCGACCGCGCCGCACCGCCATTCGCAGCACATTGGCAACTTCGATCCGCCAGAGCGCGGGCACAGTCGCGCCATTGTCCGCCACAAGTTGGGCGACTGCCAGCGCGGGATCGGTCCACTCATCCTCGAACAGCCAGCAGACGGCCATCGAGGCGTCCAGCACAACGCTCAACGGCGACCTTCTTCGATCAGCTCACGAATGGATAGCCCGCCAAGCGAACGCCCCTTTGCGTCAGCGAGAATCTCCGCCACAGCCGCCTGCGCCTTGCGCCGTGCATCAGCCTTGGCCGGGTCACGGCGGATGACGACAGTGCCGTCCACCGCCTCGATTTCAACCGCGTCGCCATCAACAAGCCCTGCCGCCGCCGCCACGTCCACCGGCACACGCACCGCGAGGCTCTTGCCCCATTTCCCGACGACGACATTGGTCATGGCATAAGCTCCAACTAAGGATATCTTGGCATATCTCACGCCGATTGGCAATTCACATCGCTGAAATGCCGCCGTCCAGCTTCAGCTCGGCCCCGGTCATGAAGCGGCTTTCGTCGCTCGCAAGGTAGAGCACGCCAGCGGCAATGTCGTTCGGCTCGCCGACGCGGCCCAGCGGGATCTGGCGGGCCAGCTTGCCCATGATCACGTCCTTCTCGATATTGGCGTTCGTCGCGATCCCATCGAGGATCGGCGTGTCCACGAAGGTCGGGTGCACCGAATTGCAGCGCACGTCCCAGCCGCGCTTGGCGCAGTAGAGCGCGACCGACTTGCTCAGCATCCACACCGCTGCCTTGCTTGCGTTGTAGCCCGGCATGGTGTCGGACGCGATCAGGCCGGCGATCGAGCTGATGTTGATGATCGACCCCGGCTGATTGTCGCGCAGCAAGGGCAGGGCCTTCTGGCAGCCGAGGAACACGGAATCGACGTTGATCGCAAAGCCGCGATGCCACTCTTCCAGCGTGCAGGTCTCGATATTGCCGCGCACGCCGACGCCCGCGTTGTTGACCAGCACCGACAGCCCTCCGAGCTTCTCGGCGGCGAGCGCAATCGCCGCGTCCCAGTCCGCTTCGCTGGTCACGTCATGGCGCATGGCAAAGGCCGTCCCGGCACCAAGTTCGGCGTTGATAGCCTCGGCCTGAGCCGCTGCGCCATCGCCGTTGATGTCGGTAAGCAGGACCCGCGCGCCCTCCCGCGCCAGCATCCACGAATGCGCCGCACCCAGCCCCTGCGCCGCGCCCGTCACGAGTGCCTTCTTGCCCTGAACCCTGCCCATCTGATGTCCTCTCCGCGAATATACTTCTGCGCCCCCGCGCAGGCGGGGGTCTCGGTGTTGCTACGGAACGTTCCGCAAACCGACTGAGGCCCCCGCCTGCGCGGGGGTGCAGTTGATTTTTCGAAGACAAGCAACTCGCGCCGATCCACGCAAGTCCTGGAAATGTCAGCCCATGATCCCGGGCGCGAGCAGCAGCAGCATCCGCACGTCGATGGCATAGCCCGCGGCGCGCTTCTCAGCGAGGAAGCTGTCGATTTCCGTAAGGGCAACCCGGTGCACGGTGATGCCTTCGCCTTCCACGCCGCCGCCTTCGGAAACTTTTTCCAGATCGCGCGCACGGAACAGCGTGAAAGCCTCGGTCACCATGCCCGGCGAGGAATGGAACTCGCCCAGCGATTCGATCCTGCCGGGGCGGTAGCCGGTTTCTTCCTCCAGCTCGCGCGCGGCCGCAGCCGCCGGGTCCTCGTTTTCCGCACCGGCTTCGTCACCGATCAGCCCGGCGGGCAGTTCGATGCACGGACGGCCCAGCGGCACGCGGAACTGCTCGACCAGCAGCACATGTCCATCCTCGATCGCAAGGATCACCGCGGCCTTGATGTTGCGATTGCGCGAGACATATTCCCACCGCCCGCGCGTCTTGGTGACGATGAAGTGCCCTTGCCAGTGCACCTGCTCGGGATGGTCGCGGTATTCTTCTTCAAGGCTCATGTTCTCGGGCTCATACTTCGATCAACCTGTCCGGCAATTCGTTCTTGTCATCGGCATCGCGCGGGAAGTGTTCGGTCAGGACCTTGCCCACTTCGGCCACCGCCGCCGCCATGCCCTCGGCCATGCGCCCCTGCCGCAGCGGACCCAGCATCGCCTTCATCGCCAGCCCCCAGGTCTCGGGCGAAACCTTCGAGGCAATCGCCGCGTCGGCGATGATCTCGGCGCGATGTTCGGCAAGGCTGAGGTAGATCAGCACACCCGTGCGGCCCGAAGTGCGGCTCTCTGCCCCGACGCGGAAGCACGTCAGCGCCCGCTCGCGCACCCGCGCATTGCGCACCCGGCGCGGGGTGAGCCACAGCCCCAGCGGGGTGAACCGCATGAGCAGGTACATCCCTCCGAACTTCAGCGTGATGACTGTCAGCGCAAGGCCCAGCACCGCGCGCGGGGTCCATTCGTACGCCCACAGCCCCAGGACCTGCTCGACAACAGGCAGGTAGAACCCGGCGAACATGTCCACCACGCCAAGCGCCACGAAGGCCGCCAGTGCGCTCCACACCAGCGCCACGTCGCGGTAGCTGTCGGATCGCGGCGTCACGATCGTCACGATCTCGCCCGCGCTCTGCGCCTCGGCGGCCGCCACCGCATCCGACACGATCTTGTGATCGGCCTCGGTCATCTGCACGAGCCTGCTCATCACCAATCCCCCGAAGCGCCGCCGCCACCGGAATCGCCGCCGCCAAAGCCGCCGAAGCCGCCGCCGCCGCCCCAGTCGGAGCCGCCGCCGCCCCAACCGCCGCCCGAATGGCGGTTGTCAGATGCCGCGCGCGCGATTTCGCTGAGGCCCCACAAGACGATGCCCGGATCGATGCCACTGCGCCGCTGCACGTAACCCTGTCTGCGCCGCCCGAACACTGCGATCATCACCACGATAAGCACGACCCAGAAAATCGCGCCGCCAATGGTCGACCCGCCGCCCGAGCTTTCCTCACGGGCGCCAGCCTTTGCCGCTTCGGCCACGGCCTTGGCCTCGGCCGGCGTGCGGTTCAGCTGCGTCAGGATCTGGTCGATGCCGGCGTTGATGCCGCCGGGATAGTCGCCCGCCTTGAAGCGCGGCGTCACTGCGCCCGAGATGATCCGTCCCGCCAGCACGTCGGGCAGGAACTCCTCGAGCCCATAGCCGACCTCGATCCGCACCTTGCGGTCATTTGGCGCAATCAGGAACAGCAGTCCCTGATCGGTCTCCTTCCCGCCCACGCCCCACGTCCGGAACAGCGTGTTGGCGTAGCTCTCGATGTCCTGTCCGTCGAGCGAGGCCAGCGTCGCCACGATCACCGCCCGCCCGGTCTGCGCGTTGTAGGCAGACAGCTTCTGCGCAAGCGCCGCCTCGTCTGCGTCGGGAATGATCCCGGCCTCGTCGAGCACTGGCCCGGCTGGCCGCGCCGGCATCGCCGCCTGCGCTGCACCCGCCATCAGCAGGAGCAGCAGCGCAATAGCTTGCCAGAACGCCCGCAACTGGCGGGTCACCTCACTTGCCCGATGCAGCGGGTGCCGGAGCGTTCATGTCGAAGTTCACCGTCGGCGCCACTTCCGAACCGGCGGCGGCCTTGAACGGCACCATCGGCTTGGCGCCATGGATCAGCTTCGCGCCGATCGCGTCGGGGAAGGTCCGGATCGTGGTGTTGTAGGCTTGCACCGCCTCGTTGTAGCGCGTGCGGCTCACATTGATGCGGTTCTCGGTGCCTTCAAGCTGCACCATCAGGTCGGCAAAGCGCGCCTGGCTTTGCAACTGCGGATAGTTCTCCACCACCGTGCGCAGCTGGCCCAGCGCCTGGGTCAACTGGTTCTGCGCATTCTGGAATTTCTCGAACTCGGCAGGGTTCGAAAGATCGTCGGTGGTGATGTTGATCGAGGTCGCCGCCGCGCGCGCGTTGGTCACGTTGGTCAGGATCGTCGTTTCCGAAGCCGCCGCGCCCTTGGCCGTGGCCACCAGGTTCGGGATCAGGTCAGCCCGGCGCTGATACGAGCTTTCGACATCGGCCCAGCGCGCCTTTGCCTCTTCCTCGGCTGCAGGGACCGAGTTGATCCCGCAGGCCGAAAGGCTGGCGGCGGCAACGGTGGCAAAAGCGATCTGCGTAAAGCGGGTAGCGGCCATCGACGTAAATTCCCCTTGGATGATAGAGCAGAGATAGCGGTCCGCCGAAACGGTTCAAGTATCCCCCTTGCTGCAACCGATTGCCACTTGTGACGTTCCGCGCGTGATGGCAACCAACGGAAAAGGGATCATGGTTAATCAGAACGTGAAGGGGGAAATGGTCGGCATGTTCGCAGAGTTCAAGAAGTTCATCGCGCGCGGCAACGTGCTCGATCTCGCTGTCGGCGTGATCATCGGTGGCGCATTCGGCAAGATCGTCACCTCGCTTACCGAAAGCGTGATCATGCCCGTCGTCGGCTGGATCACGGGCGGGGTCGACTTTACCCGCTACTTCGTCCGCCTCGGCCCGGTGCCGGCAGATTACAAGGGCGATCCGGCCAGCTATGCCGATCTCAAGGCCGCGGGCGTGCCGATGATCGGCTATGGCGATTTCATCACCCAGGCGGTCAACTTCGTGATCGTCGCCTTCATCATCTTCCTGCTGGTCAAGGCGATCAACAAGGCCTTCGAAAAGCCCGCCGAAGAAGCGCCCGCCGCACCCGCCGGCCCGACCGAGGTCGAACTCCTCGCCGAGATCAGGGATGCGCTGAAGGCGAAGGGCTGAAGCGACTTGTCAGAACAATTTGAAAGGGGCGGGCGCAATCCCGCCCCTTTTCATTTGCGCCCGCGCGCCTATATGGGTCCCTGCCGGTTTCGACCGGCTATGGTGATAAACTGCGGCGTGCAATAGGCACAGCGGACCCGGGGGCGGTACCCGGCGGCTCCACCATCACTACCGTGTCTTTCGGGATGCGGGCCTTGTTGTCGCAAGGGTGTTGATGGGGCCGAACTAGGATCGACGTGTGTTGAAAAGCGCTGTTTTTGCCCGGGCTGAGTAACCCGTTCAAGGCTCAAAACTCACAAGTGCCAACGACAACGAAGCACTTGCTCTCGCCGCATAATTCTAGGGGCTAACGCCCTGAAGTTATAAAGCGAAAGCACGGTTCGGACCGAACCGGGTAACAGAATCGGAAACCGGGGGCTGGGGGCGAGCCTAGCAACAGAATCGCCCTACTTGCTTCAGTCTTTCTAATTTTCACGTCGTCGCCCGGCGAAGGCCGGGGCCCATGACGCTGCGCCACTACGCCTCGCCAGAACCTTCAAGCTCCTGCAGCCGCTGCTCCATCCGCAGCGAATCCAGGATCTTCGCTCCGGCGATGAACACCGCGCCTGTCGCTGCCACGAACAGCATCTTGCCGGCAAAGCCCGGATACTGGCCAAGATAGGCGTGCCCGCGCTCAACCGCGCCCAGCGCCAGCGCGTAGATTACCGCGAACGCTTCGAAGCGGGTCTTGATGACAAACAGGCGACCGATCTTGCGAAACATCCGAAGCTCTATCCTCTTTTGACGAGGCGCCCCTCGTCCGTGAGTCTTTCCGCAAGCATCGTGCCAGATCATTAAACGCTGGCAATAGACTGGTTAATCCAATCTTCACTGTAAAGCGAAGCGACAACCCGCGGAGCGACCCTTTCAGAGGATACGCCGGAAGCCTCAGGCCAGTTCCGACAACGACAGCGCGTCGAGCAGCGCTCGCCGCGCGCCAACAACCGCACGGCTCAACGATTCCGCCCCCAGATCAGCAGGATCGATCTGTTCGGGCCACTGCGCGGCGACGACGCTTTCAATCCGGGCGAGCTTCGCCTCGTCCAGCAGGAAGCGCGGATCGACGGTGGCAGGATCGGCGACAACCCGCAGCCGCAAGCAGGCAGGCCCGCCGCCATTGGCCATCGACTGGCGCACGTCCACGGGCAGCACCTTGCGGATCGGCCCATTCGAGGCGACGTGGCTCTCCAGCCAGCCGCGCACCGAAGGCGTCTCCCACGCCTCGAGCGGGATGACCAGACCCATCTCGCCCGATGGCAGTGTCAGCAGTTGCGCGTTGAACAGGTAGCTCCGGATCGCATCGCCAAGGCTGACGACGCTCGCCGGAACCACCACGATCTCGGCCTCGGGCAGCTTGTCGCGGATCGCCCCATAAGTGCCCTCCGGATCGGCAAAGGCCTGCTCGTGCGTGAACAGCACCCGCTCGTTGGCCACAGCCACCACATCGTTGTGAAACGCCCCTGCCGCAATCGCATCGGGCGATTGCTCGACGAACAGGCAGCGCTCGGGCTTGAGGCCATGCAACCGCGCCACGGCCCGGCTTGCCTGCTCGTGCTGGCGCGCGGGGAAGGCCCCGCCCGTCGTGCCGTAGACGAAGATTTCCAGCCCCGGTGCATCGTGGCTGGCGCACATCCGCATGTGGTTCGCCGCGCCCTCGTCGCCGAAGCACGGCGGCACTGCATCGTGCACGGTAAAGGCCGCGCCATTGGCAAAGGCCACACGCAGCTGGCGCACCGTATCGGGCCACTCCTGCGAGCGGTGCGGCATCGTCACCAGATTTGCCGCCGTCAGGTGGCAGCGCCCGTCGGCCGTGTCCGGGGCGGGGCTGACCGTCGCCGCATTGGCCGTCCACATCGAGGACGCAGACCACGCCGCCGCCCGCAAGCGCCGCTGCGCCGCATCGCTTTCGTCAATGGTCTCAAGGCCAAGCGCGCCGAGCAGCACCGGGTTGGGCCGGGGCAGGGGGGCAAACAGCCCTTGCGTCAGCCCAAGACCGATGTTGTGCCGCATCTTGCTTAAGCCCTGCAGCGCTGCGGCGCGCGGATAGGACACCTCGCCGGCGTTACTGGCCGAAGCAAGGTTGCCAAGGCTCAGGCCCGCATAGTTGTGGCTCGGCCCGACAAGGCCGTCGAAGTTGATTTCAATCAGAGGCATGTCTCTTCCTTACCGGCCCACGAACCACACTGGGTCACCCACGCTCACACCCAGCGCGGCCGCGGCCACAGGGTCCAGCGTCAGGCCATCGTCGGCCTCGGCGATCTCGGCGAAAGTGCAGCGGTACTCGGCCAGCTTGCCGGTCGCCACCAGCGCCTTGGTCACATTGCCGCCACCTTCGGGCGCGCGGACGTGGACTACGGGCAGTTCTTTCGCCTCGCAGATCGAACGCACGCGGTCGGTCCGCGCGGTCATCGTCGGGCCGCCGTCGAAGATGTCGACATAGCCTTCATAGGCAAAGCCTTCCTCCTCCAGCATGCGCATCGCGGCGCGGCCCGATGGGTGGGGCAAGCCGATGGCCGAGCGTGCGGTTTCGGGCAGCATCGCGATATAGACCGGGTGCTTGGGCATCAGGTCGGCGATGAACTGGTTGCCGTTGATCGCGTTGAAATAGTCCGCTTCCTGAAAGCTCATGCCGAAGAAGCGCCCGGCCACGCCGTCCCAGAACGGCGATCCGCCACGCTCGTCGATCACCCCGCGCAGCTCCGCCAGGATCTTGTCGCCAAAGCGTTTCCTGTGCATCGCGATGAACAGGTAGCGGCTGCGCGCCAGCAGCATGCCAAGGCCGCCTGCACGTTCGGACGGATGCAGGAACAGCCCGCCCACTTCGCTCGATCCTTCAAGGTCGGTGACAAGATTGAGCATCTCGGCGCGGAAGGTGCGGTTCAGCTCCTTGGAGTGCTGGGTCAGAGTTGCCATGCGGTAGGAATAGAACGGCCACTGCCGGCCGACCGAGGTGAAGATCTGCGCCGTGCCGCGCACTTCGCCGGTGGTCGTATCCTCCAGAACCAGAACGAAAAGTTCGTCCCTGGGGTTCTTCGGATCGCCCTCCTCGGTGTTGCCGTAAGCTTCTGCCGCGCGCGACAGTTTCGCGGTCAGCGCCTTGCGGTCGGGAGGCAGGTTGGTGAAGCCGCCGCCGGTCAGCTTGGCCATTTCGTAGAGCGGTTGCAGATCGTTCGCGCGCGCTGCGCGGATACGGAATGTCATTGATTTCCCCCGGAAAGGCGATGCAGGACAAGCGCGGACAAGGCGGCGCGTTCGGTCAGGGACGGCACGATCAGGTATTCCTGATCGGAATGGATCGCCCCGCCGCGCACGCCCATGGTATCGACCACGGGCACGCCGCAGGCGGCGATGTTGTTGCCGTCGCAGACCCCGCCCGAGGCCTGCCAACGTATTGTCTGGCCAAGAGATTCCCCGCATTCGCGGACCAGCCCGAACAGTGCCTCCGCCTCTTGGGTGAGGGGCTTTGGCGGCCGCGAAACGCCGCCGTGGAGGTGGATCGCAACCTCATGCAACTCTTCGAGACTCTTTTCCAACTCTCGCAGACTCTCCATGAACTCTACCGCAACTCTCGGCAGCCGGGGCCTGACATTAAAGCGCAGAATGGCATGGTCGGGCACCACGTTGTTCGCGCTTCCCCCCTCGATCTTTGCCGGGTTGATCGACAGCCCCGGCCGCTCCAGATTTTTGAGCTTCAGCGCCATGTCGGCCGCCGCGATGATCGCGTTGCGACCATCCTGCGGATTGCGACCTGCGTGGGCCGAGCGGCCCATGATCACCGCGCTGTAGTTCCCGCT
>JBEQCK010000061.1:0-17901 GCA_041639335.1 Novosphingobium sp.
TTCGATGTCAGGTCGATCCACGCCTTCTGCGCAGTGCCATCGAAGTAGGCGGCAAGCTTCTCGCGCTGGCTGTCATAGCGGTTGGGAGCAAAGTGCGTGGCCATCATTCGTACCCCAGGAAGTCGAAGATATCGCGGTCCTTCATCGGATTGGCGGCAATCGGATCGACGCCGTCCCACAGCATTTGTGCAAGCCGCAGGTATTCCTGCTGTGCAGCAATCACTTCAGGGCAAGGCTCCATCTCGAACAGCGTGCACTTCTTCAGGCGGCTGCGGCGGATCGCATCGACATCGCGGAAATGCGCCAGGCGCTTCATCCCGATTGCCGCGCTGAAGCGGTCGATCTCGTCGGTCGCGGCAGAGCGGTTGGCGATCACGCCGGCCAGCCGCACGTTGTAGTTCTTCGCCTTCGCACCGATTGCCGCCACGATGCGGTTCATCGCGAAGATCGAGTCAAAGTCGTTCGCCGCCACCACCAGCGCGCGTTCGGCATGCTGCAGCGGTGCTGCAAAACCGCCGCACACCACGTCGCCCAGCACGTCGAAGATCACCACGTCGGTATCTTCCAGCAGGTGATGCTGCTTGAGCAGCTTGACCGTCTGCCCGACGACATAGCCGCCGCAGCCGGTGCCCGCAGGCGGTCCACCGGCCTCCACGCACATCACCCCGTTGTAGCCTTCGAACATGTAGTCCTCGGGCCGCAGTTCCTCGGCATGGAACTCGACGCTTTCGAGCACGTCGATCACCGTCGGCATCAGCTTCTTGGTCAGCGTGAAGGTGGAATCGTGCTTCGGGTCGCAGCCGATCTGCAGCACGCGGTGGCCGAGCTTGGAGAACGCGGCGGACAGGTTCGACGATGTCGTCGACTTGCCGATCCCGCCCTTGCCATAGACGGCAAAGACCTTTGCGCCCTTGATCTCGTCGCGCGGGTCCAACGAGACCTGCACCGATCCTTCGCCGTCCGGCTGGCTGAAGCGCGCCCTTGGGTCGAGCAGGTTCATCGCAAACTCCTATTCCGCCGCAATTGCGGAAGTGATGGTGGAAGGGGCATGCCCCACGAACACGCCTTCCAGCCTGTCCTCGAGCTCGTCGCTGGCCATGCGCAGCGCTTCGAGCGTATCGTCGTCCGGTTCCCACAGGCGCCGTTCGCAGGCTTCGAGCAGGCGGTTCGCCACCCGCGCCGAGCTGGTCGGATTGAGTTGCGAAAGCCGTTCGCGCATTGCCGGGTCGAGCACGAAGGTCTCGCTGATCTTCTGGTACACCCACGGCGCCACCTGGCCCGTGGTAGCCGACCAGCCCACCGTGTTGGTCACGTGCTGCTCGATGTTGCGCACGCCCTCGAAGCCATGCTTGAGCATGCCCTCGAACCACTTGGGGTTGAGCGTGCGCGTGCGTGTCTCGAGGTCGATCTGTTCGGCCAGCGTGCGCACCTTGGCCTCGCCCACCGTCGCATCGACGATGTAGACCGGCGCTTCTGTACCCTTGGCCCGCGCGATTGACCGGCTGACCCCGCCGAGACTGTCGACGTACTGGTCAAGATCGGTAATCCCGACCTCCACGCTTTCAAGGTTCTGGTAGACGAAGTCGACATCCTTCAGCGCGCTGCGCAAAAGGTCGCGCTGGGCCACCGGCGTGCCCTTGACGCCATAGGCATAGCCTTTGCGCGTCTCGAAGGCGTTGGCCAGTTCGTCAGGGTCGGCCCAGACGCCGCCTTCGATCAGCTGGTTGACGTTCGCGCCATAGGCCCCCTCGGCATTGGAGAACACGCGAAGGGCTGCAGTTTCCATGTCGCAACCGTGCTCGCTCATGTGCGAAAGGCTGTGCTTGCGCACGAAGTTCATCGTCAGCGGCTCGTCAGCGTTCGCCGCCAGAAGCGCGGCCTCGGCCAGCATCCGCGTCTGCAATGGCAGCAGGTCACGGAAGATGCCCGAAAGCGTCACCACCACATCGATGCGCGGACGGCCCAGTTCTTCCAGCGAAATCAGTTCCGCGCCTGCCAGACGGCCATAGCTGTCCATCCGCGGCCGTGCGCCCATCAGTGAAAGCGCCTGCGCAATCTGTGCGCCTTCGCTCTTCATGTTGTCGGTGCCCCACAGCACCATGGCGAGGCTTTCCGGCGCGGCTTCCCCGTTCGCGGCATGGCGCGCCAGCAACCGTTGCGCCTGCAGCTTGCCCTGTTCGCAGGCAAAGCGCGTCGGCAGGCGGAACGGGTCGAAGCCGTGCAGGTTACGCCCGGTTGGCAGCACTTCGGGATTGGCCAGCAGATCGCCACCGGGGGCAGGGCGGATGTACCCGCCGTCCAGCGCATGGATCAGGGCGCCCAGTTCGTCGCAGGAATCCAGCGCCGCCTCGATCGCATCGGCCGAGATGTCGCCGGCATCCATCAGCGCTTCGACCAGTTCCGTGCGCTCGGCCCCGGCGGGCGCTTCACCCAGCACGTGCAGGCCGTGGGGGATCAGCGTCCGCTCAAGCTCGTAGAGATTGGCGCTCAGCTCCATCACGCTCTCGGCGGTGATGTCGAGCGCATCGCACTCGTCCCAGATGAGCTCCTCGAGAGCAGTGCGCTCCGCGCCGTCGGTTGTCATCCGCCAGCGCTCGATGCTCGCCTTGAGATCGGCAAAGCCGCGGTAGAGACCGGCCCGCGCCAAGGGCGGCGTCAGGTAGCTCAGCATCGTCGCGCCCGAACGCCGCTTGGCCAGCACGCCTTCGGAAGGGTTGTTGGCAGCAAACAGGTAGAAGTTGGGCAGATCGCCCAGCAGCCGCTCCGGCCAGCACTTGCCGGTCAGGCCCACCTGCTTGCCCGGCATGTATTCAAGCGCGCCATGCGTGCCGAAATGCACCACCGCATCCGCACCAAAGTCCTCACGGATCCAGCGATAGTAGGCCGAAAACGCATGCGTCGGGGCAAAATCGCCATCGAACAGCAGGCGCATCGGATCGCCTTCGTAACCAAACCCCGGCTGCACGCCCACGAACACGTTGCCGAACCGCGCGCCCAGCACGTGCACGTGCGAGCCATCGCTCTGTACCTTGCCCGGCGCCGGGCCCCACTGCGCCTCGATCTCGGCCAGATAGGGCTCGCGCCGCACGTGCTCGTCGGCATCGATGCGGGTATAGACATTGGCATCTGCGCCAAACCGCTCGGCATTCCCTTTCAGGATCGCATCGCGCAGTGCGTCCACACTCTCGGGCACTTCGACCTTATAGCCCTCGCGCGCCAACCGCTTCAGCGTCCCCAACAGCGATTCAAACACCGCAAGGAACGCCGCAGACCCGGTCGCCCCGGAATTCGGCGGGAAGTTGAAGATGGTGATCGCCACTTTGCGCCGCGCCCGCTCCGCCTTGCGCAGCGCCACGATCTTGACGACCTTGGCGGCGAGGGCCTCGACCCGTTCGGGGCAGGCGCGCATCGCGTTGACCGGTCCGGTGCTCTCGAACACGCAGGCCCTGGCGCACCCTGCGCAAGCAGTGCCGGCACCGTCCGAACGACCGCCGAACACCGTCGGCATGGTCGCGCCGTCGAGTTCCGGGATCGCCACCATGATCGTCGATTCCAGCGCCAGCAGCCCCTGACGCGAAGCGCCCCACTGCTCCAGCGTCTGGAATTCCAATGGGTGAGCGGCAATGTAAGGCACGTTCAGGCGGGCGAGGATTTCTTCGGCTGCCTTGGCGTCGTTGTAGGCGGGCCCTCCGACCAGCGAGAAGCCGGTCAGCGAAATCACCGCGTCGACAACCGGCTCACCGTCCTTGAGGAAGAACTTCTCGATGACCGGCCGTGAATCCAGCCCGTTGGCAAAGCCGGGGATGACGCGCAGGCCAGCCGCTTCCAGCGCCGCGATCATGCCGTCGTAATGCCCGGCATCCTTGGAAATCAGGTAGGAGCGCAGCAACAGCAGCCCGACCGTGCCGTTCGGCCCCTGCTTTGTCGGCAACAGCCGCAGGCTGTCCGAAAGCTTCTGCTCGGTGCGCGGGTGATAGACACCAACTTCCGGATAGTCGCGCGGGGCTTCGGCCTTGGTCATGCCCCGGCGGGTCAGGCGCTCGCCGGCGGCATAACGGTCGATCAGCGCGCGGACCATCGAGACCACGTTGTCGTCCGAACCCGCCAGCCAATATTGCAGCGTCAGGAAATAGGCGCGCACGTCCTGCGCGGTGCCGGGAATGAAGCGGAGGATCTTCGGCAGGCGGCGCAGCATGCGCATTTGCCCGGCGCCCGAATTCGCCCCCGGCTTGCCCGATCCGCGCAGCTTCTTGAGCATCGCGAGCGGTCCCTTGGCTGGCGCATCCATGCGATAACCGCCCATCCGCGTCAGCCGCACTACGTCGCCCGAAGACATCAGGCAGACCATGGCATCGCAATCTTCGCGCCGCGCTTCCAGCGTCGGCAGGATCGCGCGGATGTGATCGTCGAGGAACAGCATCGTCACGATGACGATGTCAGCCTGGGCGATTGCGGTCTTGGTCGCTTCCAGCGCCTTGCTGCCGGGCCGGTCCCAGTCGGTCGCGGCATGGAGCGTAACGCTCACATTGTCCTGCCGCAGCCGCGCGTCTGCACGCTCGACGCCTGCCTTGAGGTGGTTGTCCAGCGTGACGATCGCGACACGGACCTGAGGGGCGCGGCTACCGGGCATAGTGGGCCTTCGCATCATAGAGCGTGGCCAGATCCACCGCGCCGCGACCCTGCAAGAGTGCAAAGGCCTCGGTATTGCGGCGAACCTTTCCGCGCACGAAGAACGGGACTTTCCGGAGCTCCTGTTCCGCTTCTGCGGTCCACGAGATCTGGGAACCTGCCGGCCGGGCCTCGGCAAGGTCACCATGGGAAACTTGCGCCGCCGCGACTTCGACCGCGAGCGGGACTGACGGGGCAGGGGCGCTCTCGCCCTCGTGGCGCCGTGCTGCACCATGAAGGTGCGAAGGGCCGGCCTCGTCGGAAAACTCGAAGTCGTCGCGGAACATCGTCAGTAGATGTTCCTCCAGGCCCATCACCAGCGGGTGGACCCAGGTATCGAAGATCACGTTGGCGCCTTCGAAGCCCATTTGCGGGTTGTGGCGTGCGGGGAAGTCCTGCACGTGCACGGGCGACGAAATCACCGCGCAGGGAATGCCGAAGCGCTTGGCGATGTGGCGTTCCATCTGCGTGCCCAGCACCAGTTCGGGCGAGGCATTGAGGATCGCGTCCTCCACTTCGAGATGGTCGTCGGTGATCAGCGGCTCGATGCCGTAAAGCGCTGCTGCAGCGCGCATTTCGCGCGCAAACTCGCGGTTGTAGCAGCCAAGGCCGCAGACCTCGAAGCCCAGCTCTTCGTGGGCAATGCGTGCGGCGGCAATCGCGTGTGTAGCGTCCCCGAAGATGAAGGCACGCTTGCCCGTCAGGTAGGTCGAGTCGACCGACCGGCTCCACCACGGCATGCGTGATTGCTGATCGGCCAGGGCCTCGGTTGCGTCGACCCCAGCCAGTGCGGCAACTTCCGCAATGAATTCGCGGGTTGCGCCAACGCCGATCGGCACGGTGCGGATCGCCGGCTGGTGCAGTGCCTGATCCAGCCAGCGCGCCGCTTCCCCGCCAACTTCGGGATACATCACGATGTTGAAGTCGGCCCGGCCCAGCGTGCGAATGTCGTCCGGCGCGGCATCGAGCGGCGCGACGCAATTGACGTCGATCCCGAGGTTCCACAGCAGCTTGCGCACTTCGAGCACATCGTCACGATGGCGGAAGCCCAGCGCACAAGGGCCGAGCAGGTTGACCAGCGGACGCCGGCCTTCGCGTGGCTCGGGGCGGATATCGCGATCCACCAGTTGCCGCACCACGCGATAGAACGTCTCCGCCGCGCCCCAGTTCTCCTTGCGCTGGTAGCTCGGCAGCTCCAGCGGGATCACCGGGCAGGGCAGTTCCAGCGCCTCGGCAAGGCCTGCCGGATCGTCCTGGATCAGCTCTGCGGTGCACGATGCGCCCACCAGCAGCGCCTTGGGTGCAAACCGTTCGTAGGCATCGCGCGCGGCGTTCTGGAAGATGCTCGCCGTATCCTTGCCCAGATCGCGCGCCTGGAACGTGGTATAGGTCACTGGCGGGCGCTTGCCGCGCCGTTCGATCATCGTGAACAGCAGGTCGGCATAAGTATCGCCCTGCGGCGCATGCAGCACGTAGTGCAGGTCCTGCATCGCCGTGGCGACGCGCATGGCGCCAACATGTGGCGGACCCTCGTATGTCCAGACCGCCAGCTGCATCGCCTATACCCTCAAGATGTCGCGACGGCGCAGGGGCCGCGCGAAGAGCTCGGCGAGGTCGCCCGCCTGCTCGAAGCCGTGGATGGGCGAGAACACCAGTTCGATCGCCCACTTGGTCGAAAGTCCTTCGGCCTCCAGCGGATTGGCGAGGCCGAGTCCGCAGACCGTCAGGTCCGGTCGGTCGAGCCGTACGCGGTCAAGCTGCAGGTCAACGTCCTGCCCTTCGCTCAGCCGGGTCGAGGCAGGCAGCAGCACAAGTTCGCGCGCATTGAGCTCGCGGTTGAGGTAGGGCGTGCCCACTTCCACCGGCATCATGCCAAGCTCTGTGTGCAGGAAGCGCGCCAATGGCAGTTCCAGCTGCGAATCCGGCAGGAACGTGATGCGCTTGCCTTCAAGTCGTTCGCGCCGATGGGCGATTGCCCGCTTGGCCCGCTCGCGGCCCGGAGCGACCACGCGGTTGAAGTGCATGCGGTCTATCCCGAAGGCTTCTGCCGCTGCGCGCAGCCAGTCGGTCGTGCCCTCCGCGCCGAACGGAAACATCGCGTCAAGGCGCTTTGCTCCGCGACGCTGCAGCGCTCCGGTCGTCTCGGTCAGGAACGGCTGGGCAAGCAGGAACACGGTGTTCGGGCCAACCTTGGGCAGTTCGGCCATGCGCTTGGCGGGGAGGAAATGCAAAGGGCCAATGCCCAGCTCGTCGAACAGCCGCTTGAACTGGTCTTCGACGATATCGGGCAGGGCGCCGACCACCAGCAGGTTGGCTGCCTCGCCTGCGTCGGCTGACGGCATCTCCGGCACCAGCGCGGTCAGGCAGGCGTCCTCGCCTTCGGTAAAGGTCGTCTCGATCCCGCTACCCGAATAATTGAGGACACGCACCGATCCGGCAAACTTGCTATCAAGCCGCTGCGCTGCCTTGCCCAGGTCCAGCTTGATCACTTCCGATGGGCAGGACCCCACCAGGAACAGCGTGCGGATTTCCGGGCGCCGGGTCAGCAGCTTGTCGACGATGCGGTCAAGCTCGTCCTGGCAATCGGCCATCCCGGCCAGATCGCGCTCCTCGATGATCGCGGTGGCAAAGCGCGGCTCGGCAAAGATCATCACGCCTGCCGCGCTCTGCAGCAGGTGCGCGCAGGTCCGCGATCCGACGACGAGGAAGAATGCGTCCTGCATCTTGCGATGCATCCAGATGATGCCCGTCAGTCCGCAGAACACTTCGCGCTGTCCGCGTTCGCGCAGGACTTGCGGCTGTGCTGCCGGAGCGCATCCAAGAACGTTTTCGCCGGGGCTCATCCCGCCACCTCGAGCCGCGCCGCGCGCAGTTTCAGCAGGAACTGTCCAGCATTGATGACATAGGCGGCATAGCCCGCTAGTGCGATCTGCATCCGCTGCTCGAAGCTGCCGTAATTCCCCAGCAGCATCACCAAATATGTGGTGTGCAGCGCGATCACGAGCATCGAGAACACGTCTTCCCAGAAGAACGAGCGGGCAAACAGCCACTTGCCGAAGACGACCTTTTCCCAGATCGATCCGGTCACCATGATCGCATAGAGCGTGAACGTCTTGACCACGACCGAGATGTCGGCCGCAACGGTGCCTTCACCCCACGCAAGACTACGTAGAACCAGCGCCAAACTGACCAGAAACACCAAGAATTGGAAGGGGGCGAGCAGGCCCTGCACCAGCGTCCACCGCGTGGAGTCGCGCTTAGTGCGTTCCTCCGCAGTGTAAAGCGGCGGGCGCGTCGCCTGCATGCCAAGTGCTTGGCCTGCGGCTTTAAATCTGATCGCGTCCCCTCTCATTCGGCCCCTTTCACGGGCTGAGGCACCAAGCCTTCGAGAATTGGAGACTACGCCTCGTCTTGCAGAAGTGTCAATCTATCTTGACGACAAATAAAAATGACAGATGAGGGTTTGTCAGCAACAGTTTACAGGCGTAGAGTGTTGGCTCCGGTCAGAGTCGAACTATCGATCCGACAGTCCGGCGGGCGTATCATCGCCCACAGGCCGGAGGGGTCTGCCATGGCGACTGTTTATGGGTCCGAGGCCAACGCCGATGCAGTAAGGCGGACACGTCGCAGACGTGCTCCTGGCCTGCGATCAGGTCCGGCCAACACGGATGGACACCATTCCTCTCCCGCCAGAGGGCCGGCATCGGTCAACAGCCTGATCGAGGAGCAGATCATTCCTCGTCTTCTGCTGGCCCATTCGTCCGGTGTGCCCAAGGGCCGGGTGACCGGCACGCTCTCGGTCGATCCGTCCGACGCCGCCAGCTTCGCCTCGCTGCCGCTCGATCTCGATGCCGAGGAATTGCTCGAAGTCGTCGAAGGCTTCATCGCGCGCGGCATCGCGATTGAATCGATCTTCGTCGATCTGCTTGCCCCTTCGGCACGCCGCCTCGGCCAGCATTGGGAAGAGGACGAGTGCGATTTTCTCGACGTTACAATGGGCTTGTGGCGATTGCAGGAAGTCATGCGGCAGGTCGCCGTGCGCTTTCCGGCCGACGACTCCGACGGGGACCGCGCCCGCAGCGCGCTGTTTTCCCCGATGCCCGGTGACAGGCATGCGCTGGGCACGCTGATGATCGAGGAAGTCTTTGCCCGCGCCGGGTGGCAAACCGAGGCGCTGATCGAACCCAAGCGTAAGGAATTGCTGCAAATTATCGCCGAAAGACACTTCGATGTCATAGGCTTGACCGTCAGTTGCGATTGCACTAACGCGAATCTCAGTGACCTAATTTGTTCCATTCGCAGCGTCTCTCGGACGCCCGGGGTTCAGGTGTTTATTGGTGGACGAATGGTCAATGCCAATCCGGGTATCGTTGATGAAGTGGGCGCCGATGGCACCGCTCCCGATGCACGATCGGCTCTCGTTCTCGCCGAAAAGCTGGTTGCCAGGAAACGCACCGGATCAGCCAGTACCGAATATCCCCTCGGATAGCCGGCTCGACTGATGCCTTCCCGCAATAACTCCGTCGAAGGGAAGCTGCCCTTCGCCAGTCCCCGCACCCATTTCGAGGCGCTCGGACCGGATGCTGCAGCGACCTTGGCGATGGTGGCGGGCGATCTTGCATTGGTCCTCGATGAAGGTGGGCAGATCGTCGACGTGACGGCAAACCCGCGTGAATTTCCCGATGCCAAGCAGTGGATCGGCCGCGAATGGCTCGATACGGTATCGGTGGAAAGCCGGCCCAAGGTCATGGAAATGCTGGCCAATGCGCGCAAGGGCGTGACCCAGCACTGGCGCCAGGTAAACCAGGTCACGACCGAAGGCGAAGTGCCGCTGCGTTTCGTGGTGGTCCGCCTTGGCGAAAGCACCAACGCCATCGCCATCGGCCGGGACATGCGCGATGCCGCTGCCCTGCAGCAGCGTGTCCTTCAGGCGCAGCAATCGCTTGAGCGGGACTATCTGCGCCTGCGCCAGCTCGAAGCGCGCTACCGCATGCTGTTCGACCAGTCGCTCGATCCGGTGCTGATCGTCGATGCCGAAGCCTTCCGCATCCGCGAGGCCAACCGCGCCGCGCACCAGCTGTTCCAGGCCCGCAACGGCACGCTGCAGGGCGCCAAGCTTACCGCGCTGTTTTCCCGCCCCGCGCGCGAACACCTGATCGCGTTCCTGGGGTCGACTCTCGTCTCGCCGGGCGTCCTCCCGATCGAGGTGCAGCCGAACAACTGCGACGATGCCCTCATGCTTTCGGCCAGCGGCTTTCGCGAAAGAGGCGGGCAGTTCCTGCTGATCCGCCTGTCCAGTTCAGCCAACGCCGCCGAACACGCCTCGGGCGAGATGATGCGCGTGATCGAGGCCATGCCGGACGCCTTCGTGCTGACCGACGCCCGCATGGTCATCCAGGCCGCCAATCCGGCCTTTGTCGAACTCGTCTCTGCCGCCACCGTCGATCAGCTGCGCGGGCGTCCGCTGGCAGATTTCGTCGGCCGTCCCGGCATTGATCTCGATCTGATCGACGGCCAGCTCGCCAAGCACGACATTGCCCGCAATGTCAGCACGGTGGTCGGCGCGCGCGATGGTTTCGATGGCGAACCGGTGGAACTTTCCGCGGTCAAGACCGGCGACGATCAGCCGCACTACGGTTTCGTGATTCGCCCGATCGGTCGCCGCCTGCGCGATCTTCCCGTCACCGCAGACGCCCCGCGTTCGGTCGAACAGCTCACCGATCTGGTCGGTCGCATGTCGCTGCGCGATATCGTGCGCGAATCCACCGACCTGATCGAACGTCTCTGCATCGAGGCAGCGCTGGAATATACCTCGAACAACCGCGCTTCCGCCGCCGAAATCCTCGGCCTCAGCCGCCAGAGCCTCTACTCGAAGCTGCATCGCTACGGCCTTGGCAATCTGGTTGATTCACTTGACGAATAAAGTGTCAATTTGATTTGACGCTTTGGGTGCATGGGCATAGTCTTTGCCCATGGCGCAATCTGCAGTCTCCACTGGGATGACGCCGCCTCCGGCGGCTCGTGACGTCTTGGAACTCCTCAAGCCGATCACCTGGTTCCCGCCGATGTGGGCGCTGATGTGCGGCGTGGTGTCCTCGGGCGTGTCCCCTTTAAGCCGCTGGGCCTTCCTTCTCGCCGGCATCCTCTTGGCTGGCCCCCTGGTCTGCGGCACCAGCCAGGCCGTGAACGACTGGTTCGATCGCCATGTCGATGCGATAAACGAGCCGAACCGCCCGATTCCCTCGGGGCGCATCGGCGGGCGCTGGGGCCTCTACATCGCCATCGGCTGGACTGTCCTGTCGCTGGCAGTCGCCGCCTTCACCGGATACTGGGTGCTGATCGCCACCGTGTTCGGCCTCGCCTGTGCGTGGGCCTACAGCGCACCGCCCTTCCGCCTCAAGACCAGCGGCTGGATCGGCCCTGCCGTCGTCGGCCTCACTTACGAAGGCTTGAGCTGGTTTACCGGAGCTGCCGTAATGGCCGGGTCCTTGCCGCCGGTCCACGTCCTCGTGGTGCTCACGCTTTACAGCATCGGCGCCCACGGCATCATGACACTCAACGATTTCAAGGCCGTGGAGGGTGACCGGGCAACCGGCCTGCGCTCGCTCCCGGTAGTGCTTGGTGAGCGACCGGCGGCCTTGCTCGCCAGCGCCATCATGGCCGTCCCGCAAGTGATCGTCGTCGCACTGATGGTCATGTGGGGACACCGCATCTCCGCAGGGGTGGTTGCGTTGCTGCTCGCTGCGCAACTCGCGCTCATGCCGAAACTGGTGTCGGCCCCGGCGCGCAATGCGCCGTGGTACAACGCCACCGGCGTGTCACTCTACGTGCTTGGCATGCTCGCCTCGGCACTCGGCCTTGGAGGGTATGTCTGATGAACCGCAGTTTCGGCTGGTTTTCGATTGTCCGGCTCGGCGCCGTACAGGCCTCGATCGGCGCGATGGTGATGATCGCAACTTCCCTGCTCAATCGCCTGATGGTGCTGGAATACGGCCTTGCTGCGGGCATTCCTGCCGGGTTGGTCGCCTGGCACTACATGGTCCAGCTCTCGCGTCCACTGTGGGGCCACGGCTCGGACCTGGGTCGCAAGCGCACACCCTGGGTCATCGGCGGTATGGCCATCCTTGGGGCAGGGGCAATACTCGCCGTGCAGGCTACAACGATGCTGGACGACGCCCGCACCCTCGGCATCACATTGGCAATTGTTGCCTTCTCGCTGATCGGCGCGGGCGTTGGCGCAGCAGGAACCTCGATGCTCGCGATCCTTGCGTCCGGCGTCGCGCCGGAACGCCGTGCGGCGGCTGCTGCCACGACATGGATCATGATGGTCTTCGGCATCGTCATTTCGGCTGGCACTGCCGGTGCCCTGCTCGATCCCTATTCCGAACAGCGCCTGTTCATGGTCGCGGGCGGCGTGGTGGCTGCGGCAATCACGCTCACCTGCCTTGCCATGCTCGGGCTTGAAGCGAAGGCCACCGGCGCTCAGGCGGCGGAAAGCCGTCAGCCCCCGGCATCCTTGCGTGAAGCCATCGCCGAAATCCTCGGCGATCCGCAGTCGCGCCGCTTCACCCTGTTCATCTTCGTCTCGATGCTCGCCTATTCGATGCAGGACCTCATCCTCGAACCCTTTGCCGGGCTCGTGTTTCAGATGTCGCCGGGCCAGTCGACCAGCCTTTCCGGCCTCCAGCACGGCGGCGTGCTCGTCGGCATGATCGTGACCGGGCTGGGCGGCAGTGCCTTTGCCGGGCGCATGCCGATCGAGCTGCGCATCTGGACCATGCTCGGCTGCATCGGCTCGGCCGTCGCGCTGGCCGGGCTCGCCATGGCGGCTCAGGCAGGTCCGGGCTGGCCACTGGCAGCGAACATAGCAGCGCTCGGTTTCTTCAACGGCGCTTTCGCCGTCTCCGCCATCGGCTCGATGATGGGCCTGGCCGGTGCCGGCAAGCGCACCCGCGAAGGGGTTCGCATGGGCGTCTGGGGCACGGCGCAGGCCATCGCCTTCGGCCTTGGCGGCCTCACCGGTGCTCTCGGCGTGGATTTCGTGCGCGGCGCCACGGGGGAGGTATCGCAAGCCTTCCAGCTCATCTTCGCTTTCGAGGCGAGCCTGTTCCTCATCTCGGCAATCCTCGCGATGCGTGTGACAAACCGGCGGGCCATCCCCGCCCAACTGGGGACGGCAGGGGCATGACCGACAGGCTTGAATACGATGTCGTCGTTATCGGTGGGGGACCGTCGGGAGCGACGGCCGCGTGGGATCTGGCACGCATGGGGCGGAAGGTCATGCTGCTGGACCGGGCAGGGCGGATCAAGCCCTGCGGCGGTGCGGTCCCACCGCGCCTGCTCGAGGAGTTCGAGGTTCCGCAATCGCTGCTCGTGGCGCGCGCCCGCTCGGCGCGGATGGTCGCACCCTCGAACCGCGCGGTGGACATGCCCGTGGGCGAGATCGGCTACGTCGGCATGGTCGATCGTGACCACTTTGACGAATGGCTGCGCGAACGTGCCGCCAAGGCTGGGGCTGACCGCCGCGTCGGCACGTACGAACGGATCGAGCGAGACGGCAATCCCGGCGCGATCGTCTGCTATCACGAAGCGCGCGGCGGCGAAGTGCGGAAAGTCCGCACGCGCCTCGTCATCGGCGCCGACGGCGCGCGTTCGGGCGTAGCGCGCGAAAACATCCCAGGTGCCGAACGGAACCCGTGCGTCTTCGCCTACCACGAAGTCGTCCGTTCGCCGCAAAGCACCGAGCAGGGCTTCGATGCCTCACGCTGCGACGTGCTCTATCAGGGCAAGCTCTCGCCCGATTTCTACGCATGGGTCTTCCCCCACGGCGAAACGTCGAGCATCGGCGTCGGCAGCGCCAACAAGGGCTTTTCCCTGCGCGGGTCGGTCAAGCAGATGCGCGATGAACTTGGCCTCGAAGGTTGCGAGACGATCCGCCGCGAAGGCGCACCAATCCCCCTCAAGCCTTTGAAGCGCTGGGACAATGGTCGCGATGTGCTGGTCGCAGGCGACGCGGCCGGCGTCGTCGCGCCTGCCTCGGGCGAGGGCATCTACTATGCCATGGTCTGTGGCCGGATCGCCGCGCAAACCGGCGACGCCTTCCTCGCCAGCGGCAATCCCGCGCTGCTGAAGCGGGCGCGCAAGGCATTCCTGCGCGAACACGGCCGCGTGTTCTGGATCCTCGGGATCATGCAGTACTTCTGGTATTCCAGCGACAAGCGCCGCGAACGCTTCGTCGAGATGTGTGCTGACCGGGATGTGCAACAACTGACCTGGCAGGCCTACATGAACAAGAAGCTGGTCCGGGCCAAACCGATGGCGCACGTGCGGATTTTCCTGAAGGATTGCGCACACTTGCTTGGGTTGAGGCCAGCGGCCGGATGAGACGTGCCTCGCTCATGCCCGCCGGCATCCCGATCGGCATCGCAACGCTCGCCGCCTTTGCCACGGCGATGGTCGGCGGCACGATCACCGATCTTGGGCCCTGGTACGATTCCCTGATCAAGCCCGCGTTCACCCCGCCGCGTCCGGTCTTCCCCATCGCGTGGACCACGATCTTCGCCCTGTGCGCCATCGCCGGGGTCTCGGCATGGCGCGCCTCGCGCAGCTCGCGCACATCGGACACGGTGATCGGCCTGTTTGCGCTGAACGGCTTCCTCAACATTCTGTGGAGCCTGCTGTTTTTCCGGATGCAGCGGCCCGACTGGGCGTTCTGGGAACTATGCCTGCTCTGGCTCTCGATCGCCACACTGATCGTCTACTGCGGCCGCATATCCCGGCTCTCGGCAGTCCTGCTGCTGCCTTACATCGCCTGGGTCACGGTGGCCGGCGCGCTCAACTGGGAAATCGTCCGCCTCAACGCGCCGTTCGGTTGAGGGAAGGGCACTGCCCGGCACCATGGAAGCGCTCTTCGCCTCGGGCCACGCCGCCGATATCGTCCTCGCCGCACTCCTTCTGGAAGCGCTCTGGCTGCGCTGGCGGGGATGGGGCGTTGGCGATCTCCTCACCATGCTGCTGCCTGCCGCACTGATCGTTGTTGGACTTCGCGCTGCACTGGTCGGCGCGGATTGGCCGTGGATCTCGGCCCCGATCGCGCTCTCCTTCCCGGTGCACATCGCCGATGTCATGCGCCGTCGCCGCAGCCTCTGACAGTCGCGCCTTGGTCTGGCAGAGTTGGGGGTGGGTCAGGGGAGAGTTGCCCTTCTGCCCCGGAGAGTTGGAAACACAAAAAAAGGTCCGCCGGAGAAGCTCCAGCGGACCTTTCAGGTCCCACATTCCTGCGGGGGATCAGTGTGTTGCGGTTGAAACCGCAGCGGCAATCGGAGCTGCGGGAGCCGCCGGTGCCGCAGGAGCTGCCGCCGGTGTCGCCAGCGGGGCCATCGGCGTGCCCCACAGCGCCGGGTAGTCCTTGGCCATCTTGTACCCGCCCATGGGCTTGTTCTTGCCCTGGTGGCAGGTGGCGCAGCTCACCTTGAACGGATCGCCCATCGGGCCCTTGCGGTGCGCCGGGAAGACGTCCTTCAAGCTGCTGATATATTGGCCATTTATGTCGCGGACCATGCGCAGGCCGTACCACGCCGTGGCGCGCTTGGGCGTGCTGATGTTCCACGGCTTGAACGCCTGCGCGTTGTGGCAGAACGTGCAGTTCACGCCCAGCGACGTCGACAGGTGGTTCATAAGTGCATACTGTGGCTCGGTTTCCTTGATGGAAAGCTCGTTGGCCTTGGTCGGATGCAGCGTATCGGAAACGACCCGGATCGACCTGTCGGTCTTGGGATCGCCGGTCAGGTAAAGCGCCAGCGACGCTTCCGGCAACGAGGAATAGGCTGACGCCGGAACCGGATTGTTCTGTCCGTGGCGGTTGCCGATGATCCCGTTCTTGCCGGCTTCCGGCAGGGCCCAGTAGTTGGCCGGGATCGCATTGCCGCGGTGGCAGGTCCAGCAGGTCACGCCTGTGCTCGCCACGTGCTTGTTCCATTTGGAGTTTATGTTGCGGGTCATCTGCAACATCTTGCGCGCGGCGACCTTGGTGTACTTCTCGTCCGAGGCCATGTTCTCGGGGTTGTGGCAGTAGTTGCAGCCCTGCTCCGGGGAAACCCACGCGGTGATCGCAGCCATCGTGTAGGTGAACTGCTCTTCCGACACGTCGCCCAGAACCTGCACGTTCTGGTAGGCCGCGCCGGCGCGAGGTCCGTCGTTTGAGGGCGGATCATAGGGCGGGGCGGGCACGTCGTCCTTGGCCATGGCCACCTTCTTCAAGGTGACCTGGTCCATCCCCGTGCCGCGGTGGCCGTACTGCGCGGATTGCTTGGGGGCGAGCTCGCACCCGGTCAGCGTCAGCGCAGCACTCGCCAATGCGGCGATTGCGATTGTCCTTTTCATTGGCCCGCACTCCCCAGCGTTGCGGGATCGATGACCCCGGTATCGGGATACATCGGAGCATAGCCATGCTGCTGCGCCCAGAGGTACCAGTTGTCGACCACGGTGCCGGTCAGCAGGATGCCGATGCCACCGGTCAGGGTGGTCAGCACTGCGAACCACCAAGCCCAACGGTGGATCGATTCCATCGTGGCGTTGAAGCCCATGGTCCAGCGCCAGAACAGCGCTGCGCGTTCCGAAGCCGTGCCGCGATCGGTGATCTGCTCGATCTCGCGCTCGCCACCATAGCGACCGACCGCAAGGATGGTGGCGCCGTGCATCGCGAAGAGCAGGGTCGAACCATAGAGGAAGGCGATCGAGAAGGCGTGGAACGGGTTGTAGAACAGGTTGCCATAGCGGATCGAGAAGGCGGCCGTCCAATCGAGGTGCGGGAAGATGCCGAACGGCACGCTTTCCGCCCACGAGCCCATGAAGAACGGGCGGATGAAGCCAAGCACGAGGTAGAGCCAGATCGCCGAGGCAAAGGCCCAGGCCACGTGCGTTCCCATGCCCAGCGCGCGGGCGCGGGTGTAGGTGCGGACCCACCACAGGATGATCGAGGTGGTCAGGAAGAACCCGGCCATGATCCACCAGCCACCCTTGGCCAGTGGCACGAAGGGGGTGAAGCCATATTCCGGTCCCGGCGGTTCAAGCGACAGCCAGGGCAGCATGCGCACGAACTGAATCGGGTTCCAGCCCACCGAGGCGAGCATGTTGAGCCCGATGATCTCGATCGCGAAGAAGCCGAAGATCAGCGCGAACACGCCGGTCCAGCCAAGATAGACCGGGCCGATCTGCGCATGGCCGATCAGGCCCATGAGGTGGTTGAACGATCCCTTGCCGATCCGCGGCTCGCTGCCGGGGGGAAGGGCGATCCCGGCCTCGGGTTCGCCCCGCAGCTGGACCTGGGTGAAAATGTTCTGATAGGTCGCCATCGCTCAGTGCTCCTTCACGACCAGATCGGCAGGTTGAGCCACCAGGTCCACCATTCGGGCCAGCCCTTGGTCCACAGCGGCCCGCTGATCACGATGCATACCGCGCTCCAGAAGCCCGCATTGAGGGCAAGGAGCAGGCCGACGCGGTGAATGCCCAGCGTGCCGACCGAGTAGCCGATGAGATCGCGGAAGAAGGTGTCTTCGTACTCGGGCGACTTCACTTCGGCACCTTCCGGCGGGTTCACCGCAGAGAGCACCAGCGCGCCATGGAGGGCGAGCGCAAGCGTCGTCGTGAAGAAGAACGAGACTGCCAGCATGTGGGCCGGATTGTAGTGGAAGTGCAGGTACTGGTAACCCGTGTTGGAAACCCAATCGAGGTGGCTGAAAATGCCGTAAGGGAAGCCGAAGTGCCATCCGCCCAGAAGGACGGGGCGGATCACCACCAGCGTGAAGTAGGCGAAGATCGCCATGCTGAAGGCGACCGGCACATGGTAGCCCATGCCCAGCTTGCGGCAGATCTCGACTTCGCGCAGCGCCCAGCTGCTGAACGAAATCAGCGCGCAGACAGTGATGACCTGCCAGAACCCGCCTTGTGCAAGCGGGGCGAGGCCCAGCCCGTACTTGAGGTCTGGCGGCTCGATCGAGATGAGCCAGGGATTCCACGTCGGCCCTTGCGATGCCGCGTAGAAGATGAGCGCAGTGCCCAGCGATGCGAAGATCGCGGTCACCACGCCAAAGAAGCCGACGTAGAACGGACCCACCCAGAAATCGAACAGGTCGCCGCCGATCAACGTGCCACCGCGAACGCGGTATTTTCGTTCGAAACTAAGGAGTGCCATGGTTCTACCCCTCCCCGCCGCGGCGCGACGGGCTTAGCTGT
>JBEQCK010000062.1:0-17821 GCA_041639335.1 Novosphingobium sp.
CCCGCTGGATCCAGCGCAGACCGAACTGGACGACGTGTTTCTGGAAAACGGCGACGCCTTCGGTATCTATGCCCGCACCTTCATCGCCAGCTATGTCCACGCGATGGGATCGGCGCAGGCCCTGCCTTCGGGCTCGCGCCTTTCAAAGCGTGAGGTGGAGTG
Organism: Novosphingobium sp.; assembly: GCA_041639335.1. Classification (GTDB taxonomy): domain Bacteria; phylum Pseudomonadota; class Alphaproteobacteria; order Sphingomonadales; family Sphingomonadaceae; genus Novosphingobium. The sequence continues at coordinate 163 of JBEQCK010000062.1, forward strand.
CCTGCGCTGGGCGGCAATCGGCAAGACCGACCTCGAGATCAGCATGATCATGGGCCGCAGCCGCGCCACGGTGCGTTTCCACATCCATAACGCCTCGATGAAGCTCAATGCGGTGAACCGCAGCCAGACCGTGTTCAAGGCCGCGCAGCTGGGCTATATCTCGCTGGCGACCTGAGGGCCGCCTGACGCCGGATTCATTCATCCCACGGCGGAATCTCGCCAGCGCCGACCTGGCTGGAGATACCCAGCAGGAACCCGCCGTAGACTTCGGTCGCATTGGGATACTTCGCGGCCATGATTGCGGCGAGTTCCTTCGAGGTCTTTGACCGGCTGCGCGCATCGGCGAAGGCCTTGATGTAGGCGCGGGTCCAGCCGATGCTCATGCTGTCGTCAGGGAGGCCGGGTTTGGTGTGGCCTGCCACGACCTTGACCGGGTTCAGCGCCTCGAGCTGGTCGAGCACCTTGAGCCAGGCATCGTATTGCTCAGGCCCGTGTTCACCAAGCCAGACATAAACGCCGTTGTAGAGGATATCACCGGCGATGAGGGTGCGCGTCTCGGCGTCCCAGACGGCGGTAGAGTGGACGTGGTCCCCCTGCATTGGCCCAAGGACCTGCAGCTTGTGCCCTTCGAGGTCGAAGCTGTCGCCCGCCATTGCCACGGGCTGCACCGGGCGCTTGGGCGCGTTGGTGCCGAGTTGCCCGCTCCAGCGCTTGAACTTGATCGGGATCGAGCGCGCCATGTCCTTTGCGGCGACCGGATTGGCCATGATCTTCGCGTCGGGGAATGCATCCTGCAGCACGTCCAGCCCGAAGAAGTGATCGGGGTGATCGTGCGTGATGATGATCGCCTTCAGGCTTTTGCCGCTGTCCAGCACTTCGGCGGCAACGCGCATGGCGTCGGACCGGGCAAAGGGTACATCGACCAGCACCGCATCCTTATCACCGGTGATCAGGGTGACGTTCGCCACCATGCTGACCGGGCTGGTCGGGATCACCTTGTATTCGAGCGGTTTGGCATGGGCTGCGCTGATTGAAAGCGCCGATGCCGCGAGAAGCGAGAGAACCTTTCGCATTTCCGTCTCCTCAATCTGCAGGAATCAGTGGGCGGTCTGGCCGCCGTCGATGGTGAAGGTGGCGCCATTGATGAAGCTGGCTCCATCCGAGCACAGATGCAGGACGGTGGGCGCGATTTCCTCGGGGCGCGCGGCGCGGCCGGAGATGTTCTGGGCGAAGAACATCTGGGTAAACTCGTTGCTGTCTGCCCAGTGCTGCGTCATCGGGGTGACGACGAAGCCGGGCGCAATGGCGTTCACGCGGATGCCCATTTGCGCATATTCCACCGCCGCCGCCTTGGTGAGGCCGGAGACGGCGTGCTTCATCGCGCAATAGGCGCTCATGTTCGGGTCCGCGATCAGTGCGCCCACGCTGGCGGTGTTGACGATGGCCCCGCCGCCAACGCTCAGGAAGTGGCGGATTTCGGCCTGCATGGCAAAGAACACGCCCTTGAAATCGACTTCGATGGCAAGATCGAGTTCGTCCTCGGGGATTTCATGGATCGGGCGCTGCGGCGGCAGGACGCCGGCGTTGTTGAACGCGGCATCCATGCGGCCGAAACGGTCGAGGCATTGCGCCACCAGTGCGTCCAGCTCCGACGCCTTGCGCACGTCGGTCTTGCGGAAGGCCGCACGACCCCCTTCCCCCAGGATCATCGCCACGGTTTCATCGGCGCGGTCGTCAATGTCGCCGATCATCACCGAGGCGCCCTCGCGCGCGAATGCGATGGCTGTCGCCCGGCCGATGCCGGTGGCGGCGCCGGTCACCAGGACGGCCTTTCCTTCGAAGCGCATCATGTCAGATGATTCCTGATTTGCCGGGGGCGAGAATGCCGTTGGGATCAAGCGCGTGCTTGATCTTGGCGTTGAATTCGCGGTTCACCGATCCGTATTGCTGCGCCACAAGGTCCATCGAATTGACGCCAGTGCGATAGCTCGCCCAGCCTTGCGCGCCGAAGCGGGTGACGAGTTCGCGGTAGCAGGCGTCGGCCTTTTTCTCCTGCCCGGCATCGGACTTGTCGAACAGCAGCGCGATGATGTGGTGCAGGTCGCGCCACCCGATGGCGTAGGCGGCTGTATAGTCGAAGCCGTGTTTCTCGACGATTTCCTTGGCCAATGCGGTCTGGCGCTCGGCCTCGACGCCGCGCGCGGCGGCAACCGGCGCGAACCAGGCAAGGCCCCCGCCCGCCCCGCGCCAGCGCAGCAGGCCGATCTCGTCGAGGTTGAGCCCGCCTTCCATCAACGTGGCGTGGTGGTGGAACCACGGATTGTCGCCCATCTCGGCGGCGGTCAGCACCTCGCCACCGCTGGCCGTCAGGCTCGCGCGGATGATCGGCTCGATCGCGCCGACAGTCGGTTCGGTGCCGTAGAGCGCGAAGTAGGTGTTCCACATGCCAAGGCCATTCGCCTTGGCTGCCTTCTTGAGCGAGACCTCATCAAGCACCGCGCCATCGGGCACGATTTCGTTGCGGCGCTTGAACATGGCGAGCTGGTAGGACGCGCTCATCATCAGGTTGCAGTTGGCGACGAGGTTCGAGACGCGAAGCGGGCGCATAGCCTCGATGATACGTGGCACGTCGGCCATTTCGGCGTGGCGCACCATGAACGGCTTGTAGACCGGGGGCTTGGGCATCAGCCACAGGCCCATCTTGGTGACGACGCCGAAATTCGACTGCGTGAACAGGCCATCGATGTAGGGCCCGTAGCCCCACTTGAACGCCTGCCATGCAGTGCTGCCCTTGATCGAGCCCATGCCGGTGCGCATGACCTGCCCATCGGCCAGGACCACTTCCATGCCGCACTGGAACATGAAGTGTTCGCCATAGGGCGTGTAGCCGACGCCGCGGTCCAGCGTATTGCCAACGGGCGAGGCGATCGGTCCCACAGTGGGCACGTCGATCCACAGCGGAATGTTGTTCTCTACCAGATAGTCCTTGAGTTGCTGGTAGGTGACGCCCGGTTCGAGCAGGCAGGTGCCGAGATCGGCGTCCACCTCAAGTATGCGGTTCATGCGCTTGAGATCGAGCACGACCTGCCCCGGCGTGGCGGGCGCGGTCATGCCGTAGCCCATGTTCTTGCCGGTCGAGACCGTCCACAGCGGCTGCTTGTAGGTGTTGGCGATGCGGACGATTTCCTGCACCTGCTCGACCGTTTCGGGGCAGACCGCGCCGACCGGAACGTGGCGGTTGGCAGGGTCGGGCACATAGACCTTGGTATAGGGGGCGACGGCTTCCTCGTCGCCGAACACCCAATCATTGCCGACGACGGCGCGGAAGGCCTTCATGGCGCCGGCGAAGTCTGCCTTGGACATATGCGGGGCGAGCGGCGCGGGGTTCTGCGCGCTGGCGCCGGTGCCAAGACCGAAGCTCGCTGCGCCGATGATCCCTGCGCCCAGAAGGCCGCGACGGTCCATGTTGATGTCAGTCACTGCCCGTGCTCCCCCTTGCGCGCTTCACTCTTCTCGATCCACGCGGCGAGAGCTTCCAGCTCTTCCGGCTTCACCTCGGTCGGGCGGAAGGCGGGCATGCCGTTCTGGCCGTGGCGGACGATGTACTTGACTGATTCCGCAGGAAGACCGCGGCCCAAGATGATCGGGCCGACGTTGCGGCCGTGGCAATAGCCGCAGGTCTTGGCGTAGATCGTCTCGGGCGCGCGGATCGGTTGCGTCTCGCCCAGCTTCTGGCTGGCGATAGCGGGCGCGGCGAGCGCGAGCAGCGCTATCCCTGCAATGGCAAGGGCTGTGGTCATTTCCGGCATATGTCCCCTCCGGTGCGGCGTGATCTCCGCTTCACCGAAGAGTTATCGTGGAGGAGGCGCGCCTGCCATCGGCGGTCTTCTCGCGCGTTCCACCAAGCGAAATGTGCGTGCGAGAGATCAGCCGAGTGCTGCCAGAGCCAGGGTCAGGATGCCGAGGCCGCCCGCCATCCAGATGCGCAGGCGCAGCCAGCCTTCCGGCAGGGTGACGTCGCCCGACAGCTTGCGGTCAACCAGCGGGCTTGCCAGCAGCAACAGGCCCAGCGCGACCAGCGACGGCACCGGCCAGTGCCAGCCCTCGCTCCACGGTAGCAGAGCCGCCCAAGCTGCCAGGCTGGGCAGCACGGCGACAACGTAGAGTCCCGTTTTGCGCACGCCGCCAAGCAGGCCGGCCATCCACCATAGTCCGCCCAGGAACGACAGGATCAGCGCGGCGTAAAAGCAGCCAGCCGCCTTGGCGGTCCACTGGTACGGGCCCTTGTCGACGACTGCCCAGATGCACAGCGCCTGTGGCAACCAGCCAGCAAGACCCAGCACGGTTACGGCAGGAGGCAAGGTGGGTCGGGACACGCGGGCAGATTCCTTCAGCATGCGCCTGCTCTGGCCCTGCGCCCAGCCTGTCGCAACACGGCCGTGTTGCCACGTCGAGCGTTGGTGCCAGCAGGTCTAGGCCGTGGGCATGGACAGGTTTCCCCTCACCCGCGCCGCCGCGCTCGAGCGGCTCGAGCGTTTCGTTCCCCGTGCCGGCAGCGCCTATGCCGCGCGGCGCAATCTCGTCGATGCCAGTGGCGATCACGCCAACGTGTCCCGGCTTTCGGCCGCGCTGCGTCGCCGCCTGATCGGCGAGGACGAGGTGGTGCGAAGCGTTCTGGCGGCGCATCGGCTGGAAAAGGCGGAGAAGTTCATCGCCGAGGTGTTCTGGCGGACCTACTGGAAGGGTTGGCTGGAACAGCGCCCGGGCGTGTGGAGCGCATACCTCGGCGATCTCGATACCTCCGAACCGGACGCGGCAGTGACTGAGGCGATGGCGGGCCGCACCGGCATCGATGCTTTCGACCATTGGGCACGCGAGCTTGCCGCAACCGGCTACCTGCACAATTGGGCGCGGATGCAGGTTGCATCGATCTGGGTCTTCACGCTCGGCCTGCCATGGCAGCTTGGTGCGCAGTGGTTTTTCGACAAGCTGGTCGATGCCGACCCGGCTTCAAACACGCTGAGCTGGCGCTGGGTGGCCGGGCTGCACACGCCGGGCAGAAGCTATCTGGCCGATGCCGATCGGATCGCTGCGATGACCGGCGGCAGGTTCCGGCCCGATGGCCTGGCCTCTACCGCGCGGAATTCGCAATGCTTCAGCCACCCCCTGCGCACGCCGCTGCGCACGGCGGTTGCCCCGGACTCCCGGCTACCGACGCTGGTGCTGGTAACGCCCGAGGACTGCTCGCTCGAAACCGAGCTGCCCGATCTTGATGTGCGGGCCGTCGCCGTGGCCGACGATCTTGCCCGAAACGAATGGGACCGCACGGCCCTCAAAGACGCTGGCGCCCGTGCTGCGGCGTATTGGCGATGTCCTTCCGGCGCGGGAGACATTGCCACGATCGCCAAGCGGTACGGTTGCAAACAGGTCGTGACCGCCTTCGCTCCCGTCGGCCCGGTCGCCACTGCATTTGAGAGCCTGCGGGCGCAGCTTGCGGCGAAAGGCATTGTCCTTGCGGAACATCAGCGGGAATGGGACCGGATGTGCTGGCCCCACTGCGGCAAGGGGTTCTTCAACCTCAAGTCCGAAATCCCCCGCCTGCTCGGTGAACTTGGACTGATGCGTTTGCCCCTGACCATTGGCTCACCCTAGCGTCTTGCCCACACTAGCGTTTTGCCAACCCTAGCGTTTTGCCCACCCTAGCGTTTTGCAGAGTCGGCAAAGTGGTTTGTGACGGGTCTAGTGCAGGAAACCGGAATCAGGCCTCCGGACTTGCACGGACGGGAGTGGAATGCACGTTATCGCCCAAGGGCTAATTACCGAGGACAAACCGCCGCACCTGATCGGCGGGCGCGAGCGTGAAACGGGTCGCGTCGTGTTTCCGTGCCCTCCCGGTGAGCGGTACGAGCAGGTCGCCCTCTCCCGCACCGGAACGCTGTGGTCCTACACGATCCAGCGCTACCGCCCGAAATCCCCGCCCTACAAGGGCCCCGAGGCGTTCCGCCCGTGGGCCGTCGCCTATGTCGAACTGCCCGGCGAAGTCATCGTCGAATCGCGCCTGACTGACGTCGCCTTCGAGGACATCCGCATCGGCATGCCGCTGGAACTGACCATGATCCCGCTCGATCCGGACGCGCCCGACTCCGTGATGATCCCCGCATTTCGTCCCGCAGGAGCAGCAGCATGAGCGGTGACGTCTGCATCGTCGGCGTGGGCATCCACCCGTTCGGCCGCACCGATGGCCTTTCCGGCCTTGAGCAGGGCGTCTTCGCGGTACGCGAAGCTCTGGCCGATGCCGGGATCGACTGGCCGCAGATCCAGTTCGCCTATGGCAGCTCTGACGCGGCGGGCAATCCCGATACCATGGTCGAACGACTTGGCCTTACCGGCGTGCAGTTCATCAACGTGCGCAATGGCTGCGCGGCGGGCGGCTCGGCGCTGTTTTCCGCGCAGATGGCGATCAAGAGCGGCGAGTTCGACATCGGCCTGGCGGTCGGCTTCGACAAGCACCCGCGCGGCGCGTTCAACGCACTGCCTTCGGAATACAACCTGCCGGAATGGTACGGCGATGCCGGCTACATGATCACCACGCAGTTCTTCGCGGCCAAGATCATGCGCTACATGCACGAACACGGCATCAGCCAGACCAGCCTGGCGCGCGTGGCCAACAAGGCGTTCCGCAACGCGATGCACGCCCCGCACGCCTGGCGGCGCGAACCGGTGGACATGGAGACGATCCTTGAAGCGCCGCTCGTGTCCGACCCCTATACCAAGTACATGTTCTGCTCGCCTGCAGAAGGCGGCGTTGCGCTGATCCTAGCCAGCGAAAAGAAGGCGCGGGAACTGGGCAAGCCGCTGGTCCGGCTCAAGGCCGCGACCATGCGCACCCGCCCGCCCAAGAGCTTCGAGGTCTTCGCCCCGTCCATCGACATCGGTGGCGGCAAGGTCACGGCAACGCAGATCGCCAGCGCCGATGCCTTCCGCATGGCCGGGATCGGGCCAGAGGACATTGCGCTCGCCCAGCTGCAGGACACCGAATGTGGCGCCGAGATCATGCACATGGCCGAGAACGGCTTCTGCAAGGACGGCGAGCAGGAAGCGTGGCTGGCGCAAGGAAGAACCGAAATCGGCGGGAGCCTTCCTGTGAACACCGACGGCGGCTGCCTTGCCTGTGGCGAACCGATCGGTGCGTCTGGCCTGCGCCAGGTCTATGAAAACGTCGTCCAGTTGCGCGGTGACGGCGGCGGACGGCAGGTTCCCGGCAACCCCAAGACCGCATACAGTCATGTCTATGGCGCCCCCGGCGTCTCTGCCGTCACCATTCTCGAGCGTTGAACACAATGGACATCGATCTTTCCCCCGAAGAACTGGCCTTTCGTGATGAAGTGCGCGCCTTCCTGGCCGAGAAGCTGCCAGAAGAGGTGAAGCATGGCGCGGCAATGTCGCCCACCGTCTTCGTCGAACCGGACATCGGCCAGCGCTGGAATGCGGTGCTGAACGAGCAGGGCTGGCTCGCCTACCAGTGGCCGAAGGAAGTGGGCGGCACGGGTTGGACACCGACGCAGCGCTACATCTTCGAGAAGGAATGCGCGCTGGCGGGGGCGCCGAACCTCACGGTGCTGGGGCTCAAGCTCGTTGCCCCGGTGATCTACACCTTCGGCACGCCCGAACAGAAGGCCAAGTACCTGCCCAAGATCCTTTCAGGTGAGGACTACTGGTGCCAGGGCTTTTCCGAACCCGGCTCCGGCTCTGACCTTGCCAGCCTGCAGTGCCGCGCCACGCTTTCGGAAGATGGCACGCACTACAAGCTCAACGGCTCGAAGATCTGGACCACGCACGCTCACTGGGCCAACAGGATGTTCGCGCTGGTCCGGACCGATGCCAGCGTCAAGAAGCAGGCGGGCATCTCGTTCCTGCTGGTCGACATGAACCAGCCCGGCGTCTCGGTCCGCCCGCTGCTGACGCTGGCGGGGGACCACGAGGTCAACCAGGTGTTCCTCGAGGACGCCATCGTGCCGGTGGAAGACCGGGTGGGCGAGGAAGGCGATGGCTGGAAACTCGCCAAGTTCCTGCTCGAGAACGAGCGCGGCGGTTCGTGCCATTCGCCCAAGCTGGAGTACGACCTTGCCCAGATCGAACAGGCCGCGGCACATGAGCCCGACGGTCGCAGCGGCAAGCTGGCTGACGATACCGACTGGAAGCGCCGCGTCGCGAAGGTGCGGCTGGGCATCCAGAGCCTCGAGATGATCGAGCTGAAGATCCTCTCGGAAATCGCCAAGGGCCGCGCGCCCGGCCCGCAGACCTCGCTGTGCAAGCTGCTGGCGTCCAATCTGCGGCAGGATGTCGATCTGCTGGCAGTGGATCTCTATGGCCCTGCTGGTCTCCAGCTCGATTTCGCGCGGCCGCTCTATGGCGACAATGCCCCGGCGCCCATTCACGCGGAGGGCGCGCAAGTCGCCTCGGCACGCTATCTCAACAGCCGTGCCTGGACCATTTTCGGCGGAACCAACGAAGTGCAGGCGGGCATCATCGCGCGCACTGTGCTCGGACTTTAAGGGAAGAAAAGGATGCAGCTGAGCCGTGAGGCGCTATTGCGCGCCTATCGCCAGATGAAGGTGATCCGCGAATTCGAGGAACGCCTCCACGTCGATATCCAGACCGGCGAGATCGCCGGCTTCACTCACCTCTACTGCGGGCAGGAAGCTGTCGCGGTGGGCGTGTGCGAGCATCTCGACAACGACGACAAGATCGTCTCCACCCATCGCGGCCACGGCCATTGCCTTGCCAAGGGCTGTGACGTGAACGGGATGATGAAGGAGATCTGGGGCAGCCGCGACGGCCTGTGCAAGGGCAAGGGCGGCTCGATGCACATTGCCGACGTCGACAAGGGCATGCTCGGCGCCAACGGCATCGTCGGCGCGGGCGCGCCGATCGCGGTGGGCGCAGGGATCGCCGCCAAGATCGACGGCCCAAATGCTGATGGGCACCTCAAGGTCGCCATCACCTTCTCGGGCGACGGCGCGTGCAACCAGGGCACCACCTTCGAAGCGATGAACATGGCCGTGGTCACCAAGGCCGCGACAATCTTCGTGTTCGAGAACAACCACTATTCCGAACACACCGGCTATCAGTACGCAGTCGGCACCAATGGCGACATCGCCAGCCGCGCCGAGGCCTTCGGCATGAAGGTCTGGCGCGGTGACGGCACCGACTTCTTCTCGGTCTACGAAACGATGCGTGAAGTGCTCGACTACGTGCGCGTTCCGGGCAACGGTCCCGCTGCCGTCGAATTCGATACCGAGCGCTTCTTCGGACACTTCGAGGGCGACCCGCAGCGCTATCGCGGTCCGGGCGAACTCGAGCGCATTCGCGAGATGCGCGATTGCCTCAAGAACTTCCGCAAGTCGGTCACCGACGCAGGGCTTCTGGAGCACGCAGATCTCGATGCGCTTGACGCCGAAGTGCTCGAAGCGATCGAGGAATCCGTCCGGCAGGCCAAGGCCGCCGATCGTCCCACCGCCGAAGACGTCCTGACCGACGTCTACATTTCGTACTGAGACGAGGGAGCGGACCAATGGCAAAAATGATGTACCGCGATGCCGTCGTCTCGACGATCGCCGAAGAAATGGAGCGCGACGAGAATGTCGTCGTGCTGGGCGAGGACGTGGTTGGCGGCATGGGCACGCCCGGAGGCCCCGAAGCCATCGGCGGGATCTGGTCGACCTCGACCGGACTGTTCGGGAAGTTCGGTGCGGATCGTGTGATCGATACGCCGATTTCGGAAAGCGCGATCATGGGCGCAGCGGCGGGCCTTGCCCTGTCGGGCAAGCGTCCGGTAGCCGAACTGATGTTCGCCGACTTCATTGGCGTCTCGCTTGACCAGATCTGGAACCAGATCGCCAAGTTCCGCTACATGTTCGGCGGCAAGACCAAGTGCCCGGCAGTGATCCGGATGGCCTATGGCGCGGGCTATAACGCGGCCGCGCAGCACAGCCAGGCGGTCCACCAGATCCTCACCGGCATGCCCGGCCTCAAGGTCGTGATGCCGACCACGCCTGCCGACGTGAAGGGCCTGCTGCGCACCGCGATCCGTGACGACGATCCGGTGATCTTCCTCGAGCACAAGGCGCTCTACGGCGTTTCGGGCGACGTGCCCGACGATCCGGACTTCATGATCCCGTTCGGCCACGCCCGCCTCTCCCGCGCCGGACAGGACGTGACCATCGTATCGACCGGCCTTCTGCTCGGCTTCTGCGAGGCAGTGGCCGACAAGCTCGCCGCCGAAGGCATCGGGTGTGACGTGATCGACCTGCGCACCACAAGCCCGCTCGATGAAGAGACGATCCTTGATTCGGTCGAGGTGACCGGTCGGCTCGTCGTCGTCGACGAAGCGCCGCCGCGTTGCAGCCTTGGCGCCGACATCTGTGCGTTGGTCGCCGAGAAGGCCTTTGCCAGCCTCAAGGCTCCGCCGCTGTCGGTCAACCCGCCGCACACCCCCATCCCGTTCGCGCGCGAGCTGGAATCTGCCTACCTCCCTTCGACCGACAAGATCGAAGCGGCGGTGCGCAAGGTTCTGGGCTACCGCTGAGGAGCCGCGACATGGCCAATATCCGCCCGTTCTGCATGCCCAAGTGGGGCATCGAGATGACCGAGGGCACGATCGCCGAATGGATGGTCAAGGAAGGCGAGGCCTTTTCCAAGGGCCAGGTCCTGTGCCTGATCGAAACCGCCAAGATCACCAACGAGGTCGAAGCCGAGTACGACGCGGTGCTCAAGCGCCTGCTGACTCCAGCCAGCGAAGAAGCGCACCCGGTGGGCGCGTTGCTGGCGGTGTTCGCCGACGCCGATACCTCGGACGCCGAAGTTGACGAGTTCATTGCAGGCTTCAAGCCCGCCGAGACCTCGGTCGCGGCCAAGGGCGGTGGTTCTGCGCCAGCTCGGGCAGCGGCGGCCCCTGCCGCAGCGGCTCCTGCCCCTGCGCGTGAGCCGAAGAAGATCGTCACCAACCGTGCGATCAGCCCTGAGGCGCTGAAGCTGGCCGAGGCCGAAGGCGTCGACATCGAACCGATCGAGGGTTCGGGTCGCAACGGGCGCATTACTTATCAGGACGTGGTTCAAGCCCTGCGCCCGGAACGCGCCCTGTCCTTCAAGGGCAGCGCGCAACTGGTCGAGGACAGCCCCGAGGCCTTTGCTTCGCCGCTGGCCCGCCGCATCGCCGCGCAGCACGGGATCAACCTCGCCTCGATCAAGGGGACCGGCGCGCGCGGCCGTATCTCCAAGGCCGACGTACTGGCGCTGGTCAAGCCGACCACGGCCGCGGCGCCAGCTTTCGGCGCGCCGTTCGAACTGGTTGCCAACCAGCCGCAGGTCCAGCCGTTCGACAAGGTGCGCAAGGTCGTGGCGAAGCGCCTGACCGAGGCCAAGCAGACCATCCCGCACTTCTACCTGCGCGTCTCGGCCGCAGTCGATGAGTTGATGGCGCTGCGCAAGACGGCCAATCTCGTGCTAGGCACGAAAGCTTCGATCAACGACTACATCGTCAAGGCCGTGGCGCTGGCGCTGGTCAAGCATCCGGACGTCAACGTGCAGGTTCATGGCGATAGCGTCCATTCATTCCCGCACGCCGACGTCGCCATCGCGGTGGCCAGCCCCAAGGGCCTCGTCACCCCGATCGTGCGGCAGGCAGACCGCATGCACATCGCACAGATCGCGGCGACCACCCGCGCCCTGATCGACAAGGCACAGGCGGGCAAGCTCGGATACGAGGACATGGACGGAGGCACCTTCTCGGTCTCCAACCTCGGCATGTTCGGGATCGAGCAGTTCGATGCGATCATCAATCCGCCGCAGGGCGCAATCCTTGCCGTCGGCGGCGCGAACCGCGTCGCGGTCGAGGCCGAGGGCGGCGATATCGCCTTCGAAACCCGCATCCAGCTGACCATGTCGGTCGACCACCGGGCGATTGACGGCGCGGCGGGAGCGCAGTTCCTGCAGACGCTGAAGGGCCTGCTCGAAGCACCTGAGGGCCTCTTCGCATGACCCGCAAGATCACCCAGCTGGGGCCGGTCGGCCAGCTCGCCTACCTGCCGCAGGATTTCGACGCGGCGGTCAGGTACTGGACCGAGACGATGGGCGTCGGCCCGTTCTACCTGATGGAGAACGTTGCGCTCGGCGAATGCAAGTATAAGGGCGTGCCCACCGGCGCGGTCTTCTCCATCGCCATCGCCTATTGGGGCGACGTGCAGATCGAACTGATCCGGCCTGAAAACGCGGAGCCGTCAATCTACACCGGCGAATATGCGGTGACCGACAGCCTCCACCATATCTGCATCTTCGTGGATTCAATCGAGGAAGCCCGCGCGGCCTGCGCCGAGGCGGGTGCCGAGATCCTGGTCGAGGGCAAGGTCGGCGCCGACGGCGAGGTGATCTACGTCGATCCCGGAAAGGGCCCCGGCCACGTGATCGAACTGCTCCAGAACATGACCGGGGCCGATGGCATCTTCCAGATGATCAAGGATGCCGGGAAGGACTGGGACGGCTCCGAACCGCTGCGCAAGCTGGGCTGACAAGCGCAAGCTTGGCAGACGTTGCTATATTCTATAACAATGCCGCCGGAGAGTCCTGAAACCGGCGGTAAAACCATGCTCGAAGTTCTCAGCACCCGCGCACTCGCTCCGGTTGAGCGGCTCGATTACTGGAACGATCTGATTTCCTCGACCTACGCCGGCATGGTCGTCGACGCTCCGCGCGATCGCTTCGATGCGCGGCTGACGGTGTGGCAGATGGGGACGCTGCGCATGGTTCGCCCCTATTCACGCGCTGCGGTGATCTCGCGCCATGCCGAGCGTTCGACGCGTCCGACCGATCAGTCGCTGGTTGCTCACTTCCTTACTCGGGGCGACGTCAGGCTCGAACAACGTGGCCGGACCGTCGATCTGACGGAAGGAGACATGGTGCTGTGCGCGGCTGAGGAGTTCTATCGCTTCGACACCAGCACGACGCACGAGATGATGGTGGTGGAGTTCGATCGCCGGACGCTGGCCGAGCGCATGCCCAACATCGACGATTTCGTTGCGCGGCGCATTTCCGGCCAACTGCCCTCTACCCGACTAGCTCACCGCTACATGTCCTCGCTGTGGCAGGAAGCCCCCGAAGTTCTGCCCGATGCGCATTGGCAAATGCACGCCGGAATACTCGGCGAAATGATCGCTTCGTGCATCGAAGGCAGCGGCAAAGTGATGGAGGCGCCAACCAATGGCCTGTTGACGCGTGCCGAAGCCATCATCCTTGAACGGATTGGCGATACAGACTTCAACCCGTCGGCTCTGGCAACCAGCCTTGGCGTTCCCCTGCGCACACTGCAGGCGGCTGCGGCCAGTGCCGGAACCACGCCAAGCGCCCTGATCATGCGCCGCCGCCTGCACCGCGCGGCAAAGAGGCTGGTGGGCGAGCCCGGTACGAGCGTCACCACAATTGCCATCGAGTGCGGCTTTGCCGATTCCGCCCACTTCGCCCGCCGGTTCCAGCAGCATTTCGGCACCACGCCCAGCCACTATCGCCGCATGAACTGATGGTCCTTGCGCTTCCGTCCGGTTTTCTGCGCGCCCGGACAGGCAGTCTTGAACCGGACAGCTAGACCGATCCCATAAACATGGGAGGTTCCGCATGAAGGCTCGATTCACCTCGGCTAGCGTCGTTGCGCTTGCTGCATCCATTCTCGCTATGCCCGCATTTGCGCAGGAAACCGCGCAGGCGGAAGAAGCCGGCGGCATCGAGGAGATCGTCGTCACCGCACAGAAGCGGGTCGAGAACGTGCAGGACGTGCCGATTGCCATTTCGGCTTTCGGTGGCACCGCCCTGAAGGAACGCGCCGTGGCCGACATCTCGGCACTAAGCGGCATTGCTCCCAACGTGAACCTTGATGGCGGTACGCCCTTCTCGGGTTCGTCCGCAGTGCTCTCTGCGACAATCCGCGGCATCGGCTCGGACGATTTTGCGTTCAACATCGATCCGGGCGTCGGCATCTATCTCGACGGGGTGTTCCTGGCCCGTACCGTCGGCGCCAATCAGGATCTGCCGGATGTGGAGCGGATCGAGGTTCTAAAGGGTCCGCAAGGCACGCTGTTCGGGCGCAACACCATCGGTGGGGCGATCTCGATCGTCACGCACAATCCCGGCAAGGAGTTCCGCCTGACCGGTGACCTCACCACCGGCAGCTTCGACCTGCTGCGCGCCCGCGCCACCATCGACCTGCCGATCACCGACAGCCTTGCCGCCTCGCTTACCGGTGCGGTCACCAGCCGCAGCGGCTTCCAGAAGCGCATCCCGTACAACGGGAGCGCAGCGGACATGCGCGCGATTGCCAATTCCGATCCCTTCACCGCGTTCAACAACGCCGACTATTCAACCTCCAGCCGCCAGAGTGCGGACAACAACATGAGCCTGCGCGGCAAGCTGCGCTGGGACGATGGCGGTGCCTTCCGCGCAACGCTTTCGGGTGACTACACCAACCAGGATTCCTCAGGGCAGAACAACTCGCTTCTGGGCGTGTCCTTCCCGGCGGGACCGTTTGCGCCGACCAACCCCCTGCCCGGAACCGGCATCAACCCGATCAATCCGGCAGGCGGCTTCCTCTTCGCCGGGCTCTACAACTTCTGCATCGGCTCGACGCAGGCGGAGATCGCCGCACGGGGCGCCAGCGCGATCTGCGGTGCGCGCGGCACCAGCGTAAACCCCGGTCGCCTCCTCGGATCGCTGGCAGGGGTCAACACCGACGCCGACCCGACCAACAACCGCCTGCCGTGGGATGGGCGCTTCATTACAGGCGATCCTGACAAGACCTATGCCACCGGTCCCACGCTCAACAAGCTGCGCGCGTGGGGCTTTGCCGGCAATCTGGAGTATGACCTTGCCGAAGGCCTCATGGTCCGCTCGATCACCAGCTACCGCAAGACCAACTGGAAGGCGGGCTCGGACCTCGATGGTTCGCCGCTTTCCATGCTGGAATTGACCTTCAGCCAGAACCAGCAGCAGTTCAGCCAGGAAGTGCAGTTGCTCGGGTCCAACCTGCTCGACGGCAAGCTGAACTTCGTGGCCGGCGCCTATTACTTCAAGGAAGATGGCGACCTGCACGATTTCGTGACCTTCGACGAAGGCTTGCTGCAGGTGGATGGGCCCAACAGCTTCGACACCAAGAACTATGCCTTCTTCGGACAGGCCGATTTCCGCGTGAACGACTGGATCGGCGTCACGCTGGGCGGGCGTTACACCAAGGAGACGAAGCTGTTCGAAGGCGGGCAGCAGGACCTGAATGGCGGCAACTACAAGCTCTTCGGCTGCGCAAATGCCGCGGGCACGATCTTCCCGTTCGGCGATTTCCCGCTGGCCCCGCCACAGGCTGCGGGCGGTCCGCCGTGCTTCGCCGCCCTGTCGTTCCCTGATCCGACCAATCCGGTTCGGGTCTATGTGCCCGGCGTGAACCGCAAGACCTTCTCGAACTTCGCGCCCAAGATCGGCGTGCAACTGCACCCCAGCGACGACGTGATGGTCTACGGCAGCTATTCGGAAGGCTACAAGACCGGCGGCTGGACCACCCGCCTGACCAACCCGCAAGGCAACGTCGCGCCCGATTTCGACGAGGAACTGGCTGAAACCTTCGAGGTTGGCGTGAAGTCCACTTGGCTCGACCGGCGCCTGCAGGTCAACGTCGCGGCCTTCTCCACCAACTACAAGAACGTTCAGCTGAACCAGCAGGTCGGCACTTCGCCCACCATCGACAATGCCGGCACAGCGCGGATCAAGGGCGTGGAGCTTGAGGCCATTGTCGCGCCCGTCAAAGGTCTGACGATCAACGCCTCGGTAGGCTACCTCGATGCCTATTTCACTGCGCTTTCAGCCAGCGTCCTGCGGCCCGACGTGGCAGGCCCAATCCCCGGCCTGCGCGAAGGGGCCGTCGTGGGGGGACAACTGCCCAAGACCGCGAAGTGGTCCACAAACCTTGCGCCTCGCTACGAGCTTGGCCTTGGCAACGGCGGATCGCTGGTGTTCCTTGCGGACTGGACGCACAAGAGCGCGGTGTGGAATGACGTGGCGCGCTACCTGCCGCTGCGCCGCCAGCCAATCGACATCGTCAACGCCAGCCTCACCTATCGCGAACCGGGCGGCAAGTGGGACCTGACCGTGGGCGGCACGAACCTGACCGACGAGCGCTACCTCGTTTCGGCAGGCGCGAACGATGCGGCCGGCGTTTACTTCGGCAGTTATAACCGGCCCCGCGAATGGTACGCCCGCGTCGGCTTCAAGTTCTGATCGTCCGGAGCCCCGCCCCAAATTGTTACTCGTGGGTGGGGCCCCGCCACCATCGCTTTTGCCATTCACAGGAAATCTGCCATGACCACCGCCAAGGCCGCCGTCCTGCGCACTGCGGGCGCAGCACCACGGATCGAGACCGTAACAATCGACGCTCCGCGCGCCGACGAAGTGCTTGTGGAAATGCGCGGCGTCGGCATCTGTCACACGGACATGGTGATGCGCGACGGGCAGTTGCCAGTGCCGCTTCCCGTCGTGCTGGGGCACGAGGGTTCGGGCGTTGTCCTGGCGGTCGGCGATGAGGTCACCGATCTGGCAGTGGGCGATCACGTGGTGCTCAGCTTCATGTCGTGCAGCCATTGCCCAAGCTGCGACGAGAAAGCGCCTGCCTATTGCCACTCATGGGTGCCGCTCAACTTCTTCGGCGCGCGCGCCGATGGCTCGACCGCGTTGAAGGACGCGGGCGGCGCACCAGTGCACAGCCATGTCTTCGGCCAATCGTCGTTTGCCACGCACACCGTGGTCAACCGGCGCAATGCGGTGAAGGTGGCCAAGGACTTGCCGCTCGAACTGCTCGGCCCATTGGGCTGCGGCATCCAGACCGGCGCGGGCGCGGTGCTCAACGCCTGCCGTGTGCGCGCCGGATCGAGCGTCGCGGTGGTCGGAGTGGGCGCGGTCGGCCTGTCTGCCGTGATGGCGGCGCGCATCGCAGGCGCAGGGACGATTGCCGCGATAGACGTCAATCCGACGCGGCTAGACCTTGCCATCGACCTTGGCGCGACCCACGCCTTGCGCAGCAGGGACGATTTCCTGGCACTGGCGAAGGAGGCGGGCTGCCCGACGGGCTTCGACTATATCATCGATACGACCGGCATTGCATCGCTGGTCAATGCCGCGATCCTTGCCCTCGCACCGCGGGGCGAGATCGCGCTGGTCGGTGCCTACGCGCCCGGCACCGAGGTTCGCGCCGACACCACCCACGTCATGAGCGCGGGCCGCGTGATCCGCGGCGTTGTCGAAGGCAGCGCCGATCCGCAGGGCTTCATCCCTGAGCTGATCGAACACTACCGCGCCGGCCGCTTCCCGTTCGACCGCCTTGTCGAATGGTTTGGCTTCGACGAAATATCCGAGGCGTTTGCGGCGGCAGAAACGGGACGCGTTGTAAAGCCGATCCTGCGGTTCTAGGGTCCAAACCCAATCAGGGCACGTTCGAGGTTCGAGGCAGAATGGCTCAGCGCGAGGAGGCAGGGCGCAGGAATATGTCGATATTTCCTGTCCTGCCGACGCGGCGATGGGCCATTCTGGTCGAACCCCTGCGGGGCGTCCAGATGGCTTCGATCTCGGGCAAACC